>JASJBC010000071.1 GCA_030066715.1 Acidimicrobiia bacterium
ACGAGCTTGGTCACGCCTGGCTGCTCGCCAATCTCACTCCGGAGGGCGAAGCCGAGTTCCTGGCCGTGCGTGGTCTGGAGCATTGGTCAAACGGATCGGTCCCATGGCATGAACGGGGGGCGGAACAGGCGGCAGAGATACTGGCGTGGGGGCTGATGGACGAGGCCATCGCGCTGGTGCGAATCGGCAACCCGGCCTGCGCGGACGCAACTGCGGCATACGAGGTGCTCACCGGATCGCCACCGATGCGGTCGTGCGGTTGATCGGTCCTACCAGTCGTCTCCGATCCGAGCAGTACACGCAATCGATGACCGGAGATCGATGGTGCCGCTGCGACCAAATCGAAGCACCATGATTCCGTCGTCCTCGTCGGGCGTCCGACGCAGTTGGTTCCCGTCGGCGACGTAGGTCTTTCCGGCCCACCGCTCCCAGCCAAGACGCTCGTAGAAGTGGTGCTCGCCGGTGGCAAGGGCCCCGAGCTCAAAGTGGCTGCGGATAATGCGATTGGCTTCGGTCATGACGGCGGTCCCGTGGCCGTCGCCCTGATGGTCCGGCGACGTACCCACTCCCTCTACGTAGCCCGTGCGGTAGTCGGTGCCGTTGACGGTGATGACTCGCAGGACGACCGCCGCATGTGCGATCGGTAGGCCATTTGGCGATCGGAGGATCACGTGGGTGCCGCCGAGGCAGTGTTGCCAGTCCGCCTCGGCAAACCTCCCTGCGAAGGCATCCTCGAGGAGGGTTCGCACCTGCGCAGCGTCGGCGGGGCGCAATGACTCTGTGCTCTCGACCACTGCGCAGCTCAGTCGGCAGCGAACCGGAATCGGGTCACATCGCTGGGGAAGTTGAACCAGGCCATCGCCTTGATCGGGGTCAGGACCCGCAGCCCGCCCGAGTCTTGCCCATCCCAGGCGTCGGCCGCGGGGGAGTATCCCCGGTCGGCATACTTTTCGGTGAATGCCGCTGACAGCCTTTGCCCTAGCTCCGGGCCGGGCGGTGGCGCGACGTCGGAGCGGCCTTCCACGATCACCGCCTCGCTGCCGTCCTCGAGGTGGAGCGCACAGTGGTTGTCACCGTTGAGGTTGCGCACGTGGATGGTGGTCGGGGCACCGTCGTACCAGAAGCGCCCATCGAGCCAAACCCCCCAGCGGGGTACTACGTGGGGGCGCCCGTCTGGCCGGGTGGTTGCGAGCCAGTAGTGGTGCGAGGCGACGAGTCGTTCCTCTACGGCGCTCCAGTCGAGCAGGCCGTCGTCGGTTGCCGGGAGGCCGTAGCCGTCCGGGAGCCACGGTCGGTCGCTGGTCGGGTGAGTCATGTGGCGACGTTACCCGCGACTCCCCGGGCCTTGCGCCGCAGGGCGGGGACATCCGGCCCTGGAGGAACTCCGGATCGTTGGGCACGATGTGCGTGGCGATGCGAGGAGGATCGATGGCGAAGACAGATCGACCACCGGGTACCGGCGTGATGGCGGCGCTCGAAGGGGCGGTGCTCATCGTGTGGCACTTCATCGCAACGCCGTTCATCGGTCGCAGCCGGCTGCGGTGGGGGACCATTGGCAGTGAATCGACCGACTCGCTACCCGGCGACGACCTGGTTCCGTCGCCGAAGTGGACGTACACCCTGGGCATGGGCATCGATGCCCCACCCGAGCGCGTGTGGCCGTGGGTGGCGCAGATCGGCCAGCGGCGCGGCGGCTTCTACACCTATCAGATGCTGGAGAACATGGTCGGGTGCAAGATCACCAACACCGCCGACATCCTTCCCGAGCACCAGAACCCATCCCCAGGTGAAGAGGTCTACCTTCACCCCACGGCCCCGGCGATGCGGATCGAGGTCGTCGAGCCGCCGAACGCTTTCGTTCTCTTTGGTGCTCCTGCCGACGTCGGTTCTGAGGAGTCGTGGGGGATGTCCACCTGGCAGTTCATCGTCCGGCCCGGCCCCGGCGGGACCAGCCGACTAATCACCCGCGGCCGCAGCGACTATTCGCCCGGATGGAAGAGCCGTCTTGCGTTCGGGCGGTTTCCCATCGAGGTGATCACGTTCGTGATGAGCCGCAAGATGATGCTGGGGATCAAGCAACTGGCGGAACGCTCCTAGCGGAGTGGTCAGCTCTCTGCCGGGGCGCCCTTGAGGGAGAGAAGCCCCGCGGCACCGATCAGGACCAGCCCCGTCAGTCGTCGTTGGGTGGTCGCACGCCCGCGCTGTGACAGCCATGCCGAAAGGCGCCCGGCCGTTGCCGCGTAGAGGAAGACACTGAGGCCGTCGATGGTGAGGAAGACCATTCCGAGCACGAGGAACTGGAATGCAATGGGCGCGCTACCGGCCGAGGTGCTGACGAACTGCGGGAACAACGCAGCGAAGAACACGATCGCCTTGGGGTTGCTCGCCGAGGTGACGAAGCCGTGGCTGAAGCGCAGCCATCTGGAGCTCGTCGGGGTGTCGGCGGGCCCGGCCAAGTCCCTCCTGGCGTGGCGAAGATGGTTGATGCCCATCCATGCCAGGTAGGCCACTCCGGCCCACTTGATGACCGTGAAGGTGGTCGCCGAGCGGGTTATCACCGCACCCAATCCGAGCGCCGCAGCGAGCATCTGGAGCGTGTTCGCCGAGAGGTCACCGGCGATGGTGGGCAACGTCCCGACGGCGCCGTAGCGCAGGCCGTGGGCCGAGCCGAGCATGACGCTCGGCCCGGGCGTCAACGCCAGGACTGCGACCGTCCCGATGTAGGCGAGGAGCAATGCGGATTGCATGCGGGCATTTCAATAGCAGGTCGTCGGAATGGCAAGCGAGGCCCGCACTGCTCGTGGTTCGGTGTGCCGTGTCGTGTGTCAGCCGGCCCAGAACTCGTCTTGGGCGTATTGGTCGCGCGGGACGACCCAGGCCTCTGTGACCTTGCCGTCACCAACGTGGAACACATACACGTTGTTGCCGCTGTAGGTCTCACCCTCCCGGCTCGATGAGGTGTTGACCAGCGCGACAACGTGGTCGTCGTCGGCGAGGACCGCGTGCAGCTCGTTGTTGATGGTGATTTCCCCCGCGACACCACTCATGTACTGGAGGATCTCGTCGGGTCCCGTGTAGTCGCCGCTCCACTTGTTGCGACCGCTCAGATGCCAGGTGGCGTCATCGGCGAACAGGCCCCGCAGCGTGGCCATATCGCCCTCGGCGAACGCCTGGAAACCGCGGACCACTAATTGCGCATTCGGATGCATGACAGGATCTCCCTCCGGTCGGATTGGCCGTGCGCAAACTCTCTGTCCAAACCTACTCACCGTGTGGCCCGGGTGACGGTGCCGAGGCCTCTCCCTCGGTTCTTGCGTTGCTGGTGCCGAAATATCGGCCTCAGCAACGCCGGAAAGGCGATCGCCGCCTCGTCTGCTCTAGATTGGTGTTGCGATGGCAAGCTGGTACGACGCCTGGGCAGACCGATACGGGGTATGGACCTCTGGCGCCACTGAGGACATCCCGTTCTATGTAGGGCTCGCCCGTGATGCTGACGGGCCGCTGGTCGAACTCGCAGTTGGCACCGGGCGCGTTGCGATCCCGGTTGCTCAGGCAACAGGCCGACGTGTGATCGGGATCGACTCTTCGCCGGGCATGCTCGCTGAGGCTCGCATGCGCGCAGCTGAGGAGGGAGTGGAGCTCGACCTGCGTGAGGGGGACATGCGGGAGTTCGAACTCGAGGAGCCTGCGGCCTTGATCTACTGCCCGGGGCGGTCTCTGCTGCATTTGCCCACGTGGGCGGATCGGCGGCGTTGCTTTGAGCGGGTCGCGGCATCGCTTCGGCCCAACGGCCGCTTCGCGTGGAACGCGTTCGCTTTCGACCATCGCGTTGCATCCGCCTTCGACGGCCAGCATGTCGACACGCCGCTGCCGCACACGAGCTACGTCAGCATCGGTGAGAACCGGGTCGACGTCACCCTGGACGAAGGTGGAACCGGGTCGCTCTGGTGGGCAACCAAGAACGAATGGCTGGGGCTCCTCGACGTCGCCGGCCTACGCCTCGAAGCTCTCTACGGCGGATTCGCCGGGGAACCGCTCGATGACGACAGCGGTGAGTACGTCTTTGTGGCCCGTCGCTGAGCGCTACCCCTCCCGTTCTTGCGTTGCTCGTGCCAAGATATCGGCCTCAGCTCCGCCGGAAGCCGTGAGAGTGGGCACAGAGCAACAGCATGGAAGCTCGGGACGGCCGACTACGCGCTTCGGAGGATCTTCTCCATCGCCTTCCCCCTCGCCAGCTCGTCTACGAGCTTGTCGAGGTAGCGGATCTCCCGCATGGTGGGCTCCTCGACATCTTCCACTCGCACGCCGCAGACGACGCCGGTGATGAGGTTGCGGTTCGGGTTCATCTCCGGTGCTTCCGAGAGGAACGTCTCGAAGTCCGTTTCCTTGCGGAGTTGCGATTGAAGCTGTCGTTGGGTGTAGCCGGTGAGCCAGCGGATGAGCTCGTCAACCTCGGCTTGCGTGCGTCCCTTCTTCTCAGCCTTGGTCACGTAGTGGGGATAGACGCTGGCAAAGCTGAACTTGTAGATCGGGTGTTTGCTTTGCTGCGGCTTTGTGGCCATGCGTGACTCCAGGAAATCGCGTGAACTGCGGATCAACCCAGACTCTATCTGATGAGGCAGCGGAGCCGGGGCGCCCGTGGCGCTGTCTTCCCGACATCCGATTCCAGGTTTGGTTGGGGCCGAGGCTGACAAGCGGTTCGTGACTTGACTCGTGTGTACAAGGGGGAGACTCAGCGTTATCGGTCGGCGCCCCGACCTTCCCGAACCCCTAGTTATTGTCATACCCAGCCTCTACAATCGAACATATGTTCGATCCTAACGCATCGTCGGTTCCAGAGAGTCTGGAGACCATGACCCCAGGCGCCGAGCTTGGGGCTCTCTTGGCAACGCTCGACTACGAGCGACTGTCGCCTCACGATCTCGTCAGGGTCCTCCGGGCGCAGCAGCGGCAGGCCTCGCATTACCAAGCCGCCTCCTACTGGACGATGGAGCGGATCGTCGCGGCCTACGAGGACCCCGAGAGCGAGAGTATGGGCCAGGCGTCCGAGGCGGCGGAAGGTGCGGGGGCGGAGATCGGGGCTGCCCTTCGGCTCACCAGACGGTCGGCGGAATGGGAGACGCGCTTCGCCCTCGATCTCACCCGCCGCGTACCGGAGGTGTTCAACGCATTTCTCTTCGGTCGTATCGACTTTCGCCGAGCGCGGGTGTTGGTCGACGGCACCCTCCACGTTCCCGAGACCACCGCCCGGACAGTTGTCGATACGGTCCTCGACGACGCCCCTCAGTTGACGACCGGGCAGCTCCGAGAGCGTGTGCGCAAGCTGTGCATCGATGTCAATCCCGCCGACATGGAGGACCGCTACGAATGGGCGCTGGCGGACCGGCGCCTCGTCGTCGAAGCCAACGACTCCGGCACGGCGAATCTGATGGGGCTCGACGTACCGCCCCACGTTGCGCAGGCGATCAAGCGACGGGTCCACCGCAAAGCGATCAGGCTCCGCAACCTCGGCGACCCTCGCACCATGGATCAGCTGAGGGTCGACATCTTCCTCGACCTTCTCCGGCAACGGTCCTCCAAGCCGGGGGAAGACGCTTCCGGCTCGGGTGGCGTGAACATCGACGTGGATCTCACCACCCTCGCCGGTCTCGATGACCACTCGGGACATCTGAACGGCTACGGCCCGGTGATTGCCGACATTGCTCGCCAGACCGCCGAGCACCAGGTGAACGGCGAGTGGCGCTGGACACTGCGCGATCCCGAAACCGGGCTGCCCATCGACGGTGGCATCGTCAGAAGACGGCCCACCGCCCCGCAACGACGCAAGGTCGAAACCCTCTACAAGACCTGTGTCCATCCCGGCTGTCGTATGCCCTCAGTCGATTGTGACATCGACCATCGGGTTCCGTGGTCGGAGCGGCGGCTCACGTGTAGCGACGATCTCGGACCGCTCTGCCGCCACCACCATCGCATCCGTCATGTCTTCGGTTGGAGCTACAAGATGGTCGACGGTGGCGACATCCTCTTCACCAGCCCTTTGCGACATCGCTACACCACCAGCGGCCGGCCGCCATAGCTGGGGGCACCGAGGCGCTGATCCCAACACCATGACCCCGCGCGACGGCCGGTGGGCGAGTCCGCCCTCGGATCGTCAGACGTCGGGGGCAACCCAGGTCACCTCGATCGTTGTGCCGAGCGGCCAGCCGGCGGCGATCGACTCGGCGCGCAGGCGGTGGCGCTCTGCTACTCGGGCCTCCGGCCATACTGTGATCTCGACCCGGCCCTGGCGGCGGCGCCAGGTGCCGCACACCTCGCCGCCAACGATCAACGCACCGGGTGGGGGAGCTTGGGGCCAGAGCCGCCTCGCCCGCGACGAGTCCGGAACGAGCAACTGCTTCACCATGCGACTGATGTAGACGTCATCCGGGGGCAGCAGCAACACCTGGTCGGGATCGAGCCCGTCGTCCGCCCTCGGCAGCGACGTGGCGAGAGCGAGACAAGACCGGCCCGCAACCGCCACCTCGAGCACCTCATCGCCCAGGGCCGCCACCGTTGCCGCCGCGTCAGCACGGGAGCCGGCCAGCCACCGCTGCAGGTCCGTCACCTGTGCCGGGCCGAGGTACCTGAAGAATCGCCGTGTCAGCTCGAGGCGAGCCTCCTCGAGTCCGATCTTCGGCTCGGGGGCAGCATGGACGATCGTGTCCACCGTGTCCCACACCGGAACGAGCGTCCCCAATGTTGCCGCCCAACGAAGCTCACGGCCGTCCACGCCGGGCAGCCTCTCCAGCAAGTCCGTCTGCCGTAGCGAGCCCCCGGCGAGCACGGCATGTGCCCGTGCGGCGATCTCCTCGAGCCGGGCAATCCGATCGGGGTCACGGGGAAGCAGCCCACGGGTGAACACCCCTATGTCCGACTCAGGGACGACGTAGATCGCCCCACGAGGGCCGAACACCTGGGCAAGACCCTCCGCTCGCCAGTCATCAACGCCGACACCGTCCACCCGGGCGGCCAACGACAGCAGAGCCGACCGGGGGGATCCGTCCTGGAGACCGCTGGCCGCCGCAAGCGCCAGCGAACCCGCCGGCAACCGCTCGCCGGAGAGGTGATTCGCCCGCAGCCGGTACGCCAGTGCTTGCTCTCTGAAAAGGGACGTCATGAGTGGTGGACGACAGGGTATCCGACCGTCGGTGGGGGCCCGGGGTGGGTCGATCGTCCTATTTGTGGTTCCTGGGGGCGAATAGGGGTCGTTCTGGGTTGAATTGTGGCGCGAAGTGGGTTAGGGTGGCACGCAGTGGGAGATGATGACGTAGATGGAGAGCGTTTTCCATGTTTCTGGGGACGTACGAGCACACACTTGACGCCAAGGGGCGTCTCGTGATGCCGCGCAAGTTCCGGGCCAAGCTCGAGGACGGCTGTTACGTCACCCCCGGCCAGGAAGGATGTCTCACGGTCTGGACTCCCGATGCGTTTCAGAGGGAGTACCAACGGGTCACCAACCTTCCGTCAACCGACCGGGACGGGCGGCTCTACCGTCGTACGTTTCTCGGCGCCGGAACCGAGGTCACCCCGGACAAGCAAGGCCGGGTTCCCATCTCCGAAGCCCTCCGGCAGTGGGCGCAACTCGAAAAGGACGTCACCGTGCTTGGTCAAGGTGAGGTCGTCGAAGTCTGGGCCACCGAGGTCTGGGCAGGGGAGAAGGAGATCTCCGGCGAGTACTTCCAGAACATCGAAGACCCGATCGGGACCGGCGGTGAGGAGCTATGACCCGCCACCCGTCGTTTGTACCAGAAACCGGTTCTGGCCCACGGTCAGTCCCTCGGATGCCAATTGGGAGGCCCCTTACTCCGCCCGCTTCCACTTTGGCGCCAGCGCTCCGAGGGGCTGACCATGGTTCAGAGCCCGTACCACCTGCCGGTCATGGCCGACGAGGTCGTGGCGCAGCTGCGACCGGTCTCGCCGCGGCTGATAGTCGACGCCACCTACGGGGGCGGGGGACACACTCAAGCGTTGCTGGAGGCGTTCCCCGAACTCAGGGTCGTGGCGATCGACCAGGATCCCGACGCGATAGCACAGGGCCCGGCCGGCGACGCGGTGCGTCTGATCAAGGCCAACTTCGCCACTCTCGACCAGATCGCAGAAGAGATCTGTCAGGAGGAGACCGCTGATGGCACTCCCTGCATCGATGGATTCCTCTTCGACATTGGTGTCTCCTCCCACCAACTCGATGAGCCCGAGCGTGGGTTCTCCTATCGGCGTCGCGGACCTGTCGACATGCGCATGGACCGCGACGCCGAACTCGGGGCAGACACAATCGTCAACGAGTGGCCGGTGGATGACATCGCTGACATCCTCTGGCGATACGGAGAAGAGCGCATGGCTCGGCGAGTTGCCCGAGCCATCGTTGCCGCACGACCCATCACGGATACGGAACAACTTGCCGACGTGGTCGCAGAGTCTCTCCCCGCTGCGGTTCGCCGCCGCAAACACCCCGCCAAGAAGGTTTTCCAGGCCATCAGGATCGCTGTCAACGACGAACTGGGCTCGCTCGAGCTTGGTCTTGAGGCAGCGATCCGTTGGACGCGTCCCGGCGGGAGGGTGCTGGTGATTGCCTACCACTCTCTCGAGGACCGCATTGTCAAGAGACGCTTCGCCGCCGGTACTGCCGGGTGCGAATGTCCCCCCGACTTCCCCGTGTGCACCTGTGGGCGGGTGGCCGAGCTTCGGCTGCCCGTCCGCAAACCACTGCGGCCCACGCCGGCCGAGATTGCGACCAACCCACGCGCTCGCTCCGCCCTGCTGCGTGTCGTTGAGAAGGTGGACTCATGACGCTCGCCCAAGAGAACTCCGCCGCGCAACCGGCCCTCGAGGTGATCCCCGGGGCAGGTCGGCCCCGCCGCACCAAGATCAGCCACTGGGTGATCTTTGCGCTCGCCGTGACGGTGGCGTTCTTCGGTCTCATCTATTCCCGTATCTCGCTTGACCACTCGGCGTTCGAGATCCAGGAGCTCGAGGAGCAGATCGCAGTCCAAGAGCAGCTGCATTGGCAGCTTCGCTACGAGCTGGCCCAGATCCAAGATCCTGCGGCCCTCGACGAGCACATCGCCGACCTCGGCATGGTTTATCCCGAAGAGAGAGTCGCCCTTTCCGTCCCGGTGGTCCGCGTCGACGAACTCAGCCCCGACTACCGGTGGGCGCAACTGAAGGCGATCCTGAGCGCACAGCCATGACCAGGCGCGAGAGGCGGGAACCCCTGGTGAAGTGTCGCTCCTACGTGTTTGATGTTCGGCCGATCGCTGGCGGCCTGGGAGGCATCGGGCTCCCGGCTCCGCCAGGGTGCTGACATGCTGCGCCCAACATGGCGCCTCCGCGACCTGCGAGTTGTTCTCGTAGGCGTTGTCTTTGTCCTGGCTTGGGCCGGCATCGGATATCGCTTGTTCCAGGTGCAAGTCGTCGAGGCCGCCACCTTCGTTGCGGACGGTGAAGACCAGCGCATCCGTGTGGAGGAGAAGGCCGCAAGACGGGGAACGATCTTCGATCGTGATGGGATCGAGCTCGCCGTCACCGTCGACCTGCAAACGGTGGTCGCCGATCCTCTGCTCGTCGCCGACCCGGCGGGAACCGCGGCGCTCCTCGCACCGTTAGTAGACGGCGAGGTCGCCGATCTGACCGCCCGTCTCAGCCAGCCAGACTCGAGGTACACCTACGTGGCTCGCTACCTGGATGCGGCCAGAGCGGCGCAGGTTGCAGCCGTGATCGAGGAGTACGACATCGACGGGATCTTCTTCGAGAAGGAGCCGTACCGCGTCTATCCGTCCGGGAACCTGGCTTCCCAGGTGCTCGGATTCGTCCAGCAGGACACTCAGGACGGTCTCGAGGGCCTCGAGGCCGCCTACGACGAGTTTCTCACGGGCACACCGGGTACCCAGATCCTCGAGCGCGACCCCGACGGCAACCCGATCCCTCTCGGGGAGCTGCTCATCCAGCCGGCCATCCCCGGTGTCGACATCCGCACGACGATCGACCGCGAGATCCAGTACGTGGCGCAGCAGGCAGCCTCCCAGGCGCTCACGGACACCGGCGCATCATCGGCCACGATCGTGGTTCTCAACCCGAGGACCGGGGAGATCCTGGCGATGGCAACCGCACCCACGTTCAACCCGAACAACCGGGATTCGATCGACCCGGCCGCGGTGCGCAATCGGGCGGTGACCGACGTCTACGAGCCGGGCTCGACTCTCAAGGTCGTCACCGTTGCGGCCGCGCTCGATCAGGGGATCGTGACCCCGGAGGACACATGGTGGGTGCCCGCCGAGTACGAGGTCGAGGGCAAGGAGGAGCCGTACACCGACGTGAAGCGGGTCGAGGGGCGGCACATGAGCGTGGCGGAGATCATCACGACCTCGTCCAACGTCGGCACGATCCAAATCCAAGAGATGCTCGGCAACGATCTGCACTATCAATACCTGGAGGCGTTTGGTCTCGGCCACGTAGCGGGGGAGGACATCCCGGGTGAGGTCCCGGGCCTGTTGCGACCCGTCGCCGACTGGGTTTCGGCGACAGCAGGAGCATCCACCGCCATTGGCTATCGGGTTGACGTCACCGCCCTACAAATGGCTGCGCTATTCGGAACGATCGCCAACGACGGCGTCTGGGTGGAGCCCCACATCGTCAGCGAGATGATCCAACCCGACGGGTCTCTCGACGTCACGGTGCCCAGCCAGCGCCCGGTGTTACAACAGGAGACGGCCCGGCAGATGCGCGAGCTGCTCCAGGCAGTGGTCGAGCAGGGCACGGGCAGCCGGGCCGCTCTCGAGGGCTACGCAATCGGCGGCAAGACCGGAACCACGGAGAAGTTCCTGTACGAGGAAGGCATCTACAGCGAGGACGATCGAATCTCCTCGTTCATCGGCATCGCACCGATCGACGATCCAGAGATAGTCATCGCAGTGGTTCTCGACTCCCCGCAGGGTGAGATCGATGAGGACGGCACAACGGCCGAGTTGAAGTTCGGCGGCGTCTCCGCCGCACCCGTCTTTGCCCAGGTGGCGGAGACCGCGCTGCAGGCGTTGGGGGTGGCTCGCAATGGGCAATGATCGCGCAGCGGTGATGCTCACAGATGTCGCCAGGGCGGCCGCGGCGCACTCGCCGGTGGAGCTCTACGGACAGGACGTCGCAGTGTCCGATGTGCACATGGACAGCAGATCCGTGACCCCGGGGAGCCTGTACGTCGCCATCCGCGGCGCCCGTGCCGACGGGCACCGATTCATCACCGGGGCCATGGAACGCGGGGCCGTTGCCGCCGCAGTCTCGACGGCACCGACCGAAGATCTGCCCCATCTCCTCGTGCCCGACACCAGACAGGCGTTGGGATGGCTGGCCGCCGCAGTGCACGGCGACCCTGCGGGGTCGCTCTCCCTCATCGGCATAACCGGCACCAACGGCAAGACCACCGTGGCCCACATGTTGGCGGCCATGACCGAGCGCGTCATGGCGGTGATCGGAACCGTCAGCGCCAATCTCGATGACCTCGACGTCTCACCGCGAACCACCCCGGAGGCAAGCGACTTGCAGCGGATACTTCGCCAGATCGCCGACGCCGGCAGGATCACCGACGTTGCGGTGGAGGTGTCATCGCATGCAATGGAAATGGGCCGGGTCAACGGGACGCGCTTCGACGTCGTCGCCTTCACCAACCTCTCGCAGGACCACCTGGACTACCACCTCACGATGGAGGCCTACTTCCAGGCCAAGGCAAGGCTCTTCTCCGCAGAGTGGGCACCGAAGGCAGTCATCTGGACGGATGACCCCTGGGGACGGCGTCTCGCCGACGAAGTGACCATCCCGGTCGTGACGGTCGGCACCGAGCCCGCATGCGATGTCCGTGTCACCTACGGAGCGGACACGCCGAGCGGGAGCAGCTTCTCGGTTGTGATCGGAGGGCAAACCCGCAGCGTGGCCACGGCGCTCGCCGGCCGGTTCAACGTGGCGAATGCCGCCATCGCCCTCGCCTGCGCCGACCAACAGGGCTGGGACCTCGACCACGCAGTCGCGGGGCTCGCTGGCATGCGACCCATCCCAGGCCGCTACAACACGATCGACAACGACCGTGAGATCTGGATCGTGGTCGATTACGCCCACACCCCCGATGCAATAGCGGGCGTGATCGCCGAGACCCGGCCGCTCGTGGCGGGTCGCGTCATCGCAGTCGGCGGCGCCGGTGGCGATCGCGACCGGGAGAAGCGACCGCTCATGGGAGGCGCGCTCAGCACTGCCGACATCGCACTGGTGACAACCGACAACCCCCGTTCCGAGGACCCGGTGCTCATCCTCGATCAGGTCATGGCGGGAACCAATCAGCACGCATTGCTCGAGCCAGACCGCCGCACCGCTATCCGGCGCGCCCTCGCCATGGCACAGCCCGGTGACGCAGTCCTCATCCTCGGCAAGGGGCACGAACCTGTGCAGGAGTTCGCAGATCACGAAATTCCATTTGACGACGCCGCCGTTGCCAGAGCAGAAGTCGCCGCGCTGGGGGGTGGCTCGTGAAGCGACGTTCCCTCGCCACTTTGGCCGCCCAGCTTGGTCTCGAGGCATTGGACCACAAGGGCGTTGTGATCGACCGCGTCACGACCGACTCGCGCGATGTCGGCCCGGGTGACCTGTTCGTCGCGGTCGCCGGGGAGTCGTTCGACGGAAACGACTTCGTCGCCGACGCGGTTGCCAACGGGGCTGCGGCCGTCGTCACCAACCGCACCGACGTCACCGGTGTCCCACGCATCGTCGCTGCGGACACGCTGGAGGTGCTGCGCAACGTCGCCGTGGTAGCCCGCAGCGAGATGACGATGCCCGTCGTCGCCATCACCGGATCGTCCGGGAAGACGTCTACGAAGGACCTGCTAGCCGCCGCTCTCCCCAACGCGTGGGCATCACCGCGATCGTTCAACAACGAAGTCGGCGTTCCCCTCACCGTTCTCAACACTCCGGCCGACGCCTCCTACCTGGTTGCCGAGGTCGGGTCGCGGGGACGTGGTCACATTCGCTATCTGATGCCTGCGGTCCGCCCGGACGTTTCGGTGGTCACCAACCTCGGCGTAGTCCATCTCGAGACCTTTGGCACCACGGACGATCTCGCCGACGCCAAGTACGAACTCGTCGAGGCCCTGGGCACCGACGGTGTTGCGGTGCTTCCCGCAGGCGAAACCAGGCTGCACCGGGACCATCCCGGCCCGACGATCACGTTCGGCCACGAGGACAACGCAGATGTTTGGGTTGGCAACGTCGTACTCGATGCGGGTGGTTTTCCCACTTTCGACGTCAGGTCGGGCGGGGAATCGGCTACGGTCCGGCTCGCAGTCGCCGGCGCCCACCAGGCATTGAATTCCGCCGCGGCGGTGGCTGCAGGCCAGGCGCTCGGCGTCGACTTCGGGACGCTCACCAGCGGGATCCAATCTGCCACAGGAAGCCAGTGGCGCATGGAAATCCACCGCGGTCGCTTCACCGTCGTGAATGATGCCTACAACGCAAACCCGGATTCAGTGGAAGCAGCAATGAGGACAGTGGCAGACATGCCCGGCAGGCACATCGCCGTGCTCGGGACAATGGCAGAGTTGGGGCCTATCGAGGTCAGCGAGCACGAGCGCATCGGCCGACTCGCCGTCGACCTCGGTTTTGCCGCCATCATCACAGTCGGGGATGAGCCGGGCATCGCCCGAGGTGCCGGCGCCATTGCCCGCAACGTCTCCGATGCCGACGAGGCTTTTTCGGTGGTGCAGAGGGTCGTCGACGATGGGGACACTGTCCTCGTCAAGGCCTCCCGGGCTGTGGGCCTGGAGCAACTGGCTCTCCGTCTTGCCGCGGAGGTCCGCGGATGATTTCGATCCTCATCGCAGTTGCGACTGCCTTCGTCATTGCCATATTCGGTACACCGCTGGCGATGCGCATCCTGCGCGAGCACAACATCGGGCAGTTCATCCAGGAGGAGGTCGAGGGCCACCACCACAAGCGGGGTACGCCGACCATGGGCGGGATCGTCATCGTGATCGCCGTCGTGATCGGGTTTGTCGTCGCTCACGTTCGCGTATGGGAATGGGGAGCCGGACCCAACTTCCGGATCCTGCCTATCTTCTCTGGCCAGGGCTGGCTGGCTCTGATGGCCTTCGTCGGCATGGGCCTGATCGGGTTCTTCGACGACTTCGTCAAATACGCCCGCAAACAGAACATGGGTCTGTCGAAGCGTTGGAAGTTCCTCGGTCAGCTTCTGGTCGCCATTCTCTTTGCCTGGGGTGCGATCGAACTTGGCACGAGCACGGAGCTCTCATTCACCAGAGGAATCGGCATTGAACTCGGACCCTGGCTCTACACGCTGCTAGTCCTGTTCCTTCTCACCGCGGCCGCCAATGCGGTGAATCTCACCGACGGGCTCGATGGTCTCGTTGCCGGCAGTAGTGGGCTTGTCTTTGGAGCCTTTGTGCTCATCACGTTCTGGCAATCACGCAACCCGGGCTTCTACGAGGTCGAAGGGGCCGTAGATCTCGCCATCATGGCCGGAGCGGTTGTCGGCGCAGTGCTCGGCTTCTTGTGGTGGAACGCGGCGCCGGCGCAGATCTTCATGGGCGACACTGGATCGCAAGCGATCGGAGGGGCGCTTGCTGCGTTGGCATTGCTGTCCAACACGGCCCTGCTGCTGGTACTTCTCGGCGGTCTCTACGTCATGACAACGGTTTCGGTCATTCTCCAGGTCTTCACTTTCCGCGTGTGGGGCAAGCGCATCTTCCGCATGGCCCCGATACATCACCACTTCGAGCTCAAGGGCTGGCCGGAAACCACGATCATCGTCCGCTTCTGGATCCTGGCCGGTCTCGGTGTGGCCATCGGCGTCGGTGTCTTCTACGCCGACTTCCTCAGGGCAACCAACGGGGGGATCCTCCCATGAGGGTTCTGGTTCTCGGCGGGGCGGTGAGCGGGCTGGCCGCAGCGCGGCTGGCCACGAGCCGTGGTGAGGACGTCGCTGTCTACGACCGCCGGGCGGTTGCCGTACCGGATTGTGAGGTACACACAGGCGAATGGGACCCAACCTTGCTCGCCGGCGTCGATCTGGTCGTGACCAGCCCGGGGTTTCCGGAACACGTCGGGCCCGTGCGCGACGTGATCGCCGCCGGAGTGCGCATCGTCAGCGAGATGGAATATGCCATGGCCGGTATGGACGTGCCGTATGCCGCAGTGACCGGGACCAACGGCAAGACGACGGTCACTGCGCTGGCCGCCGACATGCTGACGGCATCTTGCGTCGATGCCGTCGCCGCCGGCAACATCGGGAACGCGCTGTCCGATCTGGTTGCGGACCCGCCGGCCGTGCTCGTGATCGAGGCCTCGAGCTTCCAGCTGCGGTTCATCGAGAGCTTTCACCCTCGCGCCGCCGCCATACTCAACATCGCTCCCGACCATCTGGACTGGCACCGAGATCTAGCCGAATACACGGCGGCAAAGCAGCGCATCTTCGCAAACCAGACGGCAACGGACATCCTGGTATACGATGCCGATGACGAAGGGGCCGCAGCCGCGGTGACCCCGGCTCGTTCCAAGCTCGTGCCGGTGAGCGGACGCGTTGCGGGCCCTCTGCTCATCGCCGGCGACGAAGTCCCCAATCCGGGCTTCGATCGGGCATACACGGTCGATCTGCTTGCGGCCGGTGAACTTGCTGCGTATCTCGGGGCGACCCCGGAAGGAATCGCAGCGACGATCGACGGGTTCGTCCCGGGGGAGCACCGGCGCACAGTGATCGGCCGGTGGGACGGCGTCACTTGGGTGAACGACTCGAAGGCCACCAATCCTCACGCCGCCGTCGCCTCCATCGGCGCCTATCCCTCGGTCGTGCTGATCGCCGGTGGTCGCAACAAGGGCCTCGACCTCCGGCCGATAGCGGCCGTGCCCACGCTGCGGCACACGGTTGGTATCGGGGAGGCAGCGGAGGAGCTCGGTGCGGTGACGGATCCGGGCCGGTTTGTGGTCGCCGCCGATCTCGAGGATGCGGTCGCCGTCGCCGATGGGCTGGCAACGGACGGAGACACGGTGCTGCTGGCGCCGGGCTGCGCCAGCTTCGACATGTTCACCTCCTACGGGGAGCGCGGCCGCGAGTTCACCCGGCTGGTGCGGGAGCGAAAGGGGGAGGACGATGGCAACTAGGGTCACGCCGATCAGCGAGGCGCGTTCCTACGCCACCCGTCGCGAAGCGCGGCCGGGGCGTATCTCGGTCTTGTTGCTGCTACCCGTGATGGTTCTCCTCATCATCGGTCTTGGCGCCCTCCTCTCCGCATCTTCGGTGCTGGCGATTCGGGAGGGCTTCGCCGACAACCTCTACTACTTCAAGCGCCAAGTGGTCTTCGCAGGCATCGGGTTGATCTGCCTCATCCTCGGTGCTCGCATCCCGTATCGCTGGTACCAGAGAGCGGCCTTGCCGATCCTCGGGATCGCAGTCGTGGGGCTCGTTGCCACCCTCGTGGTCGGCGATGTGCGCGGGGGTGCACAACGCTGGATCGAGCTGGGACCGGTCACTATCCAGGCGTCGGAATTCGCCAAGTTCGCCGTTGTTGTGTTCCTCGCCTCCGTACTGGCCCGCAAGGCCGACTACCTCAGCTCGTTCGGGCACGTGTTCTGGCCGTTTGCGGCGACACTGAGCGTTGTCGGTGGGCTCCTGATGATGCAGCCCGACTTTGGGACGACC
>JASJBC010000072.1 GCA_030066715.1 Acidimicrobiia bacterium
ACATCGAAGCACTGGCCGCAGCCGGGATCACCAAAGGCTGCAACCCGCCGCAGAACGACCGCTACTGCCCCAACGACCCCGTCACCAGAGGACAGATGGCCGCATTCCTCGTCCGCGCCCTGGACCTGCCGCCAGGATCAGCCGGAACCTTCACAGACGATGACGGGGTCTTCGCAGCCAACATCGAAGCACTGGCCGCAGCCGGGATCACCAAAGGCTGCAACCCGCCGCAGAACGACCGCTACTGCCCCAACGACCCCGTCACCAGAGGACAGATGGCCGCATTCCTGGCACGCGCCCTGAGCTTGTAGCTACGAGGGCAAAGCACCACAGCGGCAACTGGCACAATGACCGGATGGATGTCGCGGGCTATCTGACCAGAATCGGCTTCCACGAGCGAGTCGAAACCACACTCGGGCACCTGGAGCGGCTGCAACGAGCGCATCTGACTGCGGTGCCGTTTGAGAACCTCGATGTGTTCTACCGACGCGGCGTCAGCACTGAGCCGCAGGCATCGATCGACAAGATCGTCACCCGGGGCCGGGGCGGATGGTGCTACGAGCTCAACGGAGCGTTTGCGACGCTGCTCGCCGAGTTGGGGTTCGACGTGCGCTGGTTGGGCGCCGGCGTATTGCCGGTGACCGGGCCGATGCCCGACCATCTGGCGATCGAGGTGCGGCTCGGGCGCCCCTATCTGGTCGATGTGGGCTTTGGCGACTCGTTCATCCGTCCGTTGCCGCTCGATTCGGATGGCCCCCAGGACGGCGGCAGTGGAATGTACCGGCTCGAAGCGGAGGGGGACCTCACCACATTGGTTGCGGAGGGACCGGAGGGCACCAAACGCGAGTACTCCTTCAACCGAGCCGAGACTTATGCGGCGGCGGACTTCGAGCCTTCGTCGCATCGCCTGCAAACCGATCCCAGTTTGCAGTGGACGCAAAAGCCATTTGCGACCCGTCTCCTCGACGGAGGCCCCGATCGGGTGACCCTGCTCGAGGATCGGATCAAGTTCCGGCGCAACGGGGTCACCACGGAACATCCCGTGCAGCCCGGCGAGGAATGGAACCGGATGCTCGATGAGTGGTTCGCAATGACTCCTTGAGGGGAGCCGTCTGGCACAGTCGGTCAATGCTTGCGACGCCGCCGGCGAGAGAAGCGCGACTCGCGGGACCTGCGCCATTGGTCGCGGGCCCAGGCGAGGCGGTACTGCACCTGCTGCTCTTCCTCCATCGTTATGTCATGCTTGTGGCTGTAGCGGCGCGGGGCCTTCACGGCGCTGTGCGGTAACCCCGAGAAGTGGAAGTAGGCCAAACCGGCAACGAGTACGACCACCAAGGCCACAAAGCCCATCATCCGACCGAGCTCCCATAGCCAGATTCCGACAGCGAGCATCAGGATCGCTCCAACCAAGATCGCCACGCCAATCCCGAGTGTTTCGAAGCTGAGTAGCCCGCGTCGCAACCGTTCCCAGCCGGTCGGCTTGACTACCTCGGTGCGCTCGTGGCTGCGCCGTACGGCGTCCAACACGTCGCGTGCCCGCTCTTCGTCGGGGCCGGACGGGACCGCAACTACAAAGACTCCGTCCTCGAGTGTTGCCCTGGCACGCAAGCCGGACCGACGAAGCCAGCGGACCGCCCGGTTCGCCTGCTTCTCGTCCTCGAATACGCCGACAGCCGCTTCGTTGGGCACGACCACGTCCTTGCGACACTTCAACGATACCTCAGGGAATGCCGCATCACGGGGCGAAGCGTGCGTTTCTCGAGGATTCGGGACTTCCGGCCTCTGTCCCGAGTTGGCTTGTCCAGCGACCATCTAATGCAGGGCTATACGGAGGTTGATGTGAGCGGGAGACTGCAGGTCGGCTCGGGTCTGGTCGACCCAAAGGTAAATGTGAGGACCGTGCTGGCGGTGTTGTGGATCTGCCACTTCATCCTCTGGATCTTTGGCGATATGTTCTCGCTGCTACAGGAGATGACCGAGCCCGCAACCGACACGGCGGTTCTCTATGTGGCGCCCTCGACTGCGATCGTGCTGACTCTGCTGGTCGTGTTCAGCCTGGTGGGGCCACCTACCCAGGTTCGACTGGCAAACCTGATCGCGGCGCCGATCTACCTGCTGTTCAACATTGTCTTCTTCGTTGATGCGACCGAGGGTTGGGAGTACTACATCGGGGTCTTCTACGTCTTGTTCACCGTGCTGATCTTCTGGCGTGCTTACACGTGGCCCAGAGAGGCGCAGGGGTGAAGTGGCAGGCCTCAGCCCGGGTTCTTCTGCCAAACACGTGCTTGGTGCGTGGTTGGTGAAGCGCTCTCTCCGAACCGGCCCGACGACCTCAGGAGACTGAGGGTGCCGCAGGTGCCTTCGGCGATCCCGTCGCCTGAGTAGCGGACCGGATCGTCCGGAGGCCGGCACCGTCGCCGTGGCCGCCGTCACCGGATATCGTCGCAACGGACGCAAAACCGGCAACAGCTGACAGAAAGGGACACCCATGCGAAGAATCCGCGTCGGCGCACAGCTTCATCCTCAACACGGCGAGTACGCCGCGATCCGGGAAGCCGTTACCGCATCCGAGAACCTTGGCTACGACATCGCATACAACTGGGACCACTTCTATCCCCTGTACGGGGAACCCGACGGAGCTCACTTCGAGAGCTGGACGATGCTTGCGGCCTGGGCGGAGCAAACCAGCCGGATCGAAATCGGCCCGCTGGTCACCTGCAATTCCTACCGCAACCCCAACCTGCTGGCCGACATGGCCCGAACCGTCGATCACATCTCCGGAGGCCGACTCGTGCTCGGGATGGGCTCCGGCTGGTTCCGACGCGACTACGACGAGTACGGCTTCGAGTTCGGCACCGCGGGTTCCCGGCTTCGCGACCTTGCTCGCGCCCTTCCGGTGATCGCAGACCGGTTCGACCGGCTCACGCCACCGCCAGTACGGCGCCCGCCGATCGTGATCGGCGGAGCGGGCGAGAAGGTGACGTTGAAGCTCGTCGCCCAACATGCCCAGGGATGGCACGCGCTGTTCCCCCATCACGCCGAGCAACTGGAGCCCAAGGTGGCAGCGCTTCGTCACTGGTGTGCGGAGGTCGGGAGGGACCCGGCGGACATCGAGTGGGGTGTCGGAGTCGAGCCCGACGATCTGTCACGGTTCCTGGCCGAAGAAGCCCCCCGGCTGCTCGAGATGGGATTCACACAGTTCACGCTTGGCTTCAACGGCCCAGACTGGGATGTCAGCGCAGGTCGCGAGTGGCTTGCCTGGCGTGATGAGTTGAACGAGGGGCGGTAGCTGCGCAGCGGCCGATAGACATCTTTGACGCCATGCGCACCGGTGTCCGCTTCCCTGTGACCAGCGATCGCTTGACGATCCGCCCGTTGGTGATCGAAGACGCTCGCTCGCTTCACGAGCTGTACAGCGACCCGAAGGCGATGCGTCACCTTGCAACCGAGTTGCCGGCGACCATCGCCCAATCCGTTTCGTGGGTCCAAGAGAAGATCGACCGGCACACGGCAACGGGGTTGAGCATGTGGGCCGTGCTGTTGACGAAGTCTCGCGAGGTAATTGGTGACGCCGGGCTGCAACTGCTCGAAGACGGAGCAACCGTTGAGGTCGGTGTTCGCATCAAGCGCAGGCTCTGGGGCAACGGCTATGGCACGGAGGCGGCAAAGGCCGCCATGGCTGCGGGTTTCCGTGATCTAGACCTTTCCAGGATCATCGGCATGACTGCACCGGGGGACGATGCGGCTGTAGCCGCGATGGCGCGGATAGGAATGGCGCCCTGTGGAATCGAGCGGCACTACGGGCGAGACTGGGTCGTGTACGAGGCGAAGGCGGAGCCGACTACATCTCGAGCAGTACTTCGTTGATCGATACTGTCGGCGGGCCGGCAAACCGCTCCGCAAAGCGGGCCATCGTTGTCTTGAACTCGTCGCTGTTGCGCAGCTGTTGATAGGAGTCCGCGTTCCGCCATTTTGCGATCACCGTGACCTCGTTGGTCTCACGATTTGCCGTGAACGAAGCACCGAGCCAGTCATCATGGCCTGCCACGAGGTCGCGGTTCGTTTTGTCGAAGAGGGCCGCCAGTTCGTCGATCGAGCCCGGCTCCACCTTCACCGTCGTCAGCACTGCGTACAACAAGGTCTCTCCTGATCAGCGGAACCCCGAACCTACCGGTATCAGCCCGGCCTTGGGTTGTCGCGCCGGCGCCGAATTCGCTGCGGGCTACTCCTCGGTACTCGCTCGATCTCACACCGAGCTTCAAGATCCACCTTGGTGTAGCGCACGTAGTTGGTGAGCCGACCGTTGGGAAACAGCTCGTGACTCCCGTAGCGATCCTGGGCGGCCGCCACCACCTCCTTGAGCAGAACCGGCTCCTCGCCGTCGGCCTCGTCGATCATCCCGAGGATGTGGCTGCGCATCAGCTCGTACTGGCGCTCATCCATCGTCCAGTTGTCGAGGCCCCCGGGTCGAGCTGCGTTGAACATCTCGACCCTGCCCCGAGCGCGGGCCTCTGCGTCCGCCGCCCAGGCCGTCGCCGGCACCGGTCCGCGATGTGGATCTCCCTTTGAGCTCTTTGGCATGGAAGCAAGGTACTCGGAACCGCTCCCCCGATTCGACGTCGCAACCGTGGCGGTTCCTCCATAATGACTCCATGGCTCGCAAGGAAGTGTTCATCGCAGCCGCCGGGAGGGAGGTCCGGATCTCGTCGCCGGACAAGGTCGTCTTCCCGGATCAGGGCTGGACGAAGCTCGATGTGGCGGAGCATTTTTCGATGTGTGCCACCGGAGCGCTGCGCGGGGTCTACAAACGGCCCGTGAGCCTCAAGCGCTGGACCAAGGGCGTCAAGGAGGACCCGTTCTTCGTCAAGCGGGTACCGGAGAGCGCCCGCAGCGTCGTGGACGTCAGGTTCCCCTCGGCCCGACCGGGGCGTATGTTCCTCCCGCTCGACGAGGGCGACGTCATCTGGATGGCCCAGATGAATTGTCTCGACCTCAATCCGTGGAATGCCCGGGGCGACGACATCGATCACCCCGACGAGCTCCGCATCGACCTCGACCCGGCCGACGGCTACGACTTCTTCCACGCCCGGGAGGTGGCGGCAGCGGCAAAGGAGCTGCTGGAGGAGCTTGGGTACATCTCCTACCCGAAAACGTCGGGCAACAGGGGAATCCACATCTACGTCCGGATCGCACCCGAGTGGGATTACTTCCAGATGCGACGCGGCGTGCTCGCCTTTGCGCGGGAGTTGGAGCGCCGCCACGAGTTGGCAACCACCGCGTGGTGGAAGGAGGAGCGATTCGGGGTCTTCATCGACTACAACCAGGTCGCCCGCGACCGTACGATCGCCTCGGCCTACAGCGTCCGCCACACCGGCTACGTGTCGACACCCTTCGCCTGGGAGGAGCTGTCCCGCATCGACCCCACGGATTTCGATCTGATGACTTTCAAGGACCGCTGGGCCGATGTCGGCGACCTGACCGACGGTATCGACGAAGTTGAGCATCGGCTCGATCCGCTCCTCGAGATGGTCGAAGCCGACGAGGCGAACAACATCGGCGATGCACCCTGGCCGCCGCACTATCCGAAGATGCCGGGAGAACCACCCCGGGTGCAACCGTCGAAGATGCGCAAGGAGAACTGGGAGTGACCGTCTTCGACGAGCTGGGCGACGGAGTCTTCCGGCGCCGATACGAGTCCCTCGATCTGAACATCGGTGTCGTCCTCGGCACGGAAGCCGTGCTGCTCGTCGACAGCCGGGCCTCACATCGCCAGGCTGATCAGTTGCGGGCTGAGATCGAGACTCTGACTGCCCTTCCGATCGGATGGGTGGTCAACACACACTTCCACTGGGATCACACTTGGGGAAACGCCCGCTTCCCGGAAGCGGCGCTCTGGGGACACAAGCAGTGCCGGCAAGAGATGGTTGCCAACGGGGAGCAGGTGAGGCAGGACGTCCTCGATTGGATCCCGGCGGAACACCACGAAGCCGTCAACGAGGTGTTGATCACACCGCCGACCAACACCTTCTCCGAGCAGGCAAGCATCGACATCGGCCGCAAGGTCGACCTCACCTACTACGGCCGCGGCCACACCAACTCCGACATCGTGGTCGGCGTCGACAACGTGCTGTTCGTTGGTGACCTCGTGGAGGAGGGAGCCCCGCCGTCATTTGGCGACTCGTATCCGTTGGACTGGGCAACCACCTTGAGCGATATCGAGCTACTAGACGCGATCGTTCCCGGACACGGCGACGTGGTTGACAGAGTCTTTGTGGCTGCGCAATGCGAGGAGTTGCGGGCCGTGGCCGACCTGGCCCGCAAGGGGCACCGGCAGCAGGCAGACATCGAGCACCTTTCTGCCCGAGGGCCGTTTCCCCCGGCAACGATGCGGATCGCACTCGCTCGAAGCTATGCCCAGCTCGACGATGAGCTCTGAGATGCGCCCGGTTCGGGTGTCGCCGAAGGCGGTCATCGTCGTCGGTGGGCATCTGCTGGCCGTCCACATGCGCGGCAGCAAGGGCGAGTACTACATGTTCCCCGGCGGGGGCCACAAGACCGGGGAGACGCTGGAGCAGACTCTTCGCCGCGAATGCCGCGAGGAGATCGGCTGTGATGTCGCCTTGGGTCGGGTCCTGTGGATTCGTGACTACCTGGAGAGAAATCACGAGTTCGCCGACATCCGGCCCGGGTTTCATCAGCTGGAGATCATGTTCGAATGCTCGTTGCGCGGCGAGCCCGACATGGCTGCAACCGGCGATTCCCGCCAGGTCGGGCTTGCCTGGATACCGCTCCAGGAGATCGAAGACTGGCCGTTTTGGCCAAAGGTGCTGCGGGCAAGGCTCGCCGGTGGGCTGCCTCGCTCCACCGCTGAGTACCTGGGCGACGTCAACTAGCGGTCGGTGATCACTTCGAAGTCGAAGGTCGTGTTGTCGGTATCGAGGCCGTGGAACGTGATGATCGTTTCGAAGACATCGCCAACAGGATCCGTCAACGGGCACACGACCTGATCAGCCGAGTCCACGATGAGGGTCTCGGTTCCACAATCCAGAGCACCAGCTTGCAGTTCGACGCCGGCCATTCGCTCGACCTCACTTTCGATCGTGGCCGTTACCTCATCGATATTCTCGGCGAGCACCACATTCGTCGTGCGAACGAATGCGCTCTCGTCTTCCTCGATCACAGCCCGCATCTCGATCGTGCGTCCGTCGCCGGTTGTCGCAGAGCAGAGGAACCTGGAGCCAACCTCGTCGCTCGCCGGCTCATTGCAGCTTGCTACCAGCTCTCCAAGACCGATCTGGTCTGCGAGTACCTCTTCGATCAAACCCTCGGCGGCATCTTCAGGCCGGGCTCCAATGCTGATCTCCCCCGAGAAGGAACACGCAGACAGCACGAGCACGATTGCCAGGAGCTGGGTTCTCATCACGGGCGAGGTTAGTAGCTACTAACCGCGCCGAACCATGAGCCGCAAGAGCCCTCTACGAAGCCAGAGGACTGCGCTTCGCCCAAAAGGCGAAGCACCAAGCTGAGAGGTGAGCTCCGCCCCGGGACCGTCGTTGGAGGCTGGACGTTTCGCCCAACGGGCGAAACTCCAACCTGAGGGTTGGCAAAGCCAACCCTCAGGCGACTACATCGGAGAAGCTTGCCCCCTCGGGGCGCTCCAGCTGGTCCATCGTGCACTCGGCCGCGTCCTTGTCGGGTCGCCACCGCTCAAACCTGGTTGCGTGACGAAACCGTCCCTCCTGCAGCTGGTCGTAGCTAATTTCGATGACGACACCGGGGCTGACCGGAATCCACGACAGGTCCTTTCCCCCCGACCACCGGCTCTCGGCGCCGGGGCGACGGACCTCGTCGCCAAAGCTGTCGTCCGTCCGGAGCTGTTCGAACTGGCGCAAGATCTCGACGCGATCCTGATTGGAGAACCCGGAGCAATGGCCGATGAAGTGAAGCTGGCCTTCGTCGTTAAACAAGCCGAGCAATAGCGAACCGATCTTGTCACCGTCCTTGTGCACTCGGTAACCCCCGACCACGCAGTCGACGGAACGGCGATGCTTCCACTTGATCCAGTTTCTCTTGTCCTCGACATACGGCTGATCGGTTTGCTTGCAGATGATCCCGTCGCATCCCGCCGCTTCGAACTCGTGAAACCATCGCTCCGCTTCGGCCAGGTCCTCGGTCACGGGGGTCAGGTCCCAGTCGGCACCAAGATCCGCATAGATCGATTCGAGAAGTTCGCGCCGCTCCGCATACGGTCGGGCCATCATGTCGACGCCGTCATGGGCAAGGACGTCGAAGACAATGAGGCGGCCCGGTGTCTCTTCCGCCAGCATGTTGATCCTCGACTCAGCAGGATGAATCCGCATTTGCAGCGCATCAAAATCAGTGACGCCGTTGCGCACGACCACGACTTCACCGTCGAGAACCGTCCCTTGCGGCAGCTCGCCGAGGGCGCTGCGCAGCTCGGGGAAGTAGCGCAGCAGGTCCTTGCCGTTGCGGCTCTCCAGCCGGGGCTCGTCCCCCGACCATGCGATCATGCGAAACCCATCCCACTTCGGCTCGTAGACCCAGCCGGGGGGCTCCGGAGGCTTCTCCCGAACCCTTGCCTTCATCGGCTTGATCGCATCAGTGAAAGGAAACATGCCGTCACCATATCGAAAGGTGCTTTGGTTAGCGCCGCCGGACGGGTTTCATATGCCCGTGGAATCCAACCCAGACCGAAGCCGCTTCCGCCTCGCCGGAGCCATGCTCCTGTTGCTGGCGGCAATAGGTCTCGCCGCTTGCGCCCAGGCCGACGCAAAGCCCGTTTCGGCCGCTCCGGAGCTGACGACATTGCCTCCGGTCCGGACCAGCTCACCACCTGCCCCCACTGCAGCTCCCACAACAACGACGACGACGACAACAACAACAACCACCACCACGACCACCACGACACTTCCTCCGACAACGAGTCTCGAACTCGTCGAGGTGGAAACGATCCGGGGCGACATCTCTCCCAAGTCCGTCGTCGCCACCAGCGATGGCCTCTTCTTTGCGCAGAACATGATGTACCGCCATACCGTCACCGTGTACAACAGCGACTACGAGCTGGTGGCAACGATTCCGGACACCGTTGACCTGACGGGTGAGGGCACCACGCACCAGGGCGCCCCGGTCGAGGCGGTGGCAACTTCCGACGGGAGCCACGTCTACGTCTCCAACTACCAGATGTACGGACCGGGTTTCGGGCGCGCCGGCGGCGACGGGTGTGACCGCGGCGATTGGGACGAGAGCTTCGTCTACCGGATCGACGCTGAGAGCCTCGAGATCGACCAGATCATCGCCGTCGGGGCAGTACCCAAGTTCCTCGCAATAACGCCGGACGACGACACGCTGCTCGTGAGCAATTGGTGCGGTTTCGATCTCTCCGTGATCGATACGGCTGCCGGCGAGGAGGTCACAAGGGTCGACCTGGGGCGCCACCCGAGGGGAATCGCCGTCACCGGGAACGGCGAAACGGCGTTTGTTGCGGTCATGGGTTCCTCCGACATCGCCATCGTGGATCTCACGACGTACGACGTCGACTGGATCCGCGGGGTCGGTGCCAACCCTCGCCACTTGATACTGGCTCCTGATGATCGCCACCTGTACGCGACTCTCAACGGGGACAATCTCGTAGCTCGCATCGATCTCGCCACCGCAACCGTCGTAGATCGCCTCCGTACCGGCGACGCGCCGCGCAGCATGACGATGTCCGACGACGGGAAATCCCTCTACGTTGTCAACTACAACTCGAACACGATGACGAAGGTCGACGCAGAAGAGATGGAAGTTCTGCAGACGATCCCCGTCGCAGACCGCCCCATCGGCATCACCTTCGACGACAGCAGCAGACAGGTATGGGTGGCGAGCTACTCCGGAACGATCACTGTCTTCGCGGAGTCTGCCACATCCCAGTAAGTTACAACTCAGGACTTCCGACCCCCTTTGGGGTATGTCTGAGCGGTGGCGAACGGGCAAAGGAGTATGACTGTGACTGAGATCGAATACGGCACGTGGGAGTTCGCCCTCTGGCTGCTGCTTGCGGTCGCAGTGGGGTTTGCCGTCGGTTGGATGCTGCGCAAGTGGTGGCTCGACCGCAACGAGGCAGGTCGAATCGAGGAGATCCGAAGCGAGGCGGCGGCCAAGGAGGCGACGCTCGAGGCCGAACTGGACGAGCACCGAACGAAGACACAAGCCCTATCCCGTGACATGGACCTGCGGAGCGCAGACGTTGATCGCCTCGAGGCGCAACTCGCCGAACGCGAGGAGACGATCAGCGCTCTCGAAGCAACTGCCGACGCGGCCAGAAACAACGTGTCCCGGCTCGAGGCGGAGGTCGAGGAGCGAGAGTCGACCATTGCGACCCTGCGCGCCGCTGCCGAGAAGGAAGACCCTCGGATCGCCTCGCCGCACGGCGAACTCGAGGCGGAACATGCCGAACGTGGTGCGGTCCTTGCCGAGGAGGCCGACACTGCTGCCGATTGGCCCGACAGAGACACGGCGGTTGCCAAGGTTGCCGAGATTGCGGCTCGCACCCGCGGTGCCGGGCCGGCTGTGGATGACGATCTGAAGAAGATCCGCGGCGTCGGGCCGAAACTGGAGGTATTGCTGAAGAGCATGGATATCACCAGCTTCGAGCAGGTGGCCAACTTCACCGCCGACGACATCCTCTACGTCACGGCCGCTCTAGATGCGTTCCCCGGCCGCATCGAGCGCGACAACTGGATGGCCAGCGCCGCCGCCGAGCATGCGAAGAAGTACGGAGATCCGGCGTAGAGCGGAATCAGTTGGCTTGCTGCGAGGTTGCACGCTGGTATGGACGCCACGACCCTCGACGCATACCGCGCCAACAAGGACGACTACCTGCGCAGCAACGCCCGCTCTCCTCTCCCGTACGAATTCCGAAGCGCGTTTTCCGGACTCCCCTACTACGAGTGGAACCCGGACCTGATATTCAAGACGACCCTGACCGACGCGGACGGAGCGGAGACCGCAGTTGCCACGTCGGACGGAGATCGACGCACGTACCGAAGATCCGCAACGGTATCGCTCGAGATTGCCGGGGAAACGCTGACCCTCGCCCTGTACGACACGGGGCATCCTGGTCTCTTTCTCCCCTTCCGTGACGCGACCTCGGGACGAGAGACATACGGAGGCGGCCGGTACCTCGATATCCAGCCCGATGACGAGGGCGGAGTGGTGATCGACTTCAACCTCGCTTACAGCCCGTACTGCGCATACGACGACGGCTACTCCTGTGCGCTGCCGCCGGCAGAGAACTGGCTCAGCGTCCCGATCACCGCCGGGGAGAAGGTCTGGCGCCGCCCGGCCTAACGCACCCGCGTCGTCAGCACGAGAGGGCAATCCCGGAACGGGTGGTCGATGACCGCCATCGGCTCTGCGTAGGCGGCCGAGAGCCGGTCTGCGGTGAACACCTCGCGAGGCGTTCCCAGCGCCGCGGCACGGCCGGAATCGAGCAACAGCACCCGGTCGGCGTGAGCTGCGGCAAGGTTGAGATCATGTAGAACGGCGACCGCGGCTACTCCCTCGCCGGCAAGCGCACGCAGGACGGCCATCACCAGTTCTTGGTGCCGAACGTCCAGTGCGGACGTTGGCTCGTCGAGAAGCATCACCGGCGCCGCTTGGGCGATCGCCCGAGCGAGGTTCACCCGCTGCTGCTCACCGGACGACAAGGTCCTCATCACGCGGTCGGCGAGATGAGAGACGTCAACACGCTCCATTGCAGCTGAGATCGCCTCGGATGTGGTCGCCCGCCGATCCTGATGCCGGCCCATCGCGACAACGTCACGCACCCGAAAGAGGACATCCGACGCGCTCTGCGGACCAACAAACGATCGCAGCCGCGCCAGGCGCTGCACGGTCGCCGTTGCGACGTCATCGCCGTCAATGCGGGCGCTGCCGCCGTCGGGCGCCATGTCACCCGCCAACACCCGGAGCAACGTCGACTTTCCGGCCCCGTTGGGGCCGACGACGCCCACCAGCTCACCGGGTGCCACATCGAGATCCACCCCATCGAGCAGGGCGCGCCCGTCTCTCCGCACCGTCACTCCGGTCGTCCCAATCACCATCGGGGCCTCCGCAGCAGGAACCACACCAGCACGGGGGCTCCCCCGATTGCTGTGATCAATCCGACCGGGATCTCAACCGGAGCTGCAACTGTGCGGGCAACAACGTCGAGACCGGCCAATGCGATCGCCCCGCCCAGGGCGGACAGGACCGCCAGGCGACGGTGGGCGGGGCCTACCCAACCTCGGATCACCATCGGCACAACCAAGCCCACAAACCCGATGACGCCGGCCAAGCCAACGGCGCCTCCCACCATCAGGCCCACCGATGACAGCGTTACTAGACGCAAACGCGAGACGTCGACGCCCAGGTGCCGTGCCTCGTCCTCGCCAAGCGCGAGGACGTCGAGGGAGCGCCCAACAGAAAACACCCCGGCGCCGCCGAGGACAACCAGGGGCACCGCGGCGCCGAGTGTCGACCAGGTGACTCCGGACAATCCCCCGAAGACCCAGAACCTGAAGGTGGGTACACGGGGACTGTCCCAGGCGAGCACGATCGCACCGAGGAGTGCGAGCAAGGCAAAGCCGAGGGCGATACCGACCAGGATCAACTGGCCCGATTCCGGGACATTCTCAGCGATCCGGCGCATCAACAACGCCAGCGCGATGCCTCCGGCTCCGGCCATGAGCATCATGATGAGAGGGGTCCCTCCGGCCGGCGTCAGCGCAATGCCGGCTACGGCGCCGAGACCGGCTGCAGGGGCGACACCGACGAGATGCGGATCTGCCATTCGGTTGCGAAACGAGCCCTGCAGTGCGACACCGGCGACGCCGAGCCCTGCGCCTGCAACGAGACCGGCCAGAACACGGGGAAGGCGGATCGCCCACAGCACGGAATCGGTCAGCCGTTCGTCGTCGGCAATGCCCAGCCGGACCTCGACCATGTGCCAGATGTCCGCAAGATCCACCGCCACCGACCCCGCCAGCAACCCGAGGAGAGAGACGGCAACAACACCTAGTGCGAGCAGCCAGTAGGTCCGCAGCACTCTCCCGTGGTGCCGGTCTGGTTCGGTCACGAGTCCGCTAACTCGGCGCGAAGATCGACGATGAAGCGCTCCAGGTGCTCACCGATGCGCGGACCGAATGTGAGAAAGTCGCCCTCCGAGTACGCAATGACACGTCCGGCTTCGCCGGCAGGCGTCTCGGCAATCCCCGGGACGTCGAGGAACCCGTCGACCCCGCCAAAGGCGTCGATTCCTTCCTGGGTGGTCACGATGACGTCCGGAGCCGCCGCCACTATTGCCTCCGGGGTCACGTCGACCGTGCCCTCGATGCCCAGCTCGGCGCCGACATCACGCGCCCCCGAGGCCTCGATCAGCGGGCTCGTCACCATGCCATCGCCGAACAACAGCATCACGTCGGGGCCGCGGCTGTAGATGAAGGCAACTCCCGGCGTCGGGTCGAGTGGTGTCGCCGCCGCAACTGCGGTTTCGATGGACTCCTGCACCTCGTTTGCCAGGGCTACCCCTTCCCCGGGAACGCCGAGCACCTCGCCGATCTGGCGAGCCTTTTCGTACAGCTCGTCGAAGCTGGTCGGCACCTCGAAGATAACCACCGGCACACCGGCGCTGCGAATCTGTTCGAGCGCTTCGAGCGGGGCGGACTGCGTATCGCCCAGCACCAGAGTCGGGCTCTCCGCAAGCACACCCTCCGCTGTGATGAATCGACCGATCCCCACGATGGGAACCGCCAACGCCTCCGGAGGGTGAATCGTGGTCACATCCCGGCCGACGACACTGTCGCCGAAGCCGAGGGCATACACAGCCTCGGTGAGATCGCCGCTCAAGGTGACGATCCGGCTGGTGTCGGAGATCAATGATTCCGTGCCGTCGGCGCCCACAAAGCTGCGCTCACCGGGTGCAGCCGTTGCGCCGGAAGCGTCGACAACGGTGGTGGCGTCGGCTGCGGTCGACGACGCATCCTCATCACCGCCACACCCCGCAACAAGCAGGACGACCGTGACGAGGATGGCGATGCGGCGCATCGGCTACTCGGCCGGACAGGGCGTCCGGGCGCTCGACATCATCCCGCAGAACTCCGTGCGCGGGACCTTCCAGCCGTCGGCCGTCAGCATTGCGGTGCCGGGCAGGTCCGGGTAGATCGGACGGTCGTTGAACATGAGGTCATACAGAACATCCGCAGAGTCACCGTTGACGACAACATCCTTGATGACGATGCTGACACCGCCCATCGATTCGCCCTGCGCCATGTACTCGACGACTGTCTCCTCGAGACCCGTGAGATCCTCGACATAGGGGACCTTGGCTTCGAAGTCGGTCGTCGAATCAAAGGCAACCATGTAGGCCGTGGCAACCGCGTCGATCTCCGGATCCCCGCTCGGGATGAAGCTCTCGGCCTCGGTTGTCGTGGTCGGAGCGGCGGTCGTGGTCGCCGGGGCTGCGGTGGTCGTCGTGGTTGTGGTTGCCGGCGCTGCGGTCGTATCGGCGGCTTCACCGTCGGAGGAACCGCCACAGGCGGCGGCGAGGACGGCGATAACGGTCACTGTCAATAGGGTCTTCTTCATAGTTCTCCAGAATTGATCCGACAATTCTGTATTGCGTCTAAATCGACAGCCAGTCGGTGTGCGAGCGCTCTGCGCTCGCATGGGAGTTCCGCAAAGCGGAACTCCAGTGCGAGTGTGACACCGGTGCGGTTGCGGAACTCCGGGGGCGTCGCCCAGAATGACTTGATGACAGAACCCGATCACAACTCGTCGGTCAGTCTCCGGCCCATCGATGGGGAGAACGTGCTGGCGATCATCAAGCTCGAGGTGACCGAAGAGCAGAAGGACTTCGTCGCTCCCAACTCGGTTTCGATCGCCCAAGCCGCACACACCACCGACCGCTGGGAGCGGGCGATCTACGCCGGCGAGACCCCGGTCGGCTACGTGCTGCTTTCGGAGAATCGCGCCAAGCCCCGGTACTACCTGTGGCGGTACATGATCGACCACAATCACCAGCGCAGAGGGTATGGACGTGCAGCTATGGAGCTGGTGATCGACTACGTGCGGACACTCCCCGCTGCCACGGAGATGTTCCTCAGCTATGTGCCCGGGGACGTCGGCCCCAGAGCGTTCTACGCCGATCTCGGGTTCGCGGACACCGGTGTCGAGCACGACGGCGAGTTGGAGATGCGGCTCGTTCTCTAGAAGACTCTGACAAACCGTTGCCCTTTGTGGCACAATTGGAGCGTTCGCTCAAAGTCTGTGAGGTTGCGTCATGGCTGGTCCCGGTGTTCACTACGGAAGAAGAGTCGCCATAGTCGGGGGGCTGCGCACCCCATTCATGAAGGCCGGTACGAAGTATCGGGATCTGACGACGCTCGATCTCGGCGCCGCAGTGACCAATGAGTTGCTACATCGCTCCAACCTCGAGCCAGACCAGATCGACGAGGTCATCGCGGGCGCAGTCGTTGCCGACGTGGGGGCACCAAACATCGCCCGCGAGATCGTGATGCGATGCAACATGCCCGCATCGGTTGACGCCTATTCGGTGAGCCGAGCCTGTGCCACATCGACGCAGGCAATCGTCAACGGCGCCCGATCCATTCTGTTCGGCGAAGCGGACGTAGTCATCGCCGGTGGCTCCGACACGCTGTCCAAGCCGCCCATCATGTACGACGAGAAGGTCGTCGACGTGCTGATGGCCGCCAATGCCGCCAAGGACCTCCCTTCGAAAGTAAAGGCGTTCACCAGGCTGCGCCCCGGCGATCTCGCCCCGCGTCCCCCGGCTCTCGCCGACCTCGCCAGCGGACTCACCATGGGCGCCTCCGCCGAGAAGATGGCCCGCGAGAACGAGATCTCCCGGGAGTCTCAGGACCAATACGCCTACGAGTCCCACATGAAGGCGGTCGCCGCCTGGGAGAAGGGGGTCTTCGACGAAGAGGTGATGGCGCTGCCCATCCCCCCGAAGTTCCGGGAGACCGCGACCCAGGACGGCATTCCCCGGGCCGACTCGACGATCGAGAAGCTGTCGACACTGCGTCCCGCCTTCGACAAGAAGTACGGCTCTGTGACCGCCGGCAATTCGTCACCGTTGACCGACGGTGCCGCCGTGGTGCTGCTGATGGAAGAGAAGACCGCCAAGAAACTCGGGTTCGAGATCAAGGCCTACATCCGGTCGTGGGGCTTTGCCGGCCTGGACCCGTCGTGGCAGATGCTAATGGGACCGTCGTTCGCCACCCCGATCGCTCTCGACCGCGGCGAGCTGACCCTCGCCGACATCGACTTCATCGACATGCATGAGGCGTTTGCCGCACAGATGCTCTCCAATATCAAGGCCTTCGGCTCGGCGGAGTGGGCCAAGAAGCACCTCGATCGGGACGAGGCGATCGGCGAGATCGACATGGAGAATCTCAACCTATACGGCGGCTCCATCTCGCTCGGCCACCCCTTTGCGGCCACAGGAGCGCGCCAAGCCCTCACCGTTGCCAACGAACTGCAGAGACGGGACAAGGGGACCGCCCTCGTCACCCAATGCGCCGCAGGCGGTCTCGGTGCCGCCCTCGTCCTCGAGCGTTGAAAGGACCAACCGTGAAGCTGACACACATTCAATTCGATGTCGATGCCGACGGCGT
>JASJBC010000070.1 GCA_030066715.1 Acidimicrobiia bacterium
CCCGCTGCGAAATCGTTGCATGACCCCGTCCTTGTCCCCCGGACGCATCTGGCCGTGGATCAGGCCCAGCTTCAGCTCGGGGAAGATGCCCTGGAGACGCTCGTACTCCTCCGTCGCCGAAGTGACCTCCAACTTGTCGCTCTCCTCGACCAGAGGACAGACGACGAACGCCTGCCTGCCGGCTGCCACTTCGCTCCTGACCAGGTCGTAGACCTCGCTGAGCGCCTGCGGGTGGCGGGTCTTGTGCACGGTGCGGACCGGGATGCGGCCCGGCGGCATTTCGTCGAGCACAGACACGTCGAGATCTCCATACAGGGTCATGGCCAGAGTACGGGGGATCGGGGTTGCGGTCATGATCAGGAGGTCGGGGTCGTACTCCTCTGCCTTCTCCCGCAACTGGACACGCTGGTAGACCCCGAATCGGTGTTGCTCGTCGACAACGGCGATACCCAGCTTGTGGAAGGTCAGGCCTTCTTGGATGAGTGCATGCGTGCCGACGACCAGGTCGATCTCTCCCGTCCTTATCCAGTTGAGAACGTCGGGGCGAGACGCAGAACCGGCCGGGAGGAAGTTGACCTCGGCGTTGTTCGAGGTGAGCAGGGCCATCTTGACGCCCGGCACCGGTGCCTCGCTCGCGGCAAACAAGCTGCCCGTACCCGCCATCCCTGCCGGATCGTCCTGGGTCGGTGCGAGACCGGCATCGGCGAGCAAGGTCCGCACCCCCAGGTAGTGCTGTTCGGCGAGAACCTCGGTCGGGGCCATGACGGCACCCTGGAACCCGCTCTGCACGCCGGTGAGAAGAGCCGCGACCGCTACGACAGTCTTGCCCGAGCCGACCTCACCTTGCAGCAGACGATGCATCGGATGTGGCGACTCCATATCGGCCTGGATCTCGTCGATCGATCTCGCCTGGGCGCCCGTCAACGCGTAGGGAAGTGCCTCCACGAACGAACCGACCATGGGGCCGCCGAGATCGTGTTGGATCCCGGTTGCCTCGGCGATCTGCCGGTGCTTTTGCATCGCCAGCGAGATCTCGAGCCGGAACAACTCGTCGAAAACCAAACGGTGGCGAGCCCGCCACGCATCCTTCTCCTGCTCGGGAAAATGGATGGCGCCCATTGCCTCGTCTCGGCCCATCAGCCCGACTCTTGCCAGCATCGCTCCGGGCAGGACCTCGGTGATCGGCCGGGAGCGGCCCAGGGCGTTGCTGATCGCCCTGCGCATGTTGGACGGCGAGTAGCCGCCTGCCGACGGATGCACGGGCACGACCCGGCCGGTGAGAAGGGCGTCCTCGGCTCCCCATCTCTCGATGTCCGGGTTCTTCATCTGCAGGGCACCACGGAATCGCTCGACCTTGCCCGAGAGCAGGACCTCGGAGTCCTTCACGACCCTGACATACGGGTTGAACCACGTGCATTTGATCACGTTCGTACCGTCGCTGATCACCGCAGTCGTCATCGTGCGCCTGCGGGGGAGGCGGCGCACGTCGACGCTGAGCACGGTCCCTCCGACCGTTACCTCCTCATCGAGCGGAACCGCGGACAGATCGAACAGCTGGGAGCGATCGAGATAACGACGGGGAACGTGCAGCAGCAGATCGGTGACCGATTCGATCCCGGCTCCACGCAGCTTCTTCCTGATCTGGGGCCCGATCCCCTTCACTTGGTCGACGGGGATGGTTGCCAGATATGCGAGCGACCTACCTGCCATGAACCAGAACGTATCAGCATTTGGTATGGTTCTCGCGCATCTCGGCGCCGGGATGGTTCGCTCACTCCAATGAGGCAGCCGCATTCCGCCGCGAGACAGAACGCTGGTACACTCCCCCGCCGCCTCAGGAGGATTCCCCGTCATGGCATATCGATGTGAGATCTGCGGTAAAGAGCCGTGGGTCGGTAAACAGGTCAGCTTCTCGCACAAGCGCTCCAGCCGCCGCTGGTTGCCGAATATCCAGCGTGTTCGCGTGAAGCACGGCAGCAACAGCAAGCGTATCCGCGTTTGCACTTCCTGCATCAAGGCAGGAAAGGTACAAAAGGCATAGTCATGCAAGGTGTCGTCAAGGTATACGACCCCGCAACCGGCATCGGCATCATCCGTCGCGACGACGGTGATGAGGTGCTGCTCCAGCCCGGATCACTCGAGGGCTCTCTCTTCCGCATGCTCCGCCAAGGGCAGCGTGTCGTCTTCGATGCCACCGAAGTCGACGGCAGCCTGGTCGCCACCAACCTCCGATTCGGCGCCGACGGTCACTAGCTGCGGAGCCCATCCGATCCATCCGCCCGATCCTGGGTATCATCAACCGTAGGCACATCGCGAGGAGGCCCCTGTGGTTGAGGCTTACGTTCTGATTCAAACCGAGGTAGGCAAGGCAGCTGAGGTCGCCCAGCGAATCTCTGAGATTCAAGGGGTAACCCAGAGCGAGGCGGTGACCGGTCCCTACGACGCAGTGGTTCACACCCAAGCCGAAGACGTCGACTCGCTCGGGAAGCTGGTCGTCGCCCGCATCCAGGCGGTAGAAGGGATCACCCGCACCCTCACCTGCCCGGTCGTCAAGCTGTAAGGGGAACAGTCAGGAAGCGTCGCTACTCGCCGTGCAGGGCGAGTTGCACTAGCTCGTCACAGAGTTCGCCGTAGGTCATACCGCTTGCCTGCCACATGGTGGGGAAGCCGGAAATGGGGGTGAATCCGGGCATGGTGTTCACCTCGTTGATCACAAACCCACGCCCGCGCTCCTCGAAGAAGAAATCGACACGGGCCAGACCCTTGCAGCCCAGCGCGGCGTAGGCGCGCTCGGCGAGCTCACGCACCTCGGTCGACTGCGGCGGCGTGAGCCGAGCCGGGGCGACAAACTGGCTCGTGTGGTCGTTGTACTTGGACTCGTAGTCGTACCAGTCGGTCTGGATGACGATCTCCCCGGGGACCGATGCCCGCCCGCCGAGTACCGCTACCTCGATCTCCCGACCGTCTATGTACTCCTCGACGATCGCCTTCTCCCCGTAGCTGAGCGCCACCCGGATCGCGTCTTTCAGCTCTCCCTCGGTCGTTGCCTTGGTGACCCCGACCGACGAGCCGAGCTCTGCAGGCTTCACAAAGACGGGGAGGTCGAGCCGGCGCACGATCGAGGAGACAACCGTTGCCGGGTTGGCGAAATCAGTCGTTGTGATCGGAACCCAGCGCGATGTTGGGATTCGCTGCTGGACGAAGATCTGCTTGGCGAAGTCCTTCTCCATTGCCAGCGCAGACGCCGTGACTCCGCATCCGACGTAAGGCGTGTCGGCCATCTCGAAGGTCCCCTGGATGGAACCGTCCTCTCCGTACGGCCCGTGCAGCACAGGGAATGCCACGTCGAAGCCGATCTCGTCGCCACCGGCCAGCAGCCTGCCCTCCGGCACACGGAACGACACGGGGCGACCGTCGGCGACCATCGGGTCGCGGGTGTCGTCGGCCAGAAACCACGATCCCCGGCGGTCGATTCCGACGGAGATAACCTGATGTCCCGCTTCGCGAAGTGCTTGCAAAACCGCGACAGCAGATGAACATGAAACCTCATGTTCGGCGGATCTGCCGCCGAACAACATGAGCACGCGAGCCATGCGGAGAGGTTACCGTGGCGGGGTCAGTAAACACGACTATCGCGGAAGGGTGCATTTGACGACGGAACTACCTCCGATCCGACACCGGGTGCGGGCGATCTACATCGCTCTGCTGCTCACCTGGGTCGCATACGTGGCCGTCGGAATCGCACGAAGTCGTGGCGACGAGTCCCTGACCGGAGACAGCTATCTGATCTTTGGGATCGCCCTCCTGGTGCTGACGCTGGCACCCTGGCATCGTGTGCTTCATTCGGTCGCTGCCGACCTGGTGATCCTCTTCTGGGCGACACTCATCATCATGGCCGTGATCATTCTTGGCTCCGACGCCGACGGTGCCGTCGTTGCCGTCGCCCTGCTCGGGGCGGCCATCCTGCCGGCGTTGATCGGCCTGCGTGGCATCTACGTCGCCGGTGTCGCCGTGGCCGCCAGCATCGCCTTTGTCTACATCACAAACCGCGCCGACCTTCCTGTGAACGTGGCCAACTGGAGAACTACGGCATTCATAGTGGCGGCTGCGCTCATCGCTCTTGGTGCGGGCAACCTGCACCGTCACGTCGAGGAGGCCGCATATCGGGTCTTCACGTTCGAGGAGCGCGAGTTCTCCCTGTCGGAGCGGGAGCAAGAGCTGCAGCGGCTCTACGACGTCTCCCGCACCATCGGTGTCGGCAGCAACCTCTCGGAGGTCCTGCCGGAGTTGGTCGGGCGGCTGGCCAACGCTCTCGAAGCGCGGGTTGGCGTCGTCCTCCTGTACCGGCGAGATCAAGAGGCGCTCGAGGTCATGTCGCCCATCTGGGTAGCAGGGCAAACGCTGCGCGCCGAGGGCTATTCGCTCCCGCTGTCCGAGCCGAGCATCGCCCAGCAGGTGTTCACCAGCGGCGAACCCGCCGTCTTCCACAATCTCGAGGAACGAGCGGAAGAAGCCGACGCTTTCCTGCTCGAGCTGGGCAGTCACGAGATAGCGGCGGTTCCCCTGCGCATCGAGAACCGTCCCATCGGGGTACTCATCACCGCAGAGAAGCGTGACAGCCACTTCACCATCAACGACCTGGCGCTGTTGGAGTCGCTCGCCGGCCCTTCGGCGCTCGTGCTCAATCAGCTGGCACGCTACGAGGAGGCCCAGGAGACGAGCCAGAAGGCGATCGAGCTTGCCCAGCTCAAGACGGACTTCGTCAGCGTGGTGAGCCACGAGTTGCGCACGCCGCTCACGGCCATCATCGGCTCGTTGAGCACCCTGCAACGGCCGCAACTGGCCCACCCGGACGCCAGCGCCCAGCAGCTGATCGACACCGCCAGCAGACAGGCCAATCGGCTCCGCTCGCTCATCGAAGACCTGCTGGTCGTATCGCGTCTCGACAACAAGGCTCTCCCGGTGCGTCCCGAGCTGATTCACCTGCAGGACTTCATCGAAGACACAGTCGCTCACATCCCGGATGCCGCCGAGGTCACCTACGTGCAGATGGGGCCCGGGGTCGACTCCGTCGAGACCGACCCGGACCATCTACAGCGGATACTGGTCAACCTGGTGGGCAATGCCCTCAAGTACGCACCGGGCAGCCCGATCGACATCGTCGCCATGCTCAACGGCAATGAGATCTGGCTCTCGATCATCGACCACGGGGAAGGCATCCCCTACGAGCTCCACGACCACATATTCGATCGCTTCACCCAACTCGCCCCGCACTACACACGCTCTGCCGGCGGCACCGGGCTGGGTCTGTCGATTGTCCGCGGCCTCTCCGAGGTGATCGGAGGCCGGGTGTGGTTCCAGCCGACCGCCGGGGGCGGCGCCACCTTCACCGTGGCGTTGCCCAAGAACGCACGAATCCGCTACGAAGGCTCCGAGCCGGCTGCGATTGCGTGAAATCCCCCGTCGACGTGGATGACTTCGCCGGTCGTCATCTTGGTCCAGTCCGACAGGAGCAGCGTCACCATCTCCGCCACCGGGGACGGGTCCTGGACATCCCAGCCGAGCGGGGCGCGGGCCTCCCACTCTCGCTCAAAGAGGCTGAAGTGCGGAATCGACTTTGCGGCGACGGTGCCGAGCGGCCCAGCGGCCACCGCGTTGACGCGAATGTGGTCCGGTCCCAGGTCGCGGGCTAGGTATCTCGTGACTGCCTGTAGACCGGCCTTGGCGACCCCCATCCAGTCATAGAGCGGCCAGGCTTGCGAGTTGTCGAAATCCAGCGCAACCAGGGCTCCGCCCCCCGCCTTCTGCAGAAGCGGACGCAGACCGGCCGCAAGAGTCTTGTAGGAGAAGGCTGAGGTCAGGAAGGCAGTCGACGCGCTCTCCGCCGGCGTCTCCATGAAGTTCCCGCCCAGGGCGTCATCGGGCGCGTAGGCGATAGCGTGGAGCGCACCGTCCACCGCCCCCCAGCGACCCTCGAGGTCAGAAACCAGGGCGGCCATGTCGTCTTCGCTGTTGATGTCGAGCTCGAGAACATCCGGCACTGTGGGCAGCCGTTTTGCCGAGCGTTGCGTCAACCGCATCGCCCTGCCGAAGCCGGTGAGCACCAACTCGGCACCCTGTTCCTGTGCGACTCTTGCGGCATGGAATGCAATCGAGTCATCGGTGAGAACACCGGTGACAACGAGCCTCTTTCCTTCAAGCAGCATGGAGTCCTCCTCACAGATCTGCCGTTCGACCCGACCCAACGCCGGTTGGTTACGGGCGCAGCCCGGCAGTGCATCGTAATCACCAGGCGGCCGCGCCGCCTTTCAATAGACGTTCGACCATGCCCGGAGACCGAGGCCCATGATGAACAACAACACGAGTCCGTAGCCGAGCTCAGGTCTGCGGGCCAACGTGGCGCGGTAGATGTAGGCGAAGGCAAATGTGAAAGCGATAACGATCCCGTAGAAGAGGTGGAAGTCGTTCGGTGCCCGCAGGCCCCGCCCGTACAGGATCAGCCCGGCCCCCACCTGGACTCCCATCGCGGCAAAAGCCAGACCGCGGGCGTAAACGAAGATACGGGGAGCGGGTCGTTTCAGCAGACCAAGGAGAAGACCCCACAGGCCGACGAGGCCCGTAGTCGTGACAGCGACCCAGAACCAGGTCGCATGGAAGGAGCGCATGGCGGGGAGAGTAGTCTGCCGTCGCCGCACCGGGATCAGAGGAGAATGTGATGGGCGAGCTGGAGTTCAGGCCGACCGATATGGCCCACGGCGGCTCTGCAATCACCCGGATCGAGGGAAAGGCGTTCTTCGTCGATGGGGTGCTCCCGGGCGAACTCGCCACCGGCACGGTGCAAGTCGACAAGGGCTCATGGGGCAAGATCAGCCTCGACTCGGTGATCGAGCCCTCGCCCGACCGGGTTGATCCCAAGTGCCGGCACTTCGACACCTGTGGAGGTTGCCAGTGGCAGCATGGCGACTACTCGGCCCAGCTCGAGTGGAAGAGGTCGATCGTGGCCGGCCAATTGGCCCATCTCGGACGCCACCCCGACCCGCCCGTGCGCAACACTGTCGCCGTCGGTCCCGCCTTTGGGTACCGGAATCGGATGGACTATCGCGTCGTCTCGGGACGACCGGCGCTACACGAGCGACGATCCAACCGCCTCGTGCCACTCACGGAGTGTGAGATCTTGCATCCCAACTTGGCCGAGCTGTTCGTCGATCTCGGCGATCTGTCGGGGGTGGACACGATCACGATGCGCACCTCGACGACGACCGGGGACGTTCTGGCGCTGCTCGCCGGGCGGGTTCCCGACCAGGCGATGGCTTGGGGGTGTGCGGTTGCGCGGGTCGACGGCAACCGAATCGTGCCCGTCCACGGCGAGCCGATCCTCGAGGAAACGGTCGCAGGGGCAACATTCCGCATCACCGGCAAGACCTTCTTTCAGAACAACACCGACGGGGCGGCAGCCCTGGTGCAACTGGTCGCCGAGGCCGCTGCCGTCGAGCAGGGCGACACCGTGCTGGACGCGTACGCCGGCGGGGGGCTGTTTGCCGTGACCGTGGGCAGGAGTGGCGCGCGCGTCCTTGCAATAGAGCTCGACAAGACATCCAGCGAGGACCTTCAGTCAAACCTGAACCGAGCAGGTGTGGACGAGTATCGAATCCTGCGCTCCTCGACCGAGGACGCCATAGAGAGAATCGACGAGTATTGGGATGTGGCCATCGCCGATCCCCCGCGGAAGGGCCTCGGCAGCGACGGGATCGACGCAGTCACGGCGGCGGAGCCGCGAACTCTGGTCTATGTGTCCTGCGACCCGGCGAGTCTCGCCCGCGACACCGCGCTTCTCGCCGACGTTGGCTATGAGCTCGAATGGGTCACACCGGTAGACATGTTCCCGCAGACGTTCCACATCGAGTGTGTCGCCCGCTTCAGCCTTTCGTGACGCGCGAACAAATCACCCCCCTCGCTCCTCGGCTCGGTTGGAGTTATCGCCCGGCGGCGACGTCACCGATGGCTGCGTTTGCAGCCACCCGGTAATCCTCCAAACCCATCGTTATCGTCTGCGTGTGGGTTCCTCCGCGGAAAGTGATCCGCGGTGAATCCAAACGGAGATCGATGATGGTCTTCATGCCGTACAGGTGCCCGAGCGGGGGTTCGGCGCCACGTTCGCAATCAGCGAACGCATCGGCAAACTCCGACTCCTCGGCAAGCCGCATGTTGTCACAGCCAAAGGCTTCCTTCGCCTTGCTGAGATCAACATGCTTGTGGCCGGGAACGACCGCCATCACGAAGTGGTCATCCGCCATCAGGATGACCGGCTTGGCGATGTCCTTGCCGGGAATGTGCTCGACCTCAGCGACCCGGGAGGTCGTATAGGCGAGCGGATGCTCGTGCACCTCGTAGGGCACACCGTGCGTCAGGAGGTATTCACGGAGCTTCTCAGCTGACATTCGTCCTCCTCGAGGACAATGTACAGGTTGAGCAGGGACACGAATAGGGCGCAGAGCCCTAGTCGTTGCCGAGGATCCTCCTCTTCATCTCCTGGAACTCATCCTCGGAGAGCACGCCCTCGTCGCGGAGCCGAGCTGCCCGATCCAGTTGTTCAGTCGGATCGCGGGTGAACTCTGCCGAGATCGCCGATTCCTCGGCCGCGGTGCGACGTGCCTGATCCTCACGGGTGCGATACAGCAAGGATTGGAAGCGCTCCGGGTCGGGGATGTTGCTGAACTCGCTCTGCCCGCTCTCCCCTGCGGACTCGATCAACAGATCGCCCGACTTGAGGATCCGTTCCACAACACTCTGATTGAACAACACGTTGTTGATGGTCTGCAATGGCAGCTCGATGCCGCTTCTTGCGATCATCCCGGTCCGGGTGATGAGCCGCTCGCTGGTCAGCACGTAGGCCGTGAACCACCAGTTGATGAAGGGGCTGACGACCAGCGGGATGACAGCAAGGACAACCGCCACAACCAGGGCGAGCGCAACAAACCCTTCCGCCTCGATCACCTGGAAGATCACGACGATCGCCACAATCGCGGCGAGGAACCACAACGTCGGTATGGCAAGCATCCTCCAGTGCGGCCGAAACTGACTGATGATCTCTTCGTCGTCCGTGAGGATGTTCTCTGGGAAAGCCATGTGCCAATGATAAGACCGTTGTGCCCCGGTTTGGGGTTGGAACGGGCAGGCACTGCCGCAGACGCGGAAAAACCCCGAGAAAGCTTGGCCGAAGCTTCTGCCCTCTCGGGGTTCTCCTTTCTCGGTCGGAGCCTTGCGACTCAACCGAGACGCCGCTCGGAGCCGTAGCCCCGGCCGGCCGATCCTTCTCGGCCCGTGGGGTCGAACCACAGGGGCTCGTCCCCGGACTTCCCTTGCGGGGTGGCCCCCTCACCTTGCGGCTCGGCGACCCTTCCGGATCCCCGTGACCCCTTGCGGGGCCCCGGCGCCGTCGCTGCGGTTTCCCGCCTCAACGACAACATGAATTTAGAGTGAACTAATCACTTTGGTCAAGCGAAAATGGTTACTTGATTTCGCGCCTTTGCCCTTTGTTTCGCGACCAATCTCCGGCTTGGCAGAGGTCCCGCAGCAACTGCCGTCTAGGCTCATCCCCACGACGAAGCGAGAGGTATGAGCGACGACGGGATCGCTGCCGAGCAGCCTCAGGCTGAGAAGACCACATCAACGGCCAAACGAGTGATCCAGTCGGTCGTGTCGATCACGATCGTCGTCGGTATCTTCGTCGGAGTCATGCCGCAGTTCGCCGACTACGACGAGGTGTGGAAGACGATCAGGTCCTTGACCTGGCTCGAATCGACCTCGCTCGCGCTGGTTGCATTCTGGAATCTCGCCACATATTGGTTCGTGCTGGTTGCCGCCTTGCCCGGCCTCCGGCTGCGAGAGGCGGCCGTGGTCAACCAAGCTTCGACGGCTGTGTCCAACTCTCTTCCCGGAGGTGGAGCCATCGGCGTTGCGGTGACCCTCGCCATGTTGACCTCGTGGGGTTTCCGTATCTCGGCGATCACCCGCTCGGCGGTCGTCACCGGCATCTGGAACAACTTCGTCAAGCTGGGCATGCCCATCGTCGCCCTCGGCCTGCTGGCCATCGAGCGTGACGTGTCAAACGCGTGGCTCAGTGCCTCGGCCGTCGGCATCGTTGCCCTGGTCGGTGCCGTAGTCGTTCTCGGCTTGACGCTGCGATCGGATCGCCTGGCTCGTTCCGTCGGTGCTTGGCTGGGTCGTGTCGTCTCGTGGGTGCGCCGACTGTTCCGCAAGCCGCCCGTGTCTGGATGGGATGACCGGGCATCTGCCTTCAGAACCGACACAATCGGCCTGCTGCAGCACCGTTGGCTACAGCTGACGTTGGCGACTCTGCTCAGCCATCTTTCGCTCTATGCCGTGCTGCTCATCACTCTGCGTCACGTCGGGGTGAGCCAGGAGGAACTCAGCTGGATTCAGGTGCTGGCGGCGTTCGCATTCGTTCGTCTCATCTCGGCGCTTCCGGTGACTCCGGGCGGGGTCGGGGTCGTCGAGCTCGGCTATACGGCGGCGATGACGATCGGCCTCGATGCCATCACCAGCGCACAGGTGGTCGCCGCCATCCTCGTGTTCCGCGTCATCACCTATGCCTTGCCGATTCCGCTTGGTGCAGCTTCGTATGTGATTTGGCGCCGCAACCGTTCCTGGCGGATGGACGAGGAGCAAAGGGACGTTCTCGCCGGCGATGCCTACGCAACCGTCTAAGTAGGGTCCGGCGACCTGGCTTGGAACCAACGCTGCACCAATGCGGCGCCGCCGATCGCACACGCCGCCCCCAACGCAACTCCGGCAAAGACATCGGTAAGCCAGTGTGCACCGAGGTAGACGCGGGTGCCCGCCATCAGAACGGCAAACGCCGCTGCCGCCATCTCCAGGTTTCTCCGCGCCGGCCCGCGCGGCACCAGGACGATGACTAACGACAGCGCTACGACGGCACCGGCGACCGCATGCCCCGACGGAAACGCCCCGGTCACTTCCACCACCAGTGACTCGGTGGGACGGGGGCGACCGTAGGCCGCCTTCAGCGTTCCGATCAGAGGTTCGGACAGCAGGATCGCCATCCACCACGCTGCGAGCGCCACCCACCTGCGGCGGAACCAGAGCACGGCGGTGACCACCAGCCGCAACGGCCAGATGAAATAGACGCTGCCCAAGAACGCCATGAACTTCGACACGGCCGTCAGGGGCCCCCACTTGATCGGGAAAGTCAGTTCGTGGAACCAGAGATCGAACGAGTCGATCGCCTCGCGGATCGGGGTGATGGCCATGGCGAGAAAGAGCAACCCGGCAACGATCCATGCAGTCACCGCCACGCGCTCGGCCCACCGGTGGTCATCGAGGATCAGGTGATCGATGCCGTGGTGCTCGGCGGGTGCGGGCGTATTGCGATCACTCACTGCGTCGGCTCACCAATGAGGTCGAAACCGGCATCGCGTGCGGCATCACGCAACTCGGAGCTTGGATAGAAGCCGAGTGTGGCCTCGGCGTCCTCGGCTATGGAGGTGGCCAGCGTCCCCTCCGCATCGAAGTCGTAGGTAATGCATCCGCCCTCGAACTGGAAGAACCATTGCCCGCGATACTGAATCTCCTCCGACATGTCCTCGATGCGGTCGAGAGCATCGTCGACCTCGATGCCGCGAGCCCCCTCCCCGTCCGGCGTCGCCCGCATCTCCAACGTGCGATCGTCGATGTCGAGATCGTTGACGATCCAAACGAACTGGTCGGTGAATAGCGCCTTGTTCACCCGGGACCGCACCGAGAAATCGATGTCCGCATCGACCTTGAAGACCACGGGACGATCGTCCACGTGGGCTCCCGCCAGATCGGCGGCCAGACCCTCTGCGTAGACACTGGAGCGTTCGCCGTCGGGGATGATCGTCACACTGATGGCGTCGGTCACCTGGTACACGTTCTCGTGGCGAGAGACACCCTCGATGCCGCTCGGCACCTCGATCGCACCCCCGATCTCGCAGGACGGCGTCAACCGGACCTCGAGGAAGGACTCGATCCCGTGTTCGAACTCGAGCTGCGCCAGACCTCTCTCGACCTGGAAGTCGACCTCGTCCCAGCCGAGCTGCAAGGAGTTGATGCACGGGGAGTATTCGGCTTCCGGCACCGCCTGGAGAGACAGAACGGTGGCCGCATTCGGCTCACTGGCCGGCGTCCTGCATCCGGGGAGGCCGGTACCGAGGCGACCACAAGCAGTGATCAGGAGACACAAGACGACGAGGCATACTCCGGTGCTCCGCCTCACAGTATGCCTCCGCCCGACAACTCGGAGATGACAACGCTGAGGACCAGCATCGCAAGAAAGGCAGCGCCCAGGGTCAGACCGAGCCGACGTGTGCTCCAGCGCTGGATGCTGATCGGCTCTGCGTGTGGAGACATCTCGTTGAACTCCCGGACGAGATCGACACCCTTCTCCCGCTTCAGCAGCGCCAGCGAGCTACGCGACTGCGAGGGAAGGGTGACGCTCCGCGTTGCGGCGAATGCCTCGGCGATGTCGTAGGAGTCGAATTGGAGCAGCGCCCGCTCGTAGACCAGCTTGGCGTCGGTGCGCAGCGCCAGGATCACCATCATGTTGGCCAGATCGACCGCCTGGCGCCACGGACTGGGTCGCACAGTGCCAAAAGCCACGTCGATGAGAACCACACGACCGTCGCGCAGCATGACGTTGGCCGGCTTGATATCGCGATGGGCAAGACCGCTGTCCCACAACTTCCGGATCACGCCGAGAGCATCGTCGATGACGGCGACGTCCACCTCTGCCTCGGTGAGTTCCTCGGATCCGAACAGGAACTGGCTGACCATGAGGTATTCCCGCTCCGGGGTGATCTCGACGATCCCGAACGGAGCGGCCGAAGGAATCTCGGAATCGCGCATCAGCCGCTGGATGTAGTCCTCGTACTCAACGAGGCGCCGCACAGAGGTGAACCGCAGCTCGTCCTCGAGAGCACCGTAGAGAATCGTCCTTCCGACCTTGTACCACCGATCGGACCGCAGATGGGTCTGGCTGTACAGCTTGGCGAACAGGTAGTCCTCAGGATGCGAATCATCGGGCGCCAGCTCGAGTCGCAGCGGGGTCGAGCCGCCGGAGCCCTCTTGCCCGAACGGCTCGATGGCGACGACCTCGATCCCCAACTGATCGCGGACGGCGTGCTTGATTGCCTCACCGCGTCGCCCCGAGACATCGAGATGTGCCGTCACCCCTCGTTTCCACGTGACGGGGAATGCAGCCTCGGGGGCAAACAGCCGGAAGGTGAGCACTGCGACCGCCGGCGCGAAGAGCAACGAGACCCAGGCGTCGCTGGGATGCTCCACACCGAGATACACCCGGGAGACGGCAACCAGGAGCATCAGGACCCCGGAACCCACCAACACCGCACGCCGCCTGAACCCATGGGGCAACAGCGAGTAGGCCATGGCGCCGAGCGTCACTGCCAGCGATCCCAACGGGCGCGACGGATGAGAAGCGCCTTCCCAGTCGGCGAGGATGGGCACGAGCGGTCGCTGCCTGCCGATCATGTCTTGGAGCACGTCGCCGGTGCCCTCGACGATCAGAACAGCGATCAGGAATGCAAAGAAGTGCCGCCACCTCTTCACGAAGATGAGGCTGAGCAACGTGCCGATGCGCAACACGCGGATGAACCACTCCGAAGTGAGGAAGTTGAACCCATTGGCAACGCTCGTCAGGGCGTCGGTGCGCATGTCGACGAGCCAGGTGAGGACTTTGTAGTCCTGGTCCGTCCACCACTGCGTTGAAGTGGGCACTACGAACAGCCACACCCAGATGAGGAGGGTCAGAACGCCGAGCAGCAGCCAGAGCTGCGCAGCGCCGCGGAGGTCGCGCGGAAGGGGGGCGGCCTCTCCGGACGGTCTTCGGCGGCGCCCGGCAACTGTGATGCCCGCAATCTTGAACTCGCGCCTTCCGCCGACGAGATCCAGCTCACGCGCCACCGCACCTGGATTGCCGGGGCTTTGGTCCTGACGGTCCATGCCTCTCCTGTCCCAGCGCTGAAGCTTAGAGCCTCATTGCCCGGGACCCTGGGTCGCATCCCTAGGAAACGTTCCCCACTATGGTGCAGATCCGCCATGCGATCTCGTCTCGTGACAGCGCTTGTTGGTCTGATCCTCGTTGCGGGGGGCTGCGCCACCAATACCGCACCGACATCCACTACCAATCCCGCCCCGCTGGTGGCGCTCGAGTTGACCGTCGAAGGGCTCGGCGATGTGCTGTTCGGACTGGACCCTGCCACGGTTCTCGCCGACATCTCCGCTCAATACGGGGAACCGGACTTCGACTCCGGGTGGATCCCCGCCGAACCGAACATCTTCGGCACCTGCCCGGGGGAAACGATGCGAGCGATCGGTTGGGGCAGTCTCGTAGCCATCTTCATCGACGATGGGACCTCCGACCTCGGCGGCTGGTTCTACACGTACACCTACGGCTACGACTACGCCGAGAACACGGGGGGCGTCGATACTCGCGGCTTTGACCTCGAAACGGCAGGGGGAATCGGACTGGGCAGCACCGTGGCGGAGTTGGAGGAGGTATTCGGCGGGGATCTAGAGGTGACCGGTGATGCCACACTCGACGTCTGGGTCTTCACCGCACCCCGGGCGGGTTTCCGCGGGTTGCTCTCCGGCGGCGAGGCGACCGACTCGGTGACGCTGATCGAGCCCATCGACGGCTGCGATTGAACAAAGGAAAACCCCGAGGGAGTTTCCGCTTGCGCATCCACCCTCTCGGGGATTCCCGCTTCTGGTCGAGCACCTTCCCCGTGGGGTCGGGCTCTTCCAGCCGCTGTGCAGATGGCCGTGAGGACATCCGCCGGCTCGCCTGACTACCGCGGAGCCGAAACCCCGTGGCACCCAACCGTGCCGTTCGCCCGCAGAGCCTTTGGTCCCGCTGGCTCACCGCTCGGGCTCTCGCCCGGCAGCCTTCTCGAGTTCGGGCCGAAACCCGTTCCCGAGGAAACCCTCGCAACCGCCGGTTCCACCGGCAGTGATAGGACAGCAATCCTATCTGCCGACCATGCGGGAAGACCGTTCACCCGGCTCGGGCCGTGACCCTCGCCCGGTGGCGACCCACCTCACTGGGCAGCTAGCCGATCGGTCCGAGGACCGCTCGGGTGGAGGACGAATCCTCCGCCGTACGGGCCGGAGCCCGTCCGGTTGCGCCGCCGCCGAAGCGTTGGCGCTGCAGGACCGTCGTCCTGCCCGGCCGCCTGAGCCCGAAAGCTCTGCGACCATCCCCCTGGGACCGAAGCCTCGGGGGTACGAGGCGATTGCCTCGTGTGGGACGTATCCGTCCCGATGATCCCGGTGCCGGTCGGGTCGGTTTCCCGAGCCCTTCCTGCCGAGATCGGCTCCTCCATGGGTGGAGCCCTCGAGGACCAGCAACGTACGGCCGGGGTGATCGCCCCGTCAAACCAGATCGGTGGTTCGTTTTCGCGTGCTAGCCATTTGTTTCGCGCCTCCCCGTCCTGGGACGCAATCAGCCGGTTTGCTGTGGATAACTACAAGCATGTGGTTTATGTCACTCCCCCGGCGTATAGTCGGAGAAACGATGACGATGACAGATCAGCAGGCACCACAAACCGTCTCCGCACCAACGCTGGAGACCCTGTCCCCGAGCAGGGCGAGCGACTTCAAAGTCTGCCCGCAGCTGTTCAAGTTCAAGGCAATCGACAAGATCGAGGTGCCACCTACGATTTATCAGGCGCGCGGCACCACTGCCCACCTTGCGCTGCAACGCCTATTCGACCTGACACCGCAGGAGCGCACACCGGAGACGCTGTACGAGCTCTTCCGCACGGCGTGGGTCGAGCTGCGTGATGTCGAGTTTCCAGATCTGTTCACCAACACCGAAGACGAACGCGAGTGGGGAATCGAAAGCCTCGAGGTGCTGGCGAATTACTTCCTCGTCGAAGATCCCGCAAGCCTCGAGCCGCTCGATCGTGAGCTCGACATGACCGAGGACATCGGTGAGATGACCATTCGCGGCATTCTCGATCGTATGGAGGAAGAGCCCGACGGTCTCGTCATCACCGACTACAAGACCGGAAAGGCTCCCCCCGAGCACTATGCGATCCCGGCGTTCTTCGCTCTGAAGATCTATGCCCTCCTCATCAGGAAACGCACCGGCCGCACTCCGGTTCGCTTGAAGCTGATGTACCTCAACGGCCCAACGGTGTACGAGATCCCCGTGACCGACCCGCAACTCGACGCCACCCATCGCAAGCTCGAAGCACTGTGGAAGGCCATCAACCGGGCAATCATCAACAACCACTTCCCAACCCGACCCGGCAAACTGTGCAACTGGTGCCAGTACCAGGACAGATGCCCTGCATTCATCGCTGAGCCGGAAGAGGCTGCTGCGTCGTGAGCGGAGTCGCCGTCGCTCCGGAGGACTGGCCGCAGGCGGTCGCCGCGACCCGCGGCCCGCAACTCGTCGTCGGCGGGCCGGGCACCGGGAAGACCGAGTTCCTGGTGCGGCGGGCCATCCATCTCCTCACGACGGAGAGCGTTGATCCGAGCGCCATCACCGTCCTCGGCTTTTCCCGGCGGGGTGTGGCCGAGGTGCGGAGCCGGGTTCGTGCTGGTGTTCCCGGGACAATCGGACAGCTGGACATAGCGACATTCCACTCGTACGCCGCCCGACTCCTGGAGCATCACGCCACCGCGGCCGGGTGGGCCGAGAACCCGCAGATCCTCACCGGGCCCGAGCAGGTGGCCCTGGTGCACGATCTGCTGCTACGCGAGGACCCCGCCCGCTGGTCGCCTGCGTTCGCCCAGCTGCTGGCAACACAGACCTTTGCGGGCGAGGTCACCGACTTCGTTCTACGGGCTGCCGAGCAGATGCAGACACCAGAGACCGTCGCCGCATTGGAGCGCGCCGACTGGCGCGGGCTGCCCCAGTTCCTTCGCACTTATGCGCAGGTACTCCGGGAGTCGGGTCGCATCGACTACGGCACGCTCATCGCAACGGCCGTGCACCTTCTCGAAGGTGACGCCGTCCCTTCGGGTGCGCCGGAGAGCTACGTGTTGGTGGACGAGTACCAGGACACCACGACCGCTCAGGTGAGGCTGCTTCAGGAGCTACAA
>JASJBC010000006.1 GCA_030066715.1 Acidimicrobiia bacterium
CTTCTCGGTCTGGTACACGAGCGAGTCGGCGTTGTTGCGGATCTCGGCTTCCTCACGACGCTTCTTGTCGTCCTCGGCGTGCGCCTCGGCGTCCTTGACCATCTGCTCGATGTCGTCCTTGTTCAACGTGGACTGACCCGAAATCGTGATCGACTGCTCCTTCTCGGTCGCACGGTCCTTCGCCGACACGTGGACGATGCCGTTGGCGTCGATGTCGAACGTGACCTCGATCTGGGGCACGCCGCGCGGGGCCGGGGCAATCCCGGGCAGCTTGAAGCGGCCGAGAGACTTGTTGTCGGAAGCCATCGCCCGCTCACCCTGCATCACGTGGATCTCGACCTCGGGCTGATTGTCGGCAGCCGTCGTGAAGATCTCGCTGCGCCGGGTCGGGATCGTCGTGTTGCGCTCGATCATCTTGGTGAAGACTCCGCCTTCGGTTTCGACACCGAGTGTGAGCGGGGTCACGTCGAGGAGGAGGATGCCGCTGACGTCACCCTTGAGGACTCCCGCCTGGACGGCGGCGCCGAGGGCGACGACCTCATCCGGGTTGACGCCCTGATGTGGGTCCTTGGTCGCCAGCTCCTTGACCAGCTCCTGGACGGCCGGCATACGGGTGGAACCGCCGACGAGGATGACGTGGTCGATCTCGTCCATCGTCACGCCGGCGTCCTTGATCGCCTGCTGGAACGGGGCTCGAGTGCGCTCAACCAGATCGTCGGTGAGCTTGCGGAACTCAGACCTCGTGAGTGTCTTGAGGAGATGGATCGGGCCGGCGTCGGTGGCGGTGATGAACGGCAGGTTCACCTCGGTCTCGGCGACCGAGGACAACTCGATCTTCGCCTTCTCCGCCGCCTCCTTGAGACGGGTGAGTGCCATCGGATCCTGCGACAGATCCACACCGTGGTCGTTCTTGAACTCCTTGACCAGCCATTCCATGACCCGGTCGTCCCAGTCGTCACCACCGAGTTGAGTGTCGCCGCTCGTTGACTTCACTTCGAAGACACCCTCGCCGATCTCGAGAACGGACACGTCGAATGTGCCGCCGCCGAGGTCGTAGACGAGGATGAGGTGATCGTCGCTCTTGTCCATGCCATAGGCGAGGGACGCTGCGGTGGGCTCGTTGACGATTCGGAGCACCTCGAGACCGGCGATCTGGCCGGCTTCCTTCGTTGCCTGACGCTGGGCATCGCCGAAGTAGGCAGGAACCGTGATGACGGCTTCGGTCACCGGCTCGCCGAGGTAGGTCTCCGCGTCGCGCTTCAGCTTCATCAGGATGCGCGCCGAGATCTCCTGTGAGGTGTACTCCTTGCCGTCGATCTCGATGGACCAATCGGCGCCCATGTGCCGCTTCACCGATCGCACGGTGCGGTCGGGGTTGGTGATCGCCTGCCGCTTCGCCTGCTCTCCGACGAGGACTTCGCCGTTCTTGGCGAAGGCGACTACTGAGGGCGTGGTTCGCTGCCCTTCGGCGTTTGCTATCACCTGGGGATCGTTGCCGTCGAGTACCGCAACGACCGAGTTGGTCGTGCCGAGGTCGATGCCTACCGCTCTAGCCATTTCCTGTTTCTCCTTGGTGGTGGTTCCCCGACGGGGTGTTTTGATATCCTAGACGAGGTTGAGTATACACTGATGGTATAACCTGAGTCTAGTGTTGTCATATTCCCGTTTGCGCGAAAACGTGACAACTCTGGGTAGCAATAGCCCCCGGGTGTGGCTAGGTTTTTTGATAGGCCACCGAGGTAGGAGCGGGAGTTGGCGGATATCGACAGCAGTGGCGGCCGGGGGGTGCCCAGCTCGCTCTTCCTTCTGCTCGCGGTCTGGATCGCAGTGATTCTCGTCACTCTCGTGTGGGGGATCGGCAACGCCGAGGCGAAACTACAGGACGCCACCAGGGCGGCGTTGCAGGACGGGGGGTACGGCATCGCCGTCGACGTCTCGGGTCGAGATGCAACTCTCTACGGCACAGTGAGCTCGGAGGTCGAGGCCGAAGAAATCGTGATGATGATCGACGGCATCCCCGGGGTGCGCAATGTCAACAGCGAGCTGGTCGTCATCCAACCGGTCGAGCCCGCTCCCGTTGCTCCTCAAGTGTCCATGCGCTTGATTGGGGATGCGGTCACGTTGCTTGGCCGGGTCCCCGACGAGGAGATCGTCACCGACCTCGTCGTCGCGGCCGAAGAGCAATTTGGCATCGATCGGGTGGTCAACGGCCTGTCGGTGGCTGAGAACGTGGCGAACCTCCCCTGGCTGGGCCGGGTGAAGGATGTATTCGTCCATCTGGGTGATCTCCGGTCGGGCGGCTTTGTTGCGGAGGAAGAGGGATTCACCGTCAACGGAGAAGTGATCTCCGAGACCGTTCGCACCGAGATCGAGCAGGAGTTGAGGCTGATCTTTGGGGAGGCGCTTCCGATCACCTCGAACCTCACAATCGCGGTTCTTCCGGCCCCGACTTTCTCGGCTTCGGGCTCGGGAGGCGTGGTGACCCTGCAGGGTCGGTTCCCCAATCAGGAGACGGTCGATCAGATTGCGGATGCGGCGCGCCGTCTTCACCCGGGCACCACGATAATCAACTCCATGGCGATCCGGGAGGTTGCCGGGTCTACCTGGCTGCAGTCGATCGACGGGTTGCTCGACGTCGTCACCAGGCTCGATCCGTGGACCATCGACGTCGCAGAGGGCCAGGTGACCATCACCGGGCTGGGGGTTGATACCGAGTCCGCCGAGGCGATTGGGGTGCTGACCGAAGAGGTGGTGGCGGGGCAGCTTTCGGTTGTGACGGATGTGGAAGCCAACCCTGCGGCCGTAGCGCTTCAGCTCACTCAGCTGCTCGAGGGGTTCGACATCTTCGCGAGTGACGAAGCCACCATCACTGCGGAAGGAGCCGCGCTGCTCGATGAGGCGATTCTCGTCCTGCGGGACAACCCGTCGACTCGGGTCGTTGTCGAGGCGCACACCGACGACCAAGGCGCCGCGCAGGACAATCTCGCCTTGTCGCAAGAGCGCGCCGAGGCCGTCGTTGCCTATCTGGTTGCAGGCGGCATTGACTCAGGTCGGCTCACGGCCATTGGCTACGGCGAGGAACGCCCGATCGCCGACAACGTCACCGACGAGGGGCGAGCCCAGAACCGGAGGATCGAGTTCGTGATCGAAGAAGGAGGCGGGTAGATGCTGGACGGAGTTGAGTGGGCTGCCGGAGAGATCATCCTCTTCATGCTGGCTGCCACCCTCGTCGGCTTTGCGATCGCGTACATCTTCATCCGCTGGTTCCAGCGGGGGGACATCGAAGCGGCATACGAAGCCGAGTTGACTGCTCAGGAGGAGCTTGCTCGCAAGGCGGAGCACCGTCTCACCGAGAGCAACAAGACGCTCGACAAGCTACAGGGGGAGTTGAAGAAGGAGAGCGAGCGGATCGGGGAGCTCGAAGCTCAGCTCGAGGCTGCGCAGGAATCGCTCGCTTCCGTGGAGGAGACGGGCCCGGACGGGGCCGAGCTCGTCAAGTTGCGGGCGGACCTTGCCGAGAGTGCAGCGGCCCGCAAGGAGTTGACGGCTCGCGTAGAGGAGCTCGACGTCGAGCTGGCCAGACGTGAATCGAAGGTCACCCAGATCGAAGAGCAGCTCACGCCGGCGCCGGCAGGGGGCGACTCGGCGGGCCCGACGAAGGCTGAGGCTCTCGACAAGATGGCCGAGATCGCAGACAGGACCGCCGGGGGAGCTTCACCTGCAGATGATGATCTGAAGCAGGTCCACGGCATCGGGCCCAAGCTGGAGCGCACGCTCAAGGACCTGGGCATCACCAGCTTCCGTCAGATCGCGGGCTTCAGGGATGACGACATCGTCTACGTCACCGCGGCACTTGGCGCCTTCAAGGGCAGAATCGAGCGGGATGACTGGATGAGCAGCGCCGCCGCCGCACACGCACGGGAGTACGGCGAGCCGGTCTGATCACTGCGTCGAGATGTAGGCGACGAGGGCCTGGAGTTCGTCCTCGGTGAGGCTGACGAACTGCATCAGGCCGGGGGTGAACCCGGCAACGATCTTGGCGTCGGGGGCGACGATCGACTCTCTGATGTAGCCGGCTGTCGCCGTCACGGTTGACCCGTCGTCGAGTGTCACTGTTGAGCCGGCAAGACCGGTCCACGATGGGCCGAGGCCGACCGAGCCGTCCGCCGAGTGACAATTCCGGCACCCGAGGTCGGTTGCCAATTCGGACCCGAGGCCGACGTAGTCGATTGACGTCGTCGTCGTTGTGGACGTCGTGGTCGTGGTTGGAGCCGCGGTTGTGGTAGTCGGGGCGGCGGTGGTGGTGGTCGTCGTCGTTGTCGAGGTCGTGGTCGTCGAAGTTGTCGTCGTTGAAGTTGTCGTTGTCGACGTGGTTGTCGAGGAGGTTGTGGTAGTCGAGGCCGTGGTCGTGGTTGGAGCTGCGGTTGTCGTAGTCGGGGCGGCGGTGGTCGTTGTCGCTGTCGTGGTCGTCGGAGCGGCGGCTGCGGGCGCCTCCGTCGTCGTCTCGGCAACGGTGCCGCCACAGGCCGCGGTCACAACCACGAGGGCGAGGATGGCTCGTCTCATGCTGCTGATTATCGGCCGGTTGCCGCGGCTACCGGAGTGTTATGCCCCTGCGTACGAGCCGAGAACCTCGTTGAAGCGCTCGTCCCAGTCGACCGGTTCCGTCCCGGTGACCTGGGCGGAGAGCATGTCGAGATGAGCATGCCAGCCTGCGCCGTAGCCGGTCGCCTGCTCCGACGGCAGCAGCCGATGCTCGAGTGCCAGCCGGGTCCCCGTGTCAACCACCTCGAGTTCGAACAGAAGAATCGAGTCGGGCTCGTTGGTGAAGGTCCACGTGTACTCGAGACGGTGTGGCGGATCGTAAATGGTCACCTCGCCATCGACCTGCGCGCCCTCGCCGAAGTCGATGCGCACCGCACCTCCGAGCCTGGCATCGAAGGTGCACGGAGCCAACCATCCGGCCAACTCGTCGGCGTCGGTCAGCGCTGCCCACACGTCGTCGATGGGCGCCGCTAGCTGCCGTTCGAACCTCACAGTTGCGCTGTTCTCGAAGTGGCTCACCGTCCCGTAGCTCATTGCTCATTCCCTTCCCGTGCTCGTGCGGAGACCGCAACAGACAAGCGATCGAGCCGCTCCTCCCAAAAGGCGCTGTACCGGTTCACCCACCCCGCCACCTCGGCGAGCGGTGACGGCTCCAAGGTGTAGATGCGTTGTTGCCCATGCTCCCGAGCAGAGACAAGCCCCGCCTCACGCAACACCCGCAGGTGGCGCGAGATCGCAGGTCGGCTCACGGTGAAAGCACCGGCGATGTCGCCGGCGTTGCGGTCCTCCGCTGCCAGCATCTCGATGATGCTGCGCCGCGTCGGGTCTGCGAGAGCGGTGAACGTGTCCATGCGCTTCAATGTAACATCAACGTTACGTAACGTCAAGGTTACATATCTGACCGTCAGCTGCCGGCATCCGCTTGTCGCTGTGCCGGCGGCCCCGGCTAGAGCGCGTCGATTGCTGCGGCGAGATCCGTGTCCTTCGCCGTCAGCCCTCCGCTGTCATGGGTTGTCAGCGCAATCAGAACCTTGTTCCACCGGATGTCGATGTCGGGATGGTGGTCGGCGGTCTCTGCGAGCAGCGCCACCCGAACGACGAATCCGGTCGCCTCGTTGAAGTCGGCAAACACGTAGGTGCGGTGGATGGTCTCGCCATCCAGCGCCCAGTCCGCATGGTCCCGGAGAAAGGCCGATCGCGCCTCTGTGTCGAGGAGTGTCATGAGTCCGACCCTACCCGGGCACGGCAGGGCCGGATGACGCACCTGAGGTGTCGACCGACGCTGTTGCAGCGATTCGGGGTGGTGTACAGTCGACGGTGCAGCTGCTGATGTTGTGCGGGAGAGTCCGGTTCGCACCGGCGCCGAAGGAGCAACCGCCCCGGGAAACTCTCAGGCCGGCGAACCGCACAAACGAGGCGCCTCTGGAAAGCGGGTCGGGCAAGGCCCCACCGAAGGGGAAAGCCGGGTGACCGGTGAATCTCTCAGGTACCTTCGACAGAGCGGGGCGAGACCGCATTGGCGGTCTCTGCAGCTGACTCAGGAGGTGGCCGCCATGGCTCGAGAAGGAACCGGAGTATCGGGTTCTCCCCGAACTGCAAGCTTCGCCGACCGGCACATCGGTCCCAACGACGCCGACATTGCGACGATGCTCGCTGCCGTGGGTGTCGAATCGCTTGACGAACTGACGGACCGTTCCGTCCCGGCTTCGATCCGGATTCGTGATGACTTCGACCTCCCTGCGGCGGCTTCCGAGCCCGAGGTGCTGGCCCGCCTCGAGCGGCTTGGTGCGGCCAACGCGGTCTACACCTCGCTCCTCGGCATGGGCTACTACGGCACGCACACGCCTTCGGTCATCCTGCGCAACGTTCTCGAAAACCCGGGGTGGTATACCTCCTACACCCCGTACCAGCCGGAGATCTCGCAGGGCCGTCTCGAGGCGATGCTCAACTACCAAACGATGGTGTCGGATCTGACCGGGCTCGATATCGCCAATGCTTCCTTGCTCGACGAGGCCACCGCGGTCGCTGAGGCGATGACCATGCTGCGGCGGGTCTCCAAGAGCAAGGCCGCGGGGTTCTTCGTCGATGCTGAGTGCCATCCCCAGGTGATCCAGGTCGTTCGCACCCGGGCCGTCCCGCTGGGCATCGAGATCAGTGTCGGCGACCCCGGCGAGATCGACACAGATGCGATCTACGGCGCGGTACTGGCCTACCCGGGGACCAGCGGTGTGATCCGGGACCTCGCCCCCGTCATCGGCAGCCTCAAGCAGGCCGGGGTCATGGTGGCTGTTGCCACCGATCTGCTTGCGCTCACGTTGCTGGCTCCCCCCGGTGAGATGGGTGCCGACGTTGCAGTCGGCTCGTCACAACGTTTTGGGGTGCCCCTCATGTTTGGCGGTCCCCACGCGGCATTCATGGCAACACGTGACCAGTTCAAGCGGTCACTTCCCGGTCGCCTGGTGGGGGTTTCCAAAGACGCAAAGAACCGGATGGCGCTGCGTCTTGCCCTCACTACACGCGAGCAGCACATCCGGCGGGAGAAGGCAACCTCCAACATCTGCACCGCACAAGCGCTGCTTGCCGTCATGGCCGGCATGTATGCGGTCTGGCATGGACCCGAGGGATTGACCGCGATCGCCGCGGAGGTGCACCGGCTCACCTCACTGCTGGCAGTTCGGCTACGCGGCGGGGGCGTCGACGTGGTGAACGATACGTGGTTCGACACCCTGACGGTTCGCATTCCCGGACGCGCTGAAGAGGTGATCGCCGCCGCCGAGGACCGGCGCATCAACCTGCGGCTCGTAGATCCGGACCATGTCGGGGTGGCGCTCGACGAAACGACCACCGAAGCCGTGGTCGATGCAGTTGTCGAGTCGTTCTTCATCGCCGGAGACGGCGAGGAGGCCGCATCCGGCATTCCTACCAACGTGCGGCGGACGAGCGAGTTCATGACACACGAGGTATTCCACAGCTACCGGTCGGAGACCGAGATGATGCGCTACCTCCGTCGCCTTCAGGGTCGCGACATCGCCCTCGACCGGTCGATGATCCCGCTGGGCTCCTGCACCATGAAGCTGAACGCAGCCACCGAGATGGCAGCCGTGACCTGGCCGGAGTTCGCCAATATCCATCCGTTTGTGCCGCTGGATCAGGCAGCCGGCTACCTCGAGATGATCTCCGACCTGGAGCGCTGGTTGGCGGCAGCCACCGGCTACGACGCCGTCTCGCTGCAACCGAATGCCGGCTCGCAAGGGGAGTATGCGGGGTTGCTGGCGATCGCCGGTTACCACGAGAGTCGCGGCGAAGGGCACCGCAACGTCTGTCTCATCCCCGCGTCTGCGCACGGCACCAACCCGGCCAGTGCGGTCATGGCGGGGCTGAAAGTCGTTGTCGTGGGTACCGACGATGACGGCAACATCGACATGCTCGATCTCAAGACGAAGGCAGAGGAGCACAGCGAGAATCTTGCCGCCCTGATGATCACGTACCCGTCCACACACGGTGTGTTCGAAGAGTCCGTCCGCGAGGTTTGTGAGTTGGTGCACAGCCACGGTGGTCAGGTCTACATCGACGGTGCGAATCTCAACGCCCTGCTCGGCCTCGCCAAACCCGGCGAGTTCGGTGGCGACGTTTCCCACCTGAATCTCCACAAGACCTTTGCCATCCCGCACGGTGGCGGTGGTCCCGGAGTCGGCCCGATCGGGGTCAGGGCGCATCTCGAGCCGTTCCTGCCCGGTCATCCTCTCGTCAACGACCAGGCGGGGTCACGGGACGGCGTGGGAGCGGTGTCGGCTGCGCCGTGGGGATCGGCGGGGGTACTGCCGATCTCATGGGCGTACATAGCTCTCATGGGCGGTGCCGGGCTGGAGAAGGCCACGGAGGTGGCGATACTGTCGGCCAACTACATCGCAGCCCGGCTTGCCGACCACTACCCGGTCCTCTACACGGGTGCCGGCGGGCTGGTCGCCCACGAATGCATCCTGGACCTGCGGGACATTCGTCACGAAACGGGGGTCACCGCCGATGACTTCGCCAAGAGGCTGATCGACTACGGCTTCCACGCCCCAACCATGTCGTTCCCGGTCGCAGGCACGCTGATGGTGGAGCCGACGGAGTCGGAGAGCCTTGCGGAGCTCGATCGGTTCATCGCAGCGATGATCGCCATCAAGGCGGAGGTCGATGACATTGCCACGGGAGCGGTCCAACTCGAGGACAGTCCGCTGCGCAACGCTCCGCACACGGCCGCCGATGCGGTCGGCGACGACTGGGCACATGGCTACAGCCGGGAGCAGGCAGCATTCCCGGTGGCCGGGCTGCGGGTAGACAAGTACTGGCCGCCGGTGAGTCGCATCGACGGCGCCTACGGTGATCGCAACGTCGTGTGCGCCTGTCCGCCGCTGGATGTGTACACCGAAGGCATCACCGACTGAACCGGTACGCTGCCGACATGCGTTCGCCACTGCTGCTCGTCATCGTGCTGGTTGTCGCCGGGTGCTCCGAGGCCGATCCCGTCGCCAGTTCCGCGGCCACCGCAGCTCCGGCGACGACGACGAGCACCTCTGCGCCCACCACCACCACGACCAGTACGACCTCGACTCCGGCTCCAACGACCACCACTTCCACGACCACAACAACCCAGCCACCGCCTGAACTGCTCGGTTTGTCCCTGGAGGTGGCGGCCGAGATCGACAGGGTGCTCGCAATCGCAGCGCCGCAAGGTGACGGCAGGGTCTTCCTTGCCCAGCGGGCGGGGACGATCCACATCATCGAAGCGGACGGCCTCGTCCGTGACGAGCCGTTCCTGGACATCACCGACCGGGTTCGCGCCGGCGGCATCGAGCAGGGGCTGCTTAGCCTCACGTTTCACCCGGAGTACGCCGCCAACGGGCGGTTCTTCGTGTATTACACCGACGCCAACGACGACACCGTTCTCGCCGAGTTCAGTGTGACCGGAAGCGCTTCGCTGGCGGACCCCGGGTCCGAGCGGCAGATCCTGGTCCTCGAACAGCCCACCGAGCGGCACAACGGGGGCATGCTCGAGTTTGGTCCCGACGGCTTCCTCTACGTGGCCGTCGGTGATGGTGGCGACGGGGGTCATAACGGGCAGAAACCGGACACCCTCCTCGGCACGATCCTCCGGCTCGACGTCGACGGCGAGACGCCGTACGCCGTCCCGGCCGGCAATCCGTTTGTCGCCGGGGGAGGAGCGCCGGAAGTATGGGCCTACGGGCTCCGCAACCCGTGGCGGGTCAGCATTGATGAGGACCACATCTACATTGCCGACGTCGGGCAGAGCGACCTCGAGGAAGTCACGGTTCTGCCTCTTGCTGCGGGTGGTGCCAATCTCGGCTGGGCCTACCGCGAAGGCTCGGCCTGCTTCAATAGTCCCGAGTGTGAGGAGACCGACACCGTTCTGCCCACCGTCGAGTATCCGCATGGCGAGGGCTGTTCGATAACCGGCGGTCTCGTCTACCGGGGCGAGGCCATTCCGGAGCTTCGTGGCACCTACTTCTACTCGGATTGGTGCCAAGGTTGGGTCAGATCGTTCCGCTTTGCGGGTGGGGTCGCAACAGACCAGCAGGAATGGTCCGACCTCGACCCCGGCCAGGTGAACACCTTCGGCACCGACGGCATGGGGGAGATCTACATCGGCACCTGGGGCGGCGGCGTCCTCAAGCTGGTCCCGGTTCGGGCTGAGGAGTAGCAGCGTCTACTGGAGCGGCATACCCGGGGAGAAAGTAGGGATGGCGGCCTCCAGTTCGGGGTGGAGGCCGGTCAGCGTGACCTCCCCACTTGGTGCGGCAGTTGCCCGCACCCCGATACGCCCAACCGACGCAGCCCAATAGCCGAGTGCACTCAGCGCCACAGTGGTCGCCCCCCAGACCGGGCCGCTGGCGAGCACTATCGAGAGGACAACCCCGATCGCCAAGGCCACCGCAAGCACGCTCATCCTCTTCGCCCTTTGCTCGAGCAGCCGATAGACACCGTCGCTGATCGGGATTTCCACGGTGGTGGTGCCAAACCTCCCGCCGCGATAGAGGAGGACGAGCCAGCCCACCACGGGAACAAGCAGCAAGAGGTAGCCGGTCCCGCGGGTATGACGCGTGACGCGGATGCGGAGATACCAGGTTGCCGGTTCACCGGTCACTGCACACACCGGCGGTAGGAGTCCACGCACATGCTGTGCGTCGGGGAGCACCACACTCATTTCCCAGATTCTAGCGACGGGTGTCATGCCGCGCCCGTCTTGACCCGCCATTCCCTGGTTGATGGCGATACAGTGTGGGGCGGAGGGAGCATATGGTGCTTGGAGGATCAGCCCTGACACCACGACCCGGCTCGCCTGAGGAGTTGGCCGATTTCGCACGCCTGCAAAGCCGCATGGCGCCCATGTATCGCCGCGTTTTCAGCGACGATTCTGCGCCACGCACGGTGGTCGTCATCCCCAGCCTGAGTCTCGACCCGATCGAGCTACGCAAGATTGTCGGGGTACGGCACTACGAGGAGCGGATGCTGTGTTTGCTCATGCTGCTTCGTCTTCCCAACGCCAACGTCGTCTATGTGACAAGCAAGCCGATTCATCCTTCCATAATCGACTACTACCTCCACCTGCTCCCGGGCGTCCCGGGTAGGCACGCCCACAAGCGCCTGACCCTGCTCGACTGTGACGACGAGTCGCCCGACCCGCTGACGCAGAAGATCCTCGATCGGCCGCGGCTGATGAGCCGCATCATCGAGGCGATCCCCAACATGGATTCGGCCCACATCACTTGCTTCAACGCCAGCCATATGGAGCGTTCGCTCGCCGTACAGTTGGGGATTCCCCTCTATGCCGCCGATCCCGATCTCGTGCACCTCGGCGACAAGAGCCACGGTCGTGATCTGTTCGGGCGGGTCGGTGTCGACTATCCGCGCGGGGCCGAGCACTTGCGCGACGAGGGTGACGTCGTGGCGGCCCTGGCCGAGTTACGCGGGCAGGACCCGGCTTTGCGACGCTCGGTGGTAAAGCTCAACGAAGGCTTCTCCGGCGAGGGCAACGCCATGTTCGAATACGGCGACGCTCCCGACGGTTCGTCGCTCGAGCCTTGGATCCGGCGCAACCTGTTCGAGAGGCTGCGGTTCGAAGCTGAGGGAGAGTCGTTCGAGCCGTTCATGGCGAAGTATCGCGAGATGGGCGGAATCGTCGAGGAGTATCTGGAGGGCGAGAAGGCGTCGCCATCCGTCCAGGTCAGGATCGATCCCACAGGGGAGCACCAGATCGTCTCCAGCCATGATCAGATCCTCGGCGGACCCACCGGTCAGGTTTTCCTCGGTTCGACCTTCCCCGCTCACCCCGAGTACCGGGGTGACATCCACGACGTTGCCGACCGTGTCGCCGCAGAGTTGTCGACCGTCGGTGTCATCGGCCGCTTCAGCGTCGACTTCGTCTCCGTGCGGAGAGATGACGGTTGGAAGCACTATGCGCTGGAGATGAATCTCCGCAAGGGCGGGACGACACTCCCTTATCTCATGCTGAAATTCCTCACCGGCGGGGCCTACGACTCGGCGACGGGTATCTACACCACGCCGACGGGCCAAGCCCGCTACTACCACGCGTCCGACAACGTCGAGAAGGACCAGTACCGCGGCCTGACCCCCGACGACCTGATCGACATCGTCGTCCAGAACGAGCTGCACTTCCGCTCGCACCGGCAGCAAGGTGTTGTTTTCCATCTCATCGGCGCCCTGTCTGAGTTCGGCAAGCTGGGCGTAGTTGGAATCGGCCACAGCCCCGAGCGGGCGACACAGCTCTATCAGGAGACCGTGGCGGTCCTCGATCGCGAAACCGGTGACGACATGATGATCGATCTGAGAGAACCGGCCGATCACCTCATCTTCTCCGAGCGTTGAGGACTACCCCTCCAACCGTTCTTGCGTAGGACACGGCCGATATGTGCCGCCAGTTACGCAAGAACGGAGAAAAGCCCCGCCACCACCGACGGGGCTCCTCCAGTGTTCGGCTGGCTTAGTAACGCGACGAGTAGGTGACCAGGGAGCGCATGTAGTTGGTGCGCTCGAAGGCCTCGGGATCTCCGGCCGATGCCTGGCTGAGGCTGCCCTTGCCCTGCTCGATCGAGGTGTACTCCCGCTCTGCGAACCAGGACTCCATCTCGAACAGCACAGTCGCCAGATGGCTGGGACCGTACTTGAGGAGCGCCGATGTCATCTGGGTGACGTCTGCCCCGGCGAGGATGAGCTTGACCACGTCCTCGCCGGTGTGCACCCCGGAGCTGGCGGCAATCGAGGCGTTGACCCGTCCCCGCAGGATCGCAGTCCAGCGCAGCGGCAACCGGAGGTTGACCGGGCTGGACAGCACGATATCCGGCTTCACCTTGAGCTCGTCCAGGTTGATGTCCGGCTGATAGAAGCGGTTGAACAGCACGAGACCGTCCGCACCTGCTTCGACGAGACGACGACACATCGATGCCAGCGACGAGAAGTACGGCGATATCTTCACTGCCAGCGGAATGTCGATGGTGCTCTTGATGTCCTCGACCAGCTGGATGTACCCGGCCTCGATCTCGCTGCCCGTCATGGTGATGTCGGTCGCCACGCGGTAGACGTTCACCTCGAGTGCGTCGGCACCGGCGTCCTCGATGGTCTTGGCGTACTTGGTCCAGCCACCGGGTGACATACCGTTGAGGCTGGCAATGACCGGAATCGTCAGATTGTCCTTGGCCTTCTGCAGCAGCTCCAGGTAGTGGTCGGGGCCGGTGTTGTAGACCTCCATCTCGGGGACGTACCCGCCGAACGCTTCGGGGGAGATCGCCGACCCGTACTCGTAGAGGTCATGGACCGCCCACGAGTCGTGCTCGATCTGCTCCTCGAACAACGAAGGGAGAACCACAGCAGAGGCGCCTGCCTCCTCGAGCTGGACGAGAGTGTCCAGCTTCGAGGTCAGCGGCGAGGCCGAGGCGACGAGGGGGTTAGCCAGGTCAAGCCCGAGATACTTGGTTGAGATATCGACGGTCATTCGTCTTCCTCCTCGTCGACGAGCTCTGCGGTCCGTTCAACGTGGATCATCTGCTCGTACAGGTGCCACCGGTTGTCGATGTCATCCTGCGCCTGATCCATCAGCTCCTCGTAGTGGTCGGGATTGGCCCGGGCCAGCATCGCAAACCTGCCCTCGGACTTGGCAAAGTCACGGAAGGAGATCTTCGGCGCCCGGCTGTCCAGCTTCATTGCGGGTCGGCCTTCGGCCTCCTCCGCCGGGTTGAACCGGTACAACGGCCAGTAGCCGGACTCCGCAGCTTCCTTCTGGCGGGCCATCATCGTCGCCATGTCGATACCGTGAGCGATGCAGGGGCTGAAGGCGATGATTATCGACGGCCCGTCGTGAGCTTCCGCCTCGGCAAAGGCCTTGGCCACCTGAGTCATGTTGGCGCCCATGGAGACCTGTGCCACGTACACGTGACCGTAGGACATGGCGATCATGCCCAGGTCCTTCTTCCCGGTCGGCTTGCCACCGGACGCAAACTTGGCGACCGCAGCACGCGGCGTCGACTTCGAAGCTTGGCCACCGGTGTTCGAGTAGACCTCGGTGTCCATCACCAGGATGTTGACGTTGCGATCGGAGGCCAGCACGTGGTCGAGGCCGCCGAAGCCGATGTCGTACGCCCAACCGTCGCCACCGAGGATCCAGATGCTCATCTTGACCAGATAGTCGGTGATGGTGTCGAGACGCTTGGCCTCCGGCGAGTCCATCGTTGCCAGGACCCGCTTCAGTTCGGCAACCCGATCCCGCTGCTTGGCCAGACCCTCTTCGTTCGACTGGTCGGCGTCGAGGATCTCTCCGGCGAGGCCGCCGATCTGCGGGGCCAACTCGGTGAGCAGGCCACGCGCCATCTCGGTCTGTTGATCGACCGCCAGCCGCATGCCGAACCCGAACTCGGCATTGTCCTCGAACAGCGAGTTCGACCACGAAGGTCCGCGCCCGTTCTCGTCAACGGTGTACGGAGTCGTCGGCAGGTTGCCGCCGTAGATCGAGGAACAGCCGGTGGCGTTGGCGATGATCATGCGATCGCCGAACATCTGGCTCATCAGCTTGACGTACGGGGTCTCGCCGCAGCCTGCGCACGAGCCGCTGTACTCGAAGAGCGGCTTGAGCACCTGGGAGCCCTTGACGGTCTCGGTCTTGACCTTGGTGCGGTCGTAGTCCGGGATGTCGAGGAAGAAGTCGAAGTTGACCTTCTCTTCCTCGAGAACGTCCATCTTCGGGACCATGTTGATGGCCTTGTGCTTGACCTCTTCCTTGCTCTTGGCCGGGCATACGTTGACACACACCGCACAGCCGGTGCAGTCCTCGGGCGCAACCTGGATGGTTGTGTTCATGCCGGCAAAGTCACGGCCCTTCCACGGCTTCGACTGGAAGCTGTCGGGAGCACCCTCGAGCTCGGCGGGGTCGTACACCTTGAGCCGGATGGCCGCGTGCGGGCAGACCAAGGCGCAACGGGCACAGTCGATGCAGATCTCGGGATCCCATACCGGGATCTCGAGAGCGATGCTGCGCTTCTCGTACTGCGTCGTCGCAGTCGGGAAGGTGCCGTCGACGGGCAGGGCGCTCACCGGAAGCAGATCGCCCTTGCGGGCGGCGATCATGCCGGTGACACGCTGCACGAAGTCGGGAGCGTCGGCGGGAACGGGCGGGATGAACTCGATCGTCGACGAGACCTCGCCGGGCACGGTGACCTCGGCGAGGGCGGCGAGTGACGAGTCGACTGCTGCGTAGTTCTTGTCGAGGATGACCTGGCCCCGCTTGCCGTACGCCTTCTTGATGCCGTTCTTGATGGCGGCGATGGCCTCGTCCTGGGGGAGAACGCCCGCCAGGGCGAAGAAGCAAGTCTGGAGGACGGTGTTGACCCGGCCCCCGAGCCCGGCTGCCTGTGCCACCGCGACGGCGTCAACGACGTAGAACTTCAGCTTCTTGTCGATGATCTGCCGCTGCGTATCGGCGGTCAGATGCTCCCACACCTCGTCCGGCCCGTACGGGCTGTTGAGGAGGAAGGTCGCCCCCTCAGCGGCAATGTCGAGCACGTCGACCTTCTCCATGAAGTTGAACTGGTGGCAGGCCACGAAGTTCGCTTGCCGGATCTCGTAGGTCGACTCGATCTTCTTCGGTCCGAAGCGCAAGTGGGAGACCGTCATGGCGCCCGACTTCTTCGAGTCGTACACGAAGTGCGCCTGGCTGAACATGTCGGTGTTCTCGCCGATGATCTTCACGGAGTTCTTGTTCGCCCCAACCGTGCCGTCGGCGCCGAGGCCGAAGAACACGGCTTGCACGACGTCGTCCGGCTCGATCCAAACCCGCTCCACGGGCAAGCTGAGGTGGGTGACATCGTCGGTGATGCCAACCGTGAAGTGGTTCTTGGGCTCGTCCTTGTCCAACTCGTCGAAGACCGTCATGGCCATGGCCGGGTCGAACTCCTTGGACGACAGGCCGTAGCGGCCACCGATCACCCGCGGGCCTGCGCCCCTCTCGGCGAAGGCGGTGACTACGTCCAGGTACAGCGGCTCGCCCGTTGCCCCGGGCTCCTTGGTCCGGTCCAGGACCGCAACCCCCTTCACCGTCTCCGGCAGCGCCGAGAGGAAGCTGTCGACGGCGAACGGACGGTAGAGGTGGACCGTGAGGAGACCGACCTTCTCGCCTGAGGCGTTGAGGTAGTCAACGGCCTCGGTGGCGGCGCCGACACCGGAGCCCATCATCACGACGACCTTCTCGGCATCTGCGGCGCCGTGGTAATCGAAGAGGTTGTAGCGGCGGCCGGTGAGCTCTGCCAGCTTGTCCATCTCGCCCTGGACGATTCCCGGCAGGGCGTCGTAGAAGACGTTGGCCGCTTCCCGTGCCTGGAAGAAGACGTCCGGGTTCTGGGCGGTACCACGCAGCTTCGGATCATTGGGGTTGAGGGCTCGGAGCCGATGGTCGGCAATGAGGTTGTCGTCGATCATCGCCCGGATGGTCTCGTCGCTGATCGCCTCGATCTTCGAGATCTCGTGCGAGGTGCGGAACCCGTCGAAGAAGTGGAGGAACGGGATGCGGGCACGCAGCGTAGAGGAGTGGGCCACCATCGCCATGTCCTGAGCCTCCTGGACCGACGAGGAGGCGAGGAGCGCAAAGCCCGTCTGGCGAGCCGACATCACATCGGAGTGGTCGCCAAAGATGCTGAGTGCGTGCGTGGCGAGCGTGCGGGCCGCAACGTGGATGACCGTCGGGGTCAGCTCGCCGGCGATCTTGTACATGTTCGGGATCATCAGGAGGAGCCCCTGCGATGCCGTGAACGTCGTACAGAGCGCTCCTGCCTGGAGAGCACCGTGCACGGCGCCGGCTGCGCCGCCCTCGCTCTGCATCTCGGTGACGTCTGGGATCACGCCCCAGATGTTGGGCTGGCCCACTTGGGACCACGAGTCCGCAAGCTCACCCATCGGCGATGCCGGTGTGATCGGGTAGATGGCAATTACTTCAGATACGGCATGGGCCACTCTCGTGGCGGCCTCGTTGCCGTCGACCATGGTGTATTGGGCAGTCAATTCAGCTCCTCAGCTTGAGGTGGCTTCAATGATTGCGACTGAGGGGTTCGAGTCGGTAGGCCCATAAGTCCTCAGGGAGTAGGCCAACTGTCGAAAAGCGCGCACAACTGCGGGAACCGGCTCCGGCAGCCGTCCGGTCGTCTGCGATAATTGGGGGTGTCGACGAAGGGTTGATATCGCAGCCGTCGCCACCTTCGACTTCCATGTGACCGCGGAATGCAGTCAGGAGTGCGCCTACTGCTGGGGACCGCAGGGAATCTCTGCCGTCGACACCTACACTGCCCTCGCCATCATCAGCAAGATCGCCGATGAGGGCAGCCGGCGGATCGTCTTCACGGGTGGTGACCCGCTCCAGCGTGCCGACCTGGGCGTCCTGATCAACCATGCTGCACAGATAGGGCTCGAAGTCGCCGTGTCCACTACCGGTGATCTGCTGACCGAGGCCTTTCTCGAGGAGCACGGATCGAGGATCGACCTGATCTCCCTACCCCTGGACGGATCTTGCGAGGAGGTGTCCTCCCGTACCAAGAAGCCAGGTCATTTTGCAGCAGTCATGGCGGCACTCGACCTTCTCGAGTCTTTCGCACCGATCGCGGTGAAGGTGGCAACACCGGTGACGAAGCACAACATCGCGGACGTGCCGAACATCGTTGCCTTACTCGACCGGAGGGCGGCCGCCCTGCAAGGTCGACTCTTCTACAACGTCTTCCAGGCGTTTCCCCGCTCGATGGCGAGCGATGTCGAGTGGGAGGAGATGGTCGTTGCCGATGACGAGTTCCGGGAGTTGCGGGAGCAGGTCGAGACGACCGACCACCCCTACCGCATCAACTGGCTGAGCCACGAAACCCTCGACAAGCTGTACGTGATGGTCTTCCCCGATGGGACGCTAACGGTGCCGGTGGGGTCCGAGTTTCGCAATTACGGCCCCTTTCTCGAGGTGACCGACATGGACTCCCTGCTGGATGTCGCCGAGTTCGACCGGGCCAAGCACCAGCGTCACTCCCAGGGGTGGTCGCGCTCGTAAGCCCTGGCTCCCTTCTCCGGCATCTTCTCCGGCATCTTCTCCGGCATCTTCCCAGGGCATTCACACGATCTTCACCCCGGTCCTGTCTCCTACCGGCAAGCTAGGAAAGGAGCATGACATGCTTTCGAGACGAAGGATCGTGGCAATCGCCGTTGCGGCAGCACTGATGGTCGCCGCTTTGGTCGGTGTTGCCTCGGCCCAGACCGGAGACACATTGCCGGCGGAAACGGGCAAGGCGTTCGTGGAGATGGCCGACAACGCCAAGGCAGTCGCACTCTTCGACGAGGGTGACTTCGATGACGGTTTCTTTGGTGAGGATTGGGTGCCGTCGGCTGAGGAGATCGCAGAGATCAATGCGGAGACGGATGCGTTGGTCGAGTATCTGCGGGATCTCGGGTTCGAGGTGACGATCGCTACCGATGAGCTTGGCTTCACCTATGTCGACTTCGAGAAGTACGACGAGGCCGATGAGGCACTGTTTGCCGCCATGGACGACTTCTACCGGCAACAGTTCGCCGACGAGCTGGTGGGCTGGTCGGATGAGGAGAAGGCAGAGTGGAACGCCGCGATCGACGCGTTTGTCGCCGAACTCGCCGCCGAGGGGATCACGGTGGAGACCGAGGAGATCGCTCCTGGTGTCTATGACATCGTGTGGACCGAGGACATCGAGAAAGCCCTCTGGGAGCTCGAAGACGGCATCTTCTTCGGCGGGGAGTATGAGGATTGGGTGCCGTCGGTTGAGGAGATCGCAGAGATCAATGCGGAGACGGATGCGTTGGTCGAGTATCTGCGGGATCTCGGGTTCGAGGTGACGGTCGCCACTGATGAGCTTGGCTTCTCCTTTATCGATTTCGACGAAGCCGATGAGGCGTTGTTGGAGGCGATGGACGACTTCTTCCGGCAGCAGTTTGCCGATGAGTTGGTGGGTTGGTCGGATGAGGAGAAGGCGGAGTGGAACGCCGAGATCGATGCGTTTGTCGCTGAGCTCGCTGCCGAGGGGATCGTGGTCGAGACCGAGGAGATCGCGCCTGGTGTCTATGACATTGTGTGGACCGAGGACATCGACGAAGCACTCTGGGAACTCGAGTGCGACAAGGATTGGGATGACGAGGAACTCGAAGAGGAGTGAGATCGTAGGATTCCCAACGTGAAAGCTCGAGTAGTTCTCGCTGAGGACGACCCCAACCAGGCAAAGATCGTGAAGCTATACCTGGAGCGGGAAGGCCATTCCGTTGTCGTTGCCGACAACGGAATGACCGCGCTCGAGGAGGTGCGGCGCCGGGCGCCCGATCTGCTGATCCTCGACGTGATGATGCCCAAGCTCGATGGGCACGACGTCTGCCGGATTCTGCGCCGCGAGACCGACGTGCCCATCCTGCTGTTGACTGCCAAGTCGACAGAGGACGACGTGCTGATCGGTCTCGATCTCGGCGCCGACGACTACGTCACGAAGCCGTACCGGCCGCGGGAGCTGATGGCCAGGGTCAGGGCGCTGCTGCGTCGGGCAGGGAGAGCCGATGCGGAATCTCAGGCCACGGTCTGCCACGCCGATCTCGTCATCGACCCGGCGCGCCGATCGGTCCAGGTTGGAGAGAAGCCCGTCGACCTCACCGCGGCTGAGTTCGATGTGTTGCTGCAGCTGGTCTCGTCTCCCGGACTGGTGTTCACCCGTCTCCAGCTGCTCGAAGCGGTAATGGGGTTCGACTACCGCGGGATGGAGCGGACCATCGACGCTCACGTCAAGAACCTGAGGCGCAAGCTGGGGGACGACGCACGCCGGCCGCGCTACATCGCCACCGTCGTCGGTGTGGGCTACAAGGCGCCCGAGCATGCGTAGCTTCCGGGCCCGTCTCGTCGTGGCAATGGCGGCCATTGCGCTGTTGGCGGTCGCCCTGACCACTTGGGCGATTGCGGCAACAACGGAGAGCGCCATCGAGGATCGTCTCGAGGAACGCGACGCAGCCGAGGCGGAGATCGTCGAGGAGCTCACCTTCCTCGCCTTCGAGATCACGGACTGGTCCGACGCTGCCGACGAAGTAACGGCGCTTGCGACCGAGAACGAGGCGCGCATCGTGCTGCTGGACTTGGACGGCCGCCCGCTGGTCGATTCCGGGACCGGACCGCTACCCAACGCTCTCGTCGGAATCATCGACCCGTTCGGCCCACTCGCCGAGTTCGGCGAGGAGTTCAACGAAGCGGAGCTGGACCTGGTCGTTTCCGATTGCCTGTCAGACCAAGGTGTGGAGCACGTCGTCGACGAGTTTGGCGTGTACATCGTCGATGAAGCCGACGCTTTCTTGCTCGACCTCTGCTTCACCAAGGCGTTCGAGGACTTCGGGTCCCCGGTCGTCGAGACGGTCGCCGAGCCGGCCTATCTCCTCGTTGACTACAACGTGGATCCGCCGCTTCCGTGGCTACAACTGGGCCTCGTGGCTGGAGTGGTCCTCGTGCTTGCCGCCGGTGCCGCACTCGTGACCAGCGGAGTGATTGCGGGCCCGGTGCGAAGTTTGACGGAGGCGACTCGTGCGATCCGTGGCGGCGATCTGAGTACGAGAGTCACCGGAGGAGGATCGGACGAGTTGGGTGATCTGGCCGACTCGTTCAACGAGATGGCCGACTCCCTAGAGGGGGCGGATCGGCGGCGCAAGCAGCTGACGTCGGATGTAGCCCACGAGTTGCGGTCGCCCGTCACCAACATCATCGGTCACCTCGATGCGGTCGAGGACGGGGTCACCGAGCCAACTCCGGAGCACCTCGCAGTCATCTCCGCCGAAGCGCAGCGGCTGCATCGACTGATCGAGGATCTCGGGCAGCTCACCGAGGCCGACGAAGGGGAGATTCGCCTGTTCCGCGAGGAGCAGAACGTCGGTGCGATCGTGACACGAGCCGTCGAAGCGCGGCGCATGCTGGCCGAGGAGCACGAGATCGATTTGAGCTGTGACTGTCCTACTGCCACTGCGTCGGTCGATGGTGCCCGCATCGAGCAGGTCGTGGGCAACCTGCTGGACAACGCAATCGTGGCCGTGGCCGACGGCGGTGCAGTCCACGTCGATGTGGTCGCCGATGCAACGGAGATCCGAATCGTCGTCATCGACAACGGACCCGGCATCCCCGATGAGTTGCTCGAGTCGTTGTTCGATCGCCTCCGGCGTGGCGATCGGGCCCGTACCCCGGGCCTCGCCGGGCGCGGTCTGGGTCTGGCCATCGCCCGAGCGTTGGTGCGTGCCCATGGCGGTGACATCGCTGCCGCCAACGACCCCACGGGTGGGGCGCGGTTCACGGTCACGCTGCCGATCTAGTCCTTGCCGCCGCTGACGGCCAGCTGGAGCCCGAGCCCGATCATCACGAGTCCACCGAGTCCGCCCAGCCTCTCGAGCCGCTGCGGCGATCCGGTCAGCCAGCTGCGCGCCGTTCCTGCGGCGACACCCCAGAGGCTGTCTGATATCAGAGCGATCAGGATAAAAACGATCCCCAGTAGTGCCATCTGGATAGCGACGGGCGCACCTCCGGTGGCGACGTATTGGGGCAGGATGGCGGCAAAGAACACGATCGCCTTCGGATTGGCGACGCCCACGATGAAGCCGTCGACGAACACAGAGCGCCGGCTCCCGGTGACCGTGTCCGGATCGATGGCCAGCTCGCGGCGGTGGACGAAAGCGCTCCAGCCCAGCCAGATGAGATAGCCGGCGCCGAGCAGCTTCACGGCGTTGAACGCCAGCACGGATTGCTCGACGACGACTCCGAGGCCGACCGCCACCAGGAGCACCTGCACATAGACACCGGCGGCGTTGCCGGCCACTGTGAGAAGGGCGGCGCGGCGACCCAACGCCACTGCGCGGCTCACCACGAACATGACGCTGGGGCCGGGAACGACGATCAGCGCAAACGACAGTGCGGCAAATGCGGCGATGGATTCGGCGGGCGGCATAGGGCGATTATCGCAGCCGATCTCCGGTGCTGATCGCGCTCAGGCTCAGCCTTCTTCGGCGACCTGCTTCAGCCTGGCCAAGCCTCGCTCGAAGTCGGGCCCGATCATGGCATCCATGCTGCGGAATATGCCCATGATGCGGGTGAGCAGGGTCTTGCGGCCCTTGATCGTCCAAGTGACTTCGGTCCCCGCCCCGGTGGGCTCCAACACAAACTCGGTCTTGTTCCGTGCTTTGAAGGGTTTCAGGAACTCGAGAGCAATCCTGACGTTCGACGGCTCGGCAACGTCCTTGATCTCCATGCTGCCCTGACCAACTTTGCGATTGCCCGACCAGGCATACGCGGCGCCGACACCGGAGTCGGGACCGGAGTATGTCTTGTCCATTTCCGGGTCGAGCTCCTCCCATGGCGACCACGTCGACCAGTTGTGGAAGTCGACGATATGGGGGTAGACGCTCTCGGGGGATGCATTGATCGTCGTGGATCGCTGAACGGTGTATGTGTCACTCATGGCCTCGAACATACCAATGAGGATCGCTGCTTGGGCGAAGTCCGGCCCCAATCGATCCTCGGGGCCCGAGTCAGCGTTCTGAACAGGCCGTGCGGAGTCGTTCCAGAACTGGAACCGTCACCGCACGCTCCGACTCGGACATCTCAGAGAAGAAGTGGTCGTCGAGGTCGGCGAGATGGGTCTCGAGGGCTACCGACACCTTGGTCACTCCGTCGTCGGTCAGCTTTGCCCAGTGCACCCGCCGGTCGCTGGGGCAGGAGACCCGCTCGACCAGCCCTGCGGCGGCGAGCCTATCCACCAGCCGGGTCACCCCACCCGAGGTGAGGACCATCTGACCGGCGAGATCCGACATCGACATCTGACGCTCCGGCGACCTGCCCAGCCGGACCATCGCCTCGAACTCGACCAGCCCCAAGTCGTGGTTGTCTCGCAACGACGTCTCGATCACGCGCGTCAGCCTCCTCGTCGCCTCGATGAGGAGGCCGAACTCGGTAATGCGGTTGTCGGCGAGAAGCTTCGAATTACCCATTGGGTTTATCTTACTAGGAAAAGGTTGACGTGTCAGATATCTTCGCTATCATAATGTGACCAGTCAGATAAATATCCACGAAAGGATCTGCTCGATGTCGACTCTCACGCTTCCCACCACCGGGACCTGGTCCGTTGACCCCACCCACACCACCGTCGGATTCAGCGCTCGTCACTTGATGGCCGCCAAGGTCCGCGGTTCTTTCAAGACGTTCTCCGGTTCGATCACCATGTCGGATTCTCCTGAGTCCTCCTCGGTTTCAGTCTCGATCGACGCAGCGTCGATCGATACGGGTGTTGAGGATCGTGACAACCATCTCCGCTCTCCCGACTTCCTGGATGTCGAGAACTACGGCTCCCTCGAGTTCGTGTCGACGGCCGTGCGCCCGGTCGCAGGAGGCTACGAAGTGGACGGCACGCTGACCATTCGCAACACGACCCGGCCGGTGACTCTGCAGATGGAGTACGCCGGGGTCATGACCGATCCGTGGGGCAACGAGAAGGCCATCTTCTCCGCCAGCACGACGATCAACCGTGAGGACTTCGGGCTCACCTGGAACGCCCCGCTCGAGGCCGGCGGCTGGCTGGTTGGCAAGGAAGTGCAGATCGATATCGAGGTGCAAGCCGCCAAGGCATAGCCCCAGACCCCGAAAGGCGGCCCGGACAAGACGCTCCGGGCCGCCTTTCTTTTTGCGGCGAGGGACTCGGGACCTCCGGCACTTACCGGCTCCGTGTCGACACGCGACAATCCGTCGATAGGCGACCAAGGAGCGCAACGTGACCGGGGACGAGAGCCACAAGGTGATGGTGGCCGGCCGAGGCGGACCCGAGGTGCTGACCTACACGGCCGTGGAGTTGGCCGAGCCCGGGCCGGGTGAGGTGAGGATCCGCAGCGAAGCATGCGGGGTTTCGGCATACGACGCGATGCTCCGTCAGTATGCGTTCCCGGGAGCGCCAAAGCCTCCGTATGCGCCCGGTGAGGACGTCGTCGGAGTGGTAGATGCAGTCGGCGACCGCGTTGTGGCCCCTGTGGTGGGTGACCGGGTTGCGGCCTGGACCTTTGGCGATGCCGGCTGCTACGCCGAGCATGTTGTTGTCGACGCCGAACGTGCTGTTCCGGTGCCTGGGGACCTCGACGCCCCGGACGCGGTGGCGCTTGTCGTGAACTACCTGACCGCACACGCCGCAATGCACGCTGCGGCCGGCGTGGAGAACGGCGAACGCGTTCTGATCCACGGAGCTGCCGGGGGAGTGGGATCAGCCCTGGTCCAGCTCGGTGCTGTGGCCGGATTGGAGATGTACGGCACTGCGTCGGGGCACAACCAAGAGATCGTGGCCGAGCTCGGTGCGATCCCAATCGACTACCGCAACGAGGACTTCGTGGCTCGTATCCGGGAACTCACCGGGGACGGTGTCGACGTTGTGTTCGATGTCATCGGTGGTGGTCGCCAGATGTGGCGATCGGCACGCTGCTTGCGCAAGGGCGGTCGGCTTCTCCTGCTCGGCATGGCTGCGGCGAACCGGAAGGGTCGCGGCGTGATCCCCGGGAGCCTTCTCGTCGTCGGCCTGGTGAATGTGTTGCCAAACGGGAAGCGGTCGCCGGGCATGCCGAGTCTCGACAAGCACGCGGCCGACAACATGGACTGGTACCGCAACACCCTCGCCGAGATGTTCGAGCTGGCGAGCAGCGGGAAGATGAAGCCGCTTGTTGCCGATCGGATCCCGCTTGCCGAGGCCGGGCGCGCTCACGAGCTAATGGCCGCCGGAGGGTACGCCGGCAAGATCGTCTTGATGGCAGGCGATTGACCAAGCGCGGACGCAGCCGTACCTACCATCAGGTTGTGAAAATGCGCGTCCTCATACGAGTCGTAGTGCCGGTGCTCACTTTGGCTGCGCTCACCGCCGCGTGCTCATCGCCGGTGACGATTGTGGGAGTCGCCGTGTCGCGTGACGGCATGGTGCTGTCGTTATCGCTCTCCGCCTGCAATGCGAACCTGGTGGTTGACTACAGCGTGGATGACGAGGCGGTGATGATCCTCGTTCAAGAGCGAGGCTCGTTCATCGGGTCGGGTGGCGACGACTGCACCGATCAGTACACGATCGTTCTCGACGAGCCGTTGGGCAGTCGGATCGTGATCGACGAGCAAACGGGGCAGCAGCTGGTGCCGGCTGCCGAGCCCTAGATCCGAACCCGCCCAGGTCGGACGGGCTGTGCCCGTCGATGAGGGAAGCGTCGAATCCGCGGATCTACAGCGGAGGCACAATGGCCGGGGAGGCACAACTCCCCGACCATCATGTCCTTCCGGTCAGTCCAGGTCGAACCGATCGAGCATCATGACCTTGTCCCAGGCTGCGGCGAAGTCGTCGACAAACTGCTGTTCGCCGTCCCCGCTGCCGTAGACCTCGGCGATCGCCCGCAGCTGCGAGTTGGCGCCGAAGACGAGATCGACTGCGCTGGCATTCCACTTGACCTCGCCCGTGTCACGGTCGCGACCTTCGTAGACGTGCTCCGTCGTCGATACGCTCCATTCGGTGCTCATGTCGAGCAGGTTCACGAAGTAATCGGTGGTCAGCTGCCCGGGTCTATCGGTGAAGACACCGAGGTCGCTTCCGGCGAAGTTCGTCCCGAGAGCGCGGAGGCCACCGATGAGAACGGTCAGTTCGGGTGCGGTCAGGCTGAGCAGGGCTGCTTTGTCGAGCAACACCTCTTCAGGCTGACGCTTGTCCCCGACCCGCAGGTAGTTGCGGAAGCCGTCTGCAGTCGGCTCGAGAACGGCGAAAGACTCGACGTCGGTCATCTCCTGCGTGGCATCGGTCCGCCCGGGAGTGAACGGGACTGTGACGCTGTAACCGGCGTCACTCGCTGCCTTCTCGACGGCGGCACAGCCGCCAAGCACGATGAGGTCGGCGAGCGAGATGTCGCCGTCGAACTCGTCCTTGATCTCTTCCAGCTTCTCGATCACCGATGCAAGGCCGCTGTTGGCATCCCAGTCCTTCTGCGGAGCAAGGCGAATGCGTGCACCGTTGGCTCCGCCGCGCTTGTCCGAGTGTCGGAATGTCGAGGCCGAAGCCCAGGCCGTGCTGACCAACTGGCCGATCGTCAGTCCCGAGTCGAGGATCTCGGCCTTGAGGGCGGCGACCGCAGCGTCACCGACCAGGGCGTGATCAACGGCCGGCACCGGGTCCTGCCAGATGAGTTCCTCGTCGGGGACCTCGGGACCGAGGTACCGGGTGACGGGACCCATGTCGCGATGGGTCAGCTTGAACCACGCCCGGGCAAAGGCATCGGCAAACTCGTCCGGGTTCTCCAGGAACCGGCGTGAGATCTTCTCGTAGGCCGGGTCCATGCGCATTGCCAGGTCGGTGGTCAGCATGACCGGTGGGTGCTTTTTGTCAGGGTCGTGTGCGTCCTCGACGAGGGTGTGCGCCTCGGGATCGGTAGGCACCCATTGCCAGGCGCCGGCTGGGCTCTTTACCAGGTCCCAGTCGTAGGCGAACAGCGTCTCGAAGTAACTGTTGTCCCAAGTGATCGGGGTGGGCGTCCACGTTCCTTCGAGCCCGCTGGTATAGGTGTCTCCTCCCTTGCCGCTGCCGTAGCTGTTCTTCCAGCCAAGACCCTGTTCCTCGAGGCTGGCACCCTCCGGCTCGGGCCCGACATACCGGTCCTCGACCGCACCGTGGGTCTTCCCGAACGTGTGCCCCCCGGCGATCAGAGCGACGGTCTCCTCGTCGTTCATAGCCATACGGGCAAAGGTCTCTCGGATATCACGGGCGGCAGCGAGAGCGCTGGGTTGTCCGTTCGGGCCCTCTGGGTTTACGTAGATGAGCCCCATCTGGACGGCGCCCAGCGGGTTGGCCAACTCGCGGTCCCCGCTGTAGCGCTCATCGCCGAGCCATGTGGTCTCGGGACCCCAGTAGGTGTCCTCTTCCGTTTCCCACACGTCGGCCCGGCCACCACCAAACCCAAAGGTCTTGAAGCCCATGGTCTCTAGGGCAACATTGCCGGCCAGGATCATCAGGTCGGCCCAGGAGATCTTCTTGCCGTACTTCTGTTTGATCGGCCACAGCAGCCGTCGCGCCTTGTCGAGGTTGGCGTTGTCCGGCCAGCTGTTGAGGGGGGCGAATCGCTGCATCCCAGATCCGCCGCCGCCTCGACCGTCGTAGGTCCGGTAGGTGCCGGCGCTGTGCCACGTCATCCGGATCATGAGCGGGCCGTAGTGGCCGAAGTCGGCAGGCCACCACTCCTGCGAGTCTGTCATCAGGTCGGCGAGATCCTGCTTCAGGGCTGCGTAGTCGAGGCTCGCAAACTCTGCGGCGTAGTCGAACTCCTCTCCCATGGGGTCGATCAGGGGTGAGTTCTGGTTGAGAACCCGCAGATTCAGCTGGTTGGGCCACCAGTGCTGATTGGCCATCGACCCCATTGCCGTTTGGGCGTGGCCGACAACCGGGCATTTGCTGGCGCTGTTCATTTCGTCCGACATGCTTCCCTCCTGGTGATAGCTCCGTCTCGGTTCCTAGTCATCTCTGTTGCTCTTGTGGTCAGCCTCCGCACAGTCACGGCACTGCCCCCAGTACACGACCTCCGCCTCGTCGATGTCGTAGCCGTGATCGTCGGATGCAGTCAGGCATGGGGCCGATCCGGTCGCACAGTCGACGTCGACCACCTCGTTGCAGGTGCGACACACCAGATGGTGATGGTTGTCGGCGACCCGATCTTCGAAACGGGCTGCTGAACCGGCGGGTTGGATGCGTCTGATGAGATGCTTGGCGGCGAGAGTCGCCAGCGAGTCGTAGACGGCCTGGCGGGAGATAGACCCGATGGCAGACCTGACCTCGTCGGAGATCTCGTCGGCCGTCCCGTGGGGCCGGGCGGACACCGCCTGCAACACCGCAATGCGTTGTGCGGTGACCTGGAGGCCGTGTTCGCGGAGGAGGTCTGCTGGCTCGCGGCTCATGGTGCCATACTCAATCAACTTTTGGACTCTGTCAAGAGTTGGGGACAGGTCTCTTCCGATACCCCGAACGTATCAGAGTTTCTCGTCGGGCGCAGGAGAACCCCAGGCAAGATGACCAGGTTGCCCCGAGCGGCGATCGGCCTACTCGGTCAGCTCTCTCGGATCCGATGGCACGTCTACGGCATGTTTCTCGAGAACCGCGAGCGGCACGATCGAGAGCACATCGGCGCTGGTCGCCTCGAGCACGACCGGGGCGGCTGCCCCCGCTTGGTTGGCAAGCAGCCAGTTGGGTGCAGTGACACACCAACGGTCACCCGGCTTCAGCCCGGGGAATCGGTACTCGGGCATCGCAGTGGTCAGATCGTTGCCGATGCTTCGCTGGTGATCGAGGAACTCAGCCGTCATGACGGCACAGATCGTGTGGCTCCCTCGGTCGTTGGCCGCAGTCCGGCACGATCCATCACGAAACCACCCGGTCAGGGGATCGGTGCTGCACGCGGACAGCTCGGTGCCGAGGACGTTGAACTCCATCCCTCCAGTATTACCGATCGTGTAGTCGCCGCGCTCGGTCGTCGCCGCAGCTAGGTGGCGAGCGCAGCGAGCAGCTTCTCGACAGCAATGCCCACGCTTGCAGTGACCGGCGCGGTCATGCCCTCGCCGTTGGTGAAGTCGGTGGCTTCGATTCCGACAAGTGTGAGTCCGTTGGGGAGACGACCGAGCAACTTCCCCAGCTCGATGGTCTCCACGAGCTGCACCAGATGGCTCGACTGCCCGATTCCCATCTGATCGGGGAGCTCCTCGTCGGTCAACACATGAATCGTCCCGGCCGGGTGTTCTCCGGTGACGACGGCATCGACCATGATCACCCGGGGCGCAAGTTCGAAAGCATCGAGCAGTCGGGTTGGCTCGCCGTCGCTCTCGACAAGCGAGACGGAATCATCGACGCGCTCCCGCAGCGCGTCGATGACTTCCAAGCCGGCTGCGTCGTCCCGGCGCCAGCGGTTGCCGACGCCGATGACGACGGCATCTGTCATTGCGTGGTGATCCTCTCAACCTTGAGGTTGAGGAAGTGGGTCGCACACGAGATGCACGGGTCGTAGTTGCGGATCGACTGCTCCAGCACCCAGCTCAGCTCTTCGTCGGGCAGCTCGATCTGATCCTCGAGGACAACCCGCAGATCGTCCTCGATGGTCAGCTGGTTCTGAGCCGTCGGCGGCACGATCTGGGCCTTGAGAATGCGACCGTTGCTGTCCAGCTCGTAGCGGTGATAGAGCAAACCCCTCGGTGCCTCCGACGCACCGTGGCCGACTCCAGCGTGCACGTTGAGCTCGACATCGGGCTTGGCCGGTTCCTCGTACTGATCGATGATCCGGAGCGCTTCCTCGATCGCATAGAGCGTTTCCACCCCGCGCACGATGATGCTCTTGAACGGGTTGAGCTCGACTGGGCCGAGACCAACCTCCGCTGCAATCTCGCGACACGCCGGGGTCAGCTTCTCGTAGTTGAGCGCATAACGAGCCAGCGGTCCGACGTGATAAGCGCCTCGCTCGCGCACCCGGGAGTGGAGGGCGTTGGAACGCTCGACATGCTCCTCGAGGAAGTAGTCGTTCCACTCGGAGACTGCGATATCGAGGCCCTTGTTGGAGACAATGCGCCCTTCATTGAACGGATACTCCAGCGGGTGGCTCAACGAAACGAACTCGAAATCCTGCTCGACGTTCGGGAACGTGAACCCGGAGACCAGCTTGATCGTCTCGACGACCGCCTCCAGCGACCACTCGAGTTCCGGGACGAGCTCGAGGAGCTCCTGCTTGGTCGGTGCCCGGTAGAAGCCGCCGACCTTCACATTGATCGGATGGATCTCGCGACCGCCCACCATCGTGACGATGGCGTTTCCCGCCTTCTTCATACGAAGGCCGAGCTCGACGATGTCCTTGTGATCGGCTGCCATGTGCACGGCGCTCTCGTACCCGAGGAAGTCGGGCGCGTGGAGCAGGAACATGTGCAGGATGTGACTCTCGATCCACTCGCCGCAGTAGAGCAGCCGGCGCAGAGACCGCAGCTGGCCGGTGACCGAAGTCCCGAACGCATACTCCATCGCATGCACCGAGCTCATCTGGTAGGCGACCGGGCAGATACCGCAGATGCGGGCGGTGATGTCCGGCGCATCCGAGAAGGGTCGGCCCTCCAGGAACGCCTCGTAGAAGCGTGGCGGTTCGAAGATGCCGAACCAGACATCCTCGATCACACCGTCTACCACCTTGACATGCATCTCGCCTTCGCCCTCGACCCGGGCGATGTAGTCAACGTCGATGTTTCTGACATCAGCCATGGTCACTCTCCCTTCGCCACGGCGAGCGCTTCATGGTGGTCACTGGTTATGCGGAATGGCTCCGCGTAGGCGTTGAACCCACGGAACGCATCGACGAGACCGCGATGGTTGACCCCGAGTCGCTGCCACGCTGCTGCAAGCATCTCGGTGTTGGGGCTCTCCATCGGGCCGAAGCACCCGTAGCAGCCACGGTTGTAAGAGGGGCACAGCGCCCCGCAACCTGCCTGGGTCACCGGGCCGAGACACGGTGTTCCGTGACCAACCATCACACACGGTGTGCCCCGTCGTTTGCACTCGACGCACACGCTGTACTCGGGGATGTTGGGTCTGCGCCCCTGGACGAAGGCCGCCACAACCTCGACGAGGGCCATCTTGTCAACGGGGCAGCCCCGCAGCTCGAAGTTGACCTCGACGTGGTTCTTGATCGGCGTGGAGGTCTCCAGCGTCTCGAGATACTCCGGGTGGGCGTACACGGTCCTCATGAACAGGTCCGTGTCCTTCCAGTTCTTCAGTGCCTGGATGCCACCGGCTGTGGCGCAGGCCCCGATGGTCACCAGATACTTCGACTGCCGGCGGATCTCGTGGATCCTCTCCGCATCGTGCGGGGTCGTGATCGAACCCTCGACCAGGGTCAGGTCGTACGGGCCTTCCACAACCTCACGAGATGCCTCCGGGAAGTTGGCGATGTGGACAACGCTGGCGATGTCCAACAGCAGATCCTCGACATCGAGAATGCTGAGCTGGCATCCGTCGCATGATGCGAACTTGTAGACCGCAAGTTTGGGCAGCGCCATCTCACACTCCCTTGATATCGAATAGATGACCGACTTCGCTGTACGAGAACACCGCTCCGTCCGTGCAGATGAACTTCGCTCCGAACTGGCAGTGGCCACAGACGCCGATGCCACACTTCATGTTGCGCTCCATGGTCACGTAGATGTTGCTCGGTTCCATGGAGTAGCCCTCCATGAGCCGCTCGGCGGTCACGGTCATCATGATCTCGGGACCGCAGACGAGAGCGGTTGTATTGGAGGGGTCGAAGCCGACGCGCCCGATGAGTCGCGTGACAACGCCCACAGCCCCGTACCAGCCGCGATCGGCGGCGTCGACGGTGATCAGTGTGGTTATGTCGGTGCGATCTCCCCAGCGGCGCAACTCGGTTTCGAACAAGATGTCGTCGGGAGTTCTCGTCCCGTAGAGAACGACAACCCGCTCGTAGTCGTCCCGGTTCTCGAGAGCGTGGTAGATGGCCGGCCGGAGTGGTGCCAGACCGATGCCGCCGCCCACGATCAACAGATCGCGGCCTTTGGATTCCTGCATCGGCCAGGGTGTTCCGTACGGTCCCCGGATTCCGACGTAGTCCCCGGACTTCAATGTGCCGAGGGCATGGGTCACGGCGCCGGTACGGCGGATCGTCTGCAACAGCGTTGCCTCGCGTGTGGAGCTGCTGCTGATCGAAATGGGAACCTCGCCGATGCCGAAGGCATAGACCATCGTGAACTGGCCGGGCTGGAAGTCGAAGTCACCGTTGGGCGGTTCGAGCTCCAGCGTGAACGTATGGCTCAGCTCCTCGCGGACGCTCCGAACCTTGAACGGGATCGGAGTCATCTGATCGATGACGGCGGGCTCAGTGAGTGTCACCATAAAAATCCACCAACTGGAGTCGGGTTGCCGCCAGGCGGCCTGTCATTACTTGGGCGAATCGTTTCATCATCTCGTAGCCGAGCTCGCAATCGGATTCCCAGGCGGCGCGGAGCTGAATCGCATCGAAGCGCACCACCTTGGTTGGTTCCAGGGTCCTGGCGCTGAACGACCAGCGGTGCGGCGGGAACAGCCAGCCCCACCCGAGCACCTCGCTCTCGTGGAGGGTCTGCACGATGTGGTGGGCCCGGTTCGTCACGTGGAGTTCCAGCGCTACGGCGCCTTCGAGGATCAGGTAGGCCGCATCGGCGCGACCGCCTTCCTCGAAGACCTCGACGCCACCGCTGTAGTCGACCTCGGCGGCCGTTGAAGCCAGCACGACCATCTGCTCGGGGCTGAGTCCCGTGAAGAAGCTCTGCTCGTCCAGGACCTTGATGAGATTCTCTGTGTCCATCATGCGAAACCTCCAATCCCGATGGGGGTGTCCCGCAGATCCGCGCGCCGAATGGCTCCGGCCTCGTGCGTGATGTCGATGCCGACCGGGCACCAGGTGATGCACCGCCCGCACCCAACGCACCCCATTTCGTCGAACTGGTCGACCCAAGTAGCGAGTTTGTGCGTGATCCATTGTCGGTAACGGGCTCCAACGCCTTCGCGCATCGGGAGCCCGTGCATGTACGAGAAGCCGAGCGTGAAGCACGAGTCCCACTTCCTGGTCCGGGTGGCGTGAGTGCCGTCGAGCGACAGGTTGTCGTCCACCGTGTTGCAGAAGCAGGTCGGGCAGACCATCGTGCAGTTGGCGCACGCAAGACAGCGGTCTGCGATGCTCTCCCATCTCGGGTTGCGGGCGTTGCCCTTGAGAAGCTCCGGAAGATCGTCCACTTCGAGGGTCTTCCCCATGTTGGCGGCTGCCTCGGTCAGGAAGAAGTCCCGCGCCTCGATCTCCGCCTCACTGGGCTCCTCGAGGTTGCCCATGTCTCCCAAGACCTCGGCACCCGCCGGGGTGCCGGCCTCGATGAGATAGCGCATGTTTCCGTTGTGCACGATCTCGGTGATTGCGATGTCGTATCCGGCCTCCGCCGTCGGCCCAGTGTCCATCGAGACGCAGAAGCAGTTGCCACCCGGCTCAACGCAGTTGACCGCAACGATGAACGCCTGCTCCCGGATGGCGGTGTAACCCGCCATCGATGGCAAGCCGTTGCTCGTTGAGTAGACCTTGTCGAGTACCCCAAGGGCAGCCACCTCGCAGGGGCGCACCCCGAAGAAGGCATACTTGGGGGGTTCTGGCGCAGGGTCCGTCACAAACCCTTCCGGGCTGATGACGCCCGACCACAGCACCGTCTCCGGCGGATTGAGGTACTGCTTCCAACTCGTGGGGCCGACCACAAACCCAAAGAGCTTCTCGTCACCGCGTTGCTCGAGGCGATACCGCCCCGGCTCCTGCAGATCGGTCCACCCTTTGGGGAGATCCTCAACCCCTTTGATCTCGTCGTAGACGAGGGCCTCGTTGCGGACTATCGGCCCAATGACGCGATGGCCTCTTTCGGCCAACGCTTGAATCAAACGGCCGACACCCGACTGGCCCGAGACGTACATCTCGCTCACAGTCGAATCTCCTCTCGGTAACCTTGACCACGCTACGTTTCAAGGGTCTACAGGTAATGGGTCTATTGGCCCATCTTCAGTGGCGCTCGACCCTTGTAACCATGCGGCGGTCCTGGTGAGCTAGGGCCGGTCCTGCGTGTGTTCACGCGGGCAGCTGATAACCATCAAACCTATCGATAGGTGGAAAGCATGACTAAGTGGGTTTATACCTTTGACGAGGTCTCGGAGGCCGAGGCTCTGGTCGGTGAGTGGGAGAACGTGCGCGGTCTCCTCGGTGGCAAGGGTGCGAACCTCGCCGACATGACACGTCTCGGTGTCCCGGTCCCTCCCGGCTTCACGATCACGACCGTTGCTTGCAACGCATACACCGACGCCGGCGGCGTCGTCCCCGAAGGGATGTGGGACCAGGTGCGCGCTGCGCTCGACAGCGTGGAGGAGAAGACCGGCAAGAAGTTCGGCGATCCGAGCAACCCGCTGCTGCTCTCCTGCCGTTCCGGCGCCAAGTTCTCGATGCCGGGCATGATGGACACGGTTCTCGACATCGGTCTCAACCACGAGGTTGCAGCGGAGCTCGCCGTCACCAGCGGTGACCCTCACTTCGCATATGACTCGTACCGTCGCCTCATCCAGATGTTCGGCTCCGTCGTCCTCGGCAACCCGGACGAGCCGTACGAGGAGATCCTCGAGGAGTTCCGCACCAAGACCGGCGTCGCCACTGACGCCGAGCTCTCCACGGATGCTCTGAAGGAGATCGTGGAGCGGTTCCTTGCGATCACGCCGCGTTTCCCGTCGGATCCCGACGAGCAGCTCAAGCTCGCCGTCGAGGCTGTGTTCAAGTCGTGGACCGGCAAGCGCGCCGTCGACTATCGCAACGCCTCCAACATCCCGCACGACCTCGGCACGGCCGTCAACGTGCAGACGATGGTGTTCGGGAACCTCGGCGAGGACTGCCTCACCGGCGTGGCAATGTCGCGCAACGGCGCAACCGGGGAAAACCACATCGAGGGTGACTACCTGTTCAACGCACAGGGCGAGGACGTTGTTGCCGGTATCCGGGCGACGCTTCATCTCGAGGACATGGCCGACGACATGCCGCACGCTTACGACGAGCTGCTGGCGATCTCGCGTCGTCTCGAGGAGCACTACCGCGACATGCAGGACATGGAGTTCACCGTCGAGAACAACAAGCTCTGGTTGCTGCAGACCCGCGACGGCAAGCGCACGGCCCAGGCCTCGGTGCGCATCGCCGTTGAGATGGCGGAAGAAGGTCTCATCTCCAAGGAAGAGGCCGTGATGCGGGTCACCCCCGACCAGATCGACTTCTTCCTCCATCCGCAGTTCACGACCGAGGATCGCAAGGCCGCCAAGGCGGAGGGCGCCCTCCTCGCCGAGGGTCTCAACGTCTCCCCGGGCGCTGCGGTGGGCGTCGTGGCCTTCGACGCCGACAAGGCAGTCGAGTGGGCAGAAGAGGGCAAGAAGGTCATGCTGGTCCGTCCGGAGACCAAGCCCGATGACGTTCACGGCATGCTCGCCGCTGAGGGCATCGTCACCAGCCGCGGTGGTCGCACCAGCCACGCTGCCCTGGTTGCCCGCCAGTTCGGCAAGCCGGCCGTCGTCGGCATCGCCGAGCTCGACATCGATCTCGAGGGCCGCAAGATGTCCGTCGAGGATCGCGTCATCAACGAGGGCGAGTTCATCTCGATCGAAGGAACCTTCGGTGAGGTGTTCGTAGGTCAGCTGCCGACCGTCGTTCCCGACATCAACGACCGCTGGCTGTCCGCTCTGCTCGAGTGGGCGGACGAGTACCGCCGTCTCAAGGTGCTCGCCAACGCCGACTACCCGGTGGATGCCAATCGTGCCAAGGACTACGGCGCACAGGGCATCGGTCTCTGCCGTACGGAGCACATGTTCTTCGAGGCGGAGCGTCTCCCCACCGTGCAAAAGATGATCCTCGCCGAGACCACCGAGGATCGGCAGGAGGCGCTCGACGTTCTGATGCCGATGCAGCGGGGCGACTTCCAGGGTCTGTTCGAGGCCATGTCCGGCATGCCGGTCATCATCCGCATGATCGACCCGCCGTTGCATGAGTTCCTCCCGGACGCCGAAGAGCTCGAGGCGGAGATGGCTGCGGCCAAGGCCGCCGGGAACGGCGACGCTGTCGCTGAAGCAGAGCGCAAGCTGAGCCGGATCGAGGACCTGCACGAGGAGAACCCGATGCTGGGCTTCCGTGGTGTGCGTCTCGGCATCCTCATGCCGGAGATCCCGCGCATGCAGGCGCAGGCCATCATCGAGGCCGCGTGCAACGCCAAGGAGAACGGGTTCGACCCGAAGCCTGAGATCATGATCCCGCTCTCCGTCCATGTGGCGGAGCTGGAGAAGGTCAAGGCAGTGATCGTCGACGTGGCCGAGGAAGTCATGGCGGCCCGTGGCGTCACGGTCGACTACCAGGTCGGCACCATGGTGGAGACCCCGCGTGCGGCGCTCACCGCAGGTGAGCTGGCCAAGGAAGCGGAGTTCTTCTCCTTCGGCACCAACGACCTGACGCAGACGACTTATGCGCTCAGCCGTGACGACGCCGAGAAGAGCTTCCTGATCGAGTACGTCGAGCAGGGCATCCTGCCGGTGAACCCGTTTGCGACGCTCGATCCGAACGGTGTCGGCGGGCTGATCAAGCTCGCCGTCGAGGGTGGCCGGGCAGCACGTCCCGGGATGGAGATCGGCATCTGTGGTGAGCACGGTGGCGACCCCGAGTCGGTTGCGACCTGTCACGAGCTCGGTCTCGACTACGTGAGCTGCTCGCCGTTCCGGGTGCCCGTCGCCCGTCTGGCCGCAGCCCACGCAGCCATTAACGACGCGTAACTTCCTCCGGAAGTTACGTCGGAAGAAGGCCCTCCCTCCTGGGAGGGCCTTCTTCATGCTCGGCAGACTCTCAGCATTCTTGCGGACGTGAGTTCGCATATTGGAAGTGAGGTCCGCAAGAACGGCTAGATACCCGGTGGCTCGGCGCACATGTGCAAGACTCGCGCCGTGGACTTGCAGATCAGAACAATCTCCGGTGACGAGTGGCGGCTGTGGAGATCGCTTCGCTTGCGCGCCGTCGAGGATGCCCCGGATTCGTTTCGCAGCACTCTCGGGGAGGAGAGCGCCGAGGCCGACGAGTGGTGGCGCGACTTGATCGGGAGAACCGCCGAACACCCTCGCGGTCTCCTGCTCGTAGCCGAAGTGGATGCCGACCCGGTCGGGATGCTGTTCGGCAGGCTCGACGACAACAGCGAGCTTCTCGACATCGGCGCAATGTGGGTGGACCCATTCATCCGGCGCAAGGGGATCGGGCGCCGTCTCGTCGCTGCCGCCATGGAGTGGGCACGTGCCGCAGGCGCCACCTCGGCAGAGCTCTGGGTGACGCTGGGCAACGATGCCGCGGAACGGCTCTACGAATCGGCTGGGTTCGAGGCGACCAGCAATGTCGAGCCGCTGCGAGAAGGCTCGGAACTGTCGGTTGTGAAGATGGTGGCTCCGATCTGAGCTACTGACCGTCGTAGGTCTCCACCACATCTTCGACGATGACCAACTCGACACCGGCTGCGCTGAGGATCTCGGGTGTGTCACCGCCGGCGTGGTAGCGGCGTCGAGCGACGACGCGGCCGACGCCGCTGCTGGCGATGAGCATTGCGCAGACACGACACGGCTCCATCGAGCAATAGATGGTCGTCCCCTCCAACTGCAAGCCGTAGCGGGCCGCCTGCACGATTGCGTTCTGCTCGGCGTGAACGGTGCGCACGCAGTGGTTGCGCGTCGTGCCGTCGTCGTCGATCACCTGCTTGAGGTCATGCCCGACGTCGTCACAGTGGGGCATGCCGGAAGGCGAACCGACATAGCCGGTGCAGATGATGCGCTTGTTGCGGACGACGACACATCCACTCTTGCCACGATCGCAGGTGGCCCGGGTGGCAACTTGGTCGACTAGCTCGAGGAAGTACTCATCCCAACTTGGTCTCATGGCGGCAACGCTAGCCGGAGAGAACCCCGGGAGTCTTGGAGCTCAGACCGCCCGGGCGTGATCGTCGTAGACGGCTGCGGCGTAGGCGTTGATGTAGCGGCGGCGGGAGAACTCGTTGTCCTCCTTGCGCAGCGCCATCGACCCTATGACCAGGTCGGGAGTCTTCTCGACGGACCGTGGCAGGTACTCGACCTGATATGCCCATGCGCCGGGGGAGCGATTCTCGTCCCAGTCGAGGTAGGCGGCGAAGCTCCCTGCGATCGCATCACAGCTCAAGTAGTTGGAGCTCACCCTCGTCGGCAACGCACTGTAGAGATCGACGCTGTAGGTGGCGCCGTTGTCTTGGGCCAAGTCGAGGTAGAAGGTCTCCAGCATCTCCGGCGTACCCGGTTCGCACATTGCGATGGCTTCCCAGTGCTGGGCGACAGCGACGTCGGGGGAGAGGGAGATGTAGGCACGTTCCCCGAGATGAAGCACCTGCAACGAGTTGTCGAACTGCGGCGCACCATCCTCGCTCCACTCCAGAGTCACCAGCGGGCGCATGCCCAACTCGTCGCGGATCCGGTCAAACGCCTCGTCCTCGTCGTGGAGCTCGTAGACGTCCGACGCCACGATCCCCATGTCGAGGGGAACCACAGGCATGAGAATGCGTCCGTGCTCGGTCTGGAGCCGGACCTCGGTGAGTTCTTGCTGCAGTTCTGCGTCGAGCGCGACCGGGTCGAGAGCCAACTTCATTCCTCCTCTCCGCTTCAATCGGCCAAAGCGGCCTCGGACCTGAGAGCCTTTTTTTGCTCGCCTCCCCTGGGGCCGTTGAGGGGACACAGTTTGTACAAAAGTCTAAAACTCGGAATAGACACGACTCTAGATGCGCTGAATCTCGATATCGGACCCTCAGGAGGGATTGGAAATGGAGAGCACACGCACCGCACTCGTCACCGGGGCAACCTCGGGACTCGGGTTTGAGGCTGCCGCCCAATTGGCCGAAGCGGGCTACGACCGAGTGGTTGTCACCGGACGGACGCAAGCCAAGGTAGACAGCGCCATCGCGCGTCTGGAGACACGCACCGGAGCCGAGGTATTCGAGGCCCTCACCGTTGACCTCGATGACCTGGGAAGCGCCGAGGCAGCCGCAGGTGAGCTGGTCGCCAGAGGCGAAGGCATCGATACGTTGATTCTCAACGCCGGTATCGCGCCTCCGCAGGACATGCGTATGACCGCAAGCGGCATCGAAGCGACGGTCACTTCGAGCTTGATCGGCCACCACGTGCTGACAAGCAGGCTCTTGGAGGCCGGGCTGGTGAACGAAGGCGGCCGTCTGGTTATCGCCGGTTCGGAGGCGGCGCGCGGCGACGTTCCGACGTTCAACCCGGTTGACCTCGAGGCGATGGCGGCGGACCACTTCGGCGGTGATCTCGAGGCTGCCATCGAAGCGCAGATGCGGATGACGCCGCCGGCTACCTACAAGCCGGGCGACACCTACGCCACTGCCAAGGTCTTCGTAGCCTGGTGGGCGGCAGAGCTGGCCAGAAGGCTCCCGGCAGGCACCACCGTCAACACGGTTTCCCCGGGTTCGACACCGGACACGAACGCCATCAGCAACGCACCGTTCTATATGCGCAAGTTCATGGTGCCGCTCTTCAGGCTCGTCCCCGGGATGTCGCACTCGGTTGCCGACGGCGCGGGTCGTTACCTCGAGGTGGCCGGCTACGGGCCCGAGGTGAATGGCGAGTTCTTTGCCAGCAAGCGGAAGAAGATGACCGGCCCGCTCTATCGAATGGATCACGAGCACATCGCAGACCGGTCCGGGCAGCAGGCGCTGTGGAACGTGGTCGGCCGGGTCTCCGGCGGCGTGTCCTACGAAGCGGCCTAATTGCCCGGAACGTGACCAACGCATAGTCCTGTGACGCTTCACCCCGTTGCCGCAGAACACGAAACCCCCGGGACGAGCTGTCGCCGGGGGTTTCGTGCGGGCGCGGGAGGGAGGAGTGTGTGCCCGGAGGAGGATCTAGGAGACGAATCGCAGCGTCATTGGATACCGGTAGTACTCGCCGGCCGAGGCGCGGAGTGAACCCTTGATCGTCAGCACGAACCAGGTGATGAGAACGGCAGGCAGCAACAGCAAACCGATGAGGAAGATGATGCTGATGGCGGCGACTGCCCCGTAGATCATGAATGAGATCTGGAAGTTGAGCGCTTCCTTCGCATGGAACTCGGCATACGGCTGGTCGCGGCGGAGCAGCCACATCACCAGCGGGCCGAGGGCCGAGGGAATGCCAAAGAAGATCACAAACCCGGAAAGGTGACTCAGCGTCGCCCAGTTCCGGGTCTCTGCTGTCACTTGGGGTTGGGGTGCCGGTGCGGTCATGGTGCGCCTCGCTTCTGGGTGTCTTTGTCTTCGCCCAGCTTCGCTCCAAACGCACGGTGTTTCCATCAGGACTGACCCTGGTCGTACCCTGAGGACCCCTTAGGGCCGTTCGGTATGATCGCCGCATGTCTTCTCTCAACTATGACCGCGAGACGGCCCTCGTCGTCGTCGACGTACAGAACGACTTCGCCGACGTGAACGGCAACCTCTACGTGAGTGGCGGCGAGGACGTTATCCCCATCATCAACAGCGAGATTGCCCGCGCTCGCAGTGCCGGCGCCAGGGTGGTCTACACCGCCGACTGGCACCCGCCCTCGACTCCACACTTCGCCAAAGACGGCGGCATCTGGCCCGTGCATTGTGTTGGGGACACCTGGGGAGCAGCGTTTCACCCCAACCTCATCGTTGACGGCCCCGTCGTGCGCAAGGGGATGGGTGGCGAGGACGGATACTCCGGCTTTGCGATGAAGGATCCCGAGGGCGACACCGTGACCGAGACCGGTCTCCGCGACCAGCTGGAGCGGTGGGGCATCCGCAGGCTGGTGGTCTGCGGTCTCGCCACCGACTACTGCGTCAGGGCAACGGCTCTAGACGGCATTGCGACCGGCTACACAGTGGCTGTTCTCGATGACGCCATCCGCTCGGTCGATCTCGAGGCCGGCGACGGTGATCGCGCGATTGCCGAGATGGCCGCCGCAGGTTGTCTCCTCGACAGCGCCGTAGATTCGTGACCGTCGTCACGGCGAAGCGTCTCCTTGCCGACCTCGACGACGTGGGCTTGGCCGACGGATCCGTCGTCATCGTGCATTGCTCGCTGGCGGCGATCGGACGAGTCCCCGGTGGGGAGCAGACCGTCGCCCTCGCTCTGCGCCGGGTGATCGGGCCGCACGGAACGATCGTCGTCCCGACCCAGTCGTGGCATCTCTGTGACCCCGCCTATCTGGGAGTGGAACCGGAGGAGGCGTGGGACGAGATTCGTGACTCGCTGCCCGCGTACGTCCCGAGGTGGACCCCGACGCGGGCGATGGGTCTGCTCGCTGATGCCGTGCGGACCCATCCGGCCGCGCTGCGGAGCAGCCATCCCCATCGCTCCTTTGCTGCGTGGGGACCGGCGGCTGAGCCGATCACCGCGGTCCATGCCCTCGACGATCCCGTCGGGGAGGGCTCGCCGCTGGCGGCGCTATACGACCTGGCTGCCTCGATCCTCATGATCGGTGTTGGCTTCGACAAGTGCACCGCGCTACACCTCGCGGAGAGCAGAAGCGGATTGGCCGGCGACCGAATCGCAAATGGCGCCCCGCTGATGGTGAATGGCCAGCGCCAGTGGGTGGAGTTCACCGAACCCGCAGTAGACGACAGCGACTTCGTTGCGGTCGGTGAGGCATTTGCCGTCGCCGAGCCGGACAAGGTGTCTACGGGTCGGGTCGGCTGCGCCGACACAGTTCTCGTCGAACTCGCTTCCCTGATCGACTTTGCCGCAGAGTGGATGGCGGCGCACCGCAAGGACCGGCGGTTGCCTACGCCTTGACGCCACTGGTGGCAAAGACCCGGTGGGGGACGGAGAGAGGTTCGGGGAACTCGGCCTCCAGCAGCATCGCCAGTTCCTCGTCGAACTTGGCCACCGTCGGGGCCGACAGTGCGGACCCGACTCCGTTGCAGGTGCGAATCCGTCCTCGCCATGCCTCATGGCTGAACGCAACGTCGACGACGTAGCTGAAGCTCTCCACTGCGGTGAATCCGCCGTAGTCGAGAGCCATCACCTGCTCGGGGTGGACCCCGCGCCAGCCGGCCTTTGGCCACCCCGGGTTGTGCTCCAGGATGAGCGTCTCCGTGCGCTCGGCCACGTTGCCGGGGAGGGGAAGGTAGCTGAAGTCGCAGATGAGGAGCCTTCCCCCAGAGACGAGAACCCGCCGTGCCTCCGCAGCCGCCAGGCTGCTGTCGAACCACCACCAGCATTGGCCGGCAGTGACGAGATCGAAGCTGGAGTTCGCAAACCCGGTTGCCTCGGCACGGCCCTCGACAAACCTCGCTGCGAGGTTCCCGGCGTCGGCCGTCCGGCGCGCAACCTCGAGCAGTTCCGGTGCGATGTCCAGCCCGGTGACATCGAGGCCAAGGGCAGCCAGACCGAGCGCAACGGTCCCGGTGCCTGTTCCCATATCCAGCGCCCGCCGGCCGGGCGCTATCCAGTCCTTGCTGAGCAGGTGCTGATAGAAGTCCTCGGGAAAGCCCGGTCGGTGTCGTTCGTAG
>JASJBC010000068.1 GCA_030066715.1 Acidimicrobiia bacterium
GAGGTCACCGATACAGCAGAGCATGGGCTGAGCCTACATTCGCCGGCGCCAACGGCGGCTGAGCCCGCATTCTCAGCGACTTCTTAGCCCGCACTCAGATAGGGACTGGGTGCTCGTCCGACGATGTTCTGACCAATCGGAAAGGGTGGCCAATGAAGATACGGGCGATGGTGCTCCTTCTTGCGTTCGGGCTCGTTGCGAGCGCATGTGGGGGCTCGGAAAGCGCCGATGGCGGAATCGCCACGCTGGAAGCCGAAGACGCCGTCGCCGCGGCGGCAGGGCAAGCCGAGGGATCGGGCACCGACGAGGTGGACACAGAGCAGGCGATGCTCAACCTCGCGGCCTGTCTGCGTGACGAGGGCATCGACATCGAAGATCCCACCGTCGACGCGGAGGGAAACGTCGAGTTTGGTGGTTTCCGCGGCCAGACCGATGGGGATGGTGCTCCAATCGATCGGGAGACGATTCAGGCGGCGATGGAGGCTTGCGAGGACGAAATCGAAGGTGTGGTCCTGGGATTCGGTGACGGCGGCTTCGACTTGACCGAGTTGCAGGACACGCTGGTCGAGTACGCGGGCTGCATGCGAGACAACGGCTACGACATGGACGATCCCGATCTGTCCGCATTCGGGCCCGGGGCGGGCGGCGAGCCCGGGGAAGGCAGCGGGCGACCGTTTGGTGAGATCGATCAGGACGATCCCGACTTCGTCGTCGCCAATGAAGTCTGCGCCGAGATCCTCGGGGGCGTCCCCGGTGTCGGCGGACGCGGTCTGGGAAGGGCGGGTGGCTGATGGCAGGGAGAACCATGACCACAGATATGGCCAAAGTCGACCGGGTCGACGAAGGCACTCACGAGGAACCGGCGATCCGGAAATCGAAACGGAGGTGGTCATGGATTGGCGGTCTTGCCCTCGGGGCGATCGGAGCGGTGGCCGCGCTGGTCCTGCTCGGCGGTAGCGAGGGCTCCGGAGCAACGGACACCCCGGCACCGCTGTCGTTCGCAGAGGCTGTGCGCACCGACCTGATCCAGATGGAGTCGTTCGATGGGACGTTGGGCACGGAGGATGGCGACCCCGTGGTGAGCCCGATCTCCGGCACCGTGACCACGACCGCCGAAGTCGGCACCATGGTCGAACAGGGTGGTGTCTTCCTCACAGTCGACAACGAGCCCGTCGTGCTGCTGTACGGCGACTCTCCCGCCTATCGCACGCTCACCGCAACCGACGACGCAATGACGCTGACCGGTGGGAAGAGCGGCGTGGTGACCGAGGTGGTCGCTGCGGGTGAGACCGTTGCGCAGGGTGATGTCCTGTATTACGTCAACGGCGAGCCGGTCGTCGTCATGTACGGCGACGTTCCCGCCTACCGCACGCTGCGGGACCTGAGCGACAACATGACGGGCGGCGATGTCCTCCAACTCGAGGAGGCGCTGGTCGCCCTTGGCTACGACCCCGACCGGCTTGCCTCGGTCGACGAGGAGTTCACCGACTACACAGAGACCATGGTCGAGCGGTGGCAGGAGGATCTCGGTGTCGACGAGACGGGCCAGGTCTCACTCGGAGATGTGATCTTCATCCCGGCGGCTGCGGAGGTCCTCGCCGTGAACGTCGCAGTAGGGGACTCGGTCACAGCGGGTCAACCTATCGCCACGATCTCAACCGGCGATCCGCTTGCAGGTGACGACGTATTGCAGCTCGAGAGAGCCCTGGTTGCTCTCGGCTACGAGGGTCCGGCTGTGGACGGCGTGTGGGACGACGGGACAGGGGAGGCCGTGCTTGCCTGGCAGGCCGACGCGGGGCTCGAAGAAGACGGTGTTGTCGACCTCGGTGAGGTTGTGTTCCTGTCATCGCCTGTCCGGGTGAACGAGGTGCTTGCCTCCGTTGGGTCGACGGTCAACGCCGGCACCCCCGTGCTGGGTATCTCATCGGCAGATCAGCTCGTCACCTTTGACCTTCCAGCTGCCGATCAGGGGCTGGTCGTTGTCGGTCAGGATGTGATTGTCGAAATGCCTGATGGCAGTGACGCCGGTGGCACCGTGGTTGCGATCGACAGCGTTGCGACAGGAGGCCAGGGGAATGCGACCTTCGGTGTCGAGATCGTTCTCGACGACCTCTCGGTGGCAGCCGGCTTGGACGAGGCGCCTGTCGACGTCGAGATAGTCTCCGACTCCGTTGCGAACGTCGTGGCCGTTCCCGTCTCTGCGTTGGTGGCGCTTGCCGAGGGTGGGTATGCCGTCGAGGTCGACGCAGGCAACGGTGCAACCCGGCTGGTCGCCGTCGATCCAGGTTTCTATGCCGACGGTCTGGTCGAGGTGGAGTCCGCCGGCCTCAGCGTCGGCGACATGGTGGTGATCCCATGACCACCGGTCGCCTTCAGATGCAGGGCTTCGACGCGGACGAGACGCATGGAGATGAGCAGTGACTTTCATTGTGAGCGAAGAGCGGTCAGTACCCGCCGCGGGCGCTGAGGTGGTCTTGTCGCTACACGGCGTGACCAAGGAATATCCGACCACACCTCCGGTCCGGGCACTCCGCGGCGTCGATTTTGCCGTTGCCCGCGGTGAGCTGGTTGGCGTCGTCGGGCCGTCCGGAAGCGGCAAGTCCACCTTGCTGCACATCATGGGGACGTTGGACCGCCCCACCACCGGTGACGTGACCGTCGCCGGGTACAACATCAAGGACCTGAGCGACAAGGACCTGTCGGCGCTGCGGTCACGCCACATCGGCTTCGTGTTCCAACAGTTTCATCTACTCAGTGGGTACACCGCTCTCGACAACGTCGCCGATGGGCTGCTGTACACCGGGTTGAATGTGACGACCAGGCGCGAGATGGCGCACCGGGCGCTGCTGCGGGTCGGGCTGGGTCACCGTCTCGACCACGTCGCTACCAAATTGTCCGGCGGAGAGCGGCAGCGAGTAGCGGTGGCCCGAGCGCTGGTAGGCACGCCGTCGATCGTGCTTGCCGACGAGCCGACCGGGAACCTGGACACCAAGAACAGTGAAGCCATTGTCGAGCTGATCCACCAGATCAACGACGAGGGCGTGACTTTCGTTGTGATCACCCACAACCCGGAGATCGCAGAGGCGTTTCCGCGCACCGCAGGGTTACGCGACGGCCGCATCGAATACGACACGGGAGAGAGACGATGAGCCGGGGCAACGGGCTCGTCCCCTCCAAGTTGCACGGCACCGACGTGCTACGCACTGCAAGCGTCGGCCTGCACACCCGCAAGCTGCGCGCCGCGCTGTCGGCGCTCGGCATTGTGATCGGCATCGCGGCGATGGTCGGTGTGCTCGGCCTATCCGAGTCGTCCAAGTCCGATCTGCTTGCCCAGCTCGACCGGCTCGGCACGAACCTGCTGACGGTCCAGGCGGGCACCGGAATCGGCATCGGCAGCGGTGAGCTGCCGACAGAGGCCGCCGGGATGATCTCCCGCATCGGTCCCGTCGAGCAGACAAGCACGATCAGTGCCGTGGCCGCCAACGTGTACAAGTCGGACTACGTCCCCGAAGGTCAGACGGGAGGGATCACCGTGCAGGCGGTCGATGTGAACCTCCTCGACACGCTGGCCGGCAGCGTCGCTGATGGGAAGTCTCTCGACGAGGCGACGGCCACGTATCCGACTGCGGTGCTCGGTTCAGTCGCCGCCGAGCGGCTCGGCATCCGCGATGTGACCGGTACCCAACAGATCTGGCTGGGTGATCAGTGGTTCACGGTGATCGGAGTGCTCGACGAGTTTGAGTTGAACCCCGATCTGGATCGGGCGGCGCTCGTGGGGATGACGACGGCGGAGGAGTTTCTCGACCATGAGGTCGTTCCCTCATCGATCCTCATCCGGGTTGATCCCGCTTTCGTTGACGAGGTGACCTCGGTGTTGGCCGCGACCGCCAGCCCACAGAATCCGGAGGAGGTGCAGGTAGCTCGTCCTTCCGACGCCCTCGAGGCCAAGGAGGCTGCCGACGACGCGTTCACAGCTCTGTTCCTGGGTCTGGGTGCGGTTGCGTTGCTGGTAGGTGGCGTCGGCATCGCCAACGTCATGGTCATCTCCGTGTTGGAGCGCAGGTCTGAGATCGGATTGCGGCGAGCTCTCGGGGCGACGAAGCGGCATGTCGCAGTGCAGTTCCTCGGCGAGGCGCTCCTGCTGTCGGCGGTCGGCGGCATCGGAGGTGTCGCCCTCGGATGGGCAGTGACCGGCGTGTATGCAAACGTGCGTGGTTGGAGCACGCTGATCCCGCCGATCGCGATTGCCGGCGGTATTGCGGCTGCGCTGCTGATCGGTGCGGTCGCCGGCCTCTACCCGGCGATCCGGGCGGCACGCCTGTCGCCGACCGAAGCGCTGCGCAGCGCATAGGTGCCCCGGCTGAGCCGTCATCGACCCAAGCGGGCCGGGCCCCCGAGCCTCGAGGCGGGGGCCCGGTCGTTTGACAGAGCCGTTCCCTCTTTGTTATAAAAGTAATAGAACAAGATTGGAACAAGAGGTGAACGATGAGTGAGATCAACTGGGCGGCCCTGGCGCCGGTCTTGATCCTTCTGGCAGGCTTCGTCGTGTGGTGCTGGGTGGACATCTCCCGCAACGAGGTCCGCTACCTGCCCAAGTGGCTCTGGGCTGTGATTTGTGTGATCTCGATCCCGCTCGGCGGCATCGTGTATCTGCTGATCGGCCGCCAGACCTCGCCGATCAAATGATCGAGACACGAGGACTCGTCAAGGACTACGGCGACAACCGAGCGCTGGATGCCGTAGATCTGAACGTAGCTCCGGGTTCGGTCTACGGCTTGGTCGGACCCAACGGGGCCGGGAAGACGACGCTGCTCGGCGTTCTCGCCGGTCTCCGCACGGCCACCAGCGGGTCGGTGTCGATCGCAACGGCGAACGTCGGCGTCCTCCCGGACACACCGCTGTTCGACCAGTGGCTCACCGCCCGCGAGGTTGTCGATCTGTCGCACTTCATGACGACAGGCTCTCACGACGACGGACGTGTTGCAGAGATGCTCGCGCTGGCCGGTATCGCCGACGCTGCGGATCGAGCCGTAGGTGGCTTCTCCCGCGGGATGCTGCAACGGCTCGGCTTGGCCGCGTCTCTGGTGGCACGCCCGGACCTCGTGCTCCTCGACGAGCCGTGCTCGGCGCTCGATCCGCTCGGGAGGCGCGAGGTGCTTGATCTGATCGCAAGACTTCGCGGCGACGCCACGGTTGTCTTCTCCAGTCACATCCTCGCCGATGTTCAGGAGGTCTGCGATACGGTCGGCATTCTCCGCAAGGGCGAACTCGTCTTTGAGGGTCCGCTACAGAGGCTGCTCGTCGGCAAGGCCCAGCCCCGCTACCTGGTCAGAGTGCGGGCGTCGGCGGATGACGTCGCCGCTCGGCTGGCAGCCGCCGAATGGATCCAAGACGTGACTCGCATCGACCGTGACCTGCTTCGCGTAACGGCATCCAACCTCGAGGTCATGGAAGAGCATCTCATCCCGGCGCTGGCGGCGGCCGGTGCACATGTCGTCTCGCTTGCCCCCGAGGCTCCCTCCCTCGAAGACGTGTTTCTGGAGGTGGTCTCATGAATCTGTGGAGACTGGAGTGGCTGCGCCTGGTGCGGACCAAGCGGATCGTTGGCCTCCTCGGCGTCTACCTGTTCTTCGGATTCGTTGGTCCTCTGACCGCTCGCTACATGGAGCAGATCATCGAGAACTTCGGAGGAGGAGTACAGGTAGTCGTGCCGGAGCCGGTTGCCGCTGATGGGATCACGGCCTACGTGAGCAACGCAGCACAGATCGGCCTGCTGGTTTCGGTTGGAATCGCAGCCGGAGCACTTGCCTTCGACGCCAAGCCCCAGATGGGCATCTTCCTACGTACCAGGGTCGGGCATGTGAGAGACATCCTGACACCTCGGGTGGTGGTGATGACCGCAGCGGTCGTAGCTGCTTTCACACTCGGCTCGGTTGCGGCGCTCTACGAGTCCGTAGTCCTGATGGGCTCGCTGCCGATCGGCGGGTGGGCGCTGGGCACCATGTTGGGTTCCCTGTACCTCGCGTTCGCAGTTGCGGTCGTCGCTGCGGTGGCAGCCAAGGCCAAGTCGGTGCTGGTGACGGTGATGATCACCGTAGGCGTCCTGCTGGCGCTGCCCATCGTGGGCATCGCCCCGGAGATCGCTGAGTGGTTGCCCAGCTATCTCGTTGGTGCGATCGACGGTCTCGTTCGCGACGCGGCATTCTCGGACTACCTCCGCTCCATCGCAGTCACGTTGGCCTTGATCGCCGGGTCGTTGTGGCTTGCGGTTCATTGGGCCGGTCAGCGGGAGTTGTAGGGCCGGTTGGGGACCTTCGGCTCTTGCCGGTCGCACTGCGCAGACGCAGAGTGTGGGTGCCGCATCGAGGGAGAACCATGTCGCGCCACGGTCGACACGTGATGTCATTAGCGCTGGTGGCACTTCTCTCCGGATGTTCTGACGGGGAAATCACCACGAGCGACCCACCAGCGACGAACGCGGAGCGGGTCGCGACGACACCTGCCCCAGCCCCGACAACGACGACTACCACCGCAGCGACGACGACAACTGCTCCATCAACTACAACCACCTTGCCCGCAAAGGCCTTTCCGCAGGGCACCCTGGTCGCTTTCTCCTCCGATCGCGCTGGAACGGGCGCCCTGTTCGTGATTGACACGACAGATGGTGAGATCAGGCAAGTCGGGTTTGGCCTGGAGACGATGAACTCTCCGGCCTGGTCGCCTGATGGTCGGAGTCTCGTCTATGTGTCGCTTTCGGGCCGGTCGCGCTTGGTGGTCCTAGACGTGGCTTCCGCATGGGACGGGCCGACCGATCCCGTCGAGTTGACAGACGGCGCACTCGCGGTCGACAGCCCTACCTGGTCCCCGGGAGGGGTCATCGCATTCGAGGTCTCGGCCGACCAGGGCAGCGACGTGTGGACGATCGACCCCGGAGGTGGCGAGCCCGAGCTGCTCCTCGGCAACGCAGCCGGTCCTGCGTACTCGCCCGATGGCACGCGGTTGGCGTTCGTTGCCGTCGGAGACCGGGAGAGCGCAATCGCCGTGCTGGAAGTTGCCTCCGGGGAGATCGTGGTCCTCACGGATCCTGCCGATCGTGGTATCAACCCCGCCTGGTCGTCCGACGGCACGGAGATCGTGTACACAGCGGGGACGCGGGACTTCGACGTATGGGTAGCGGATCTAGCGAGCGGCGAAACTCGACGGCTCACCAGCGAACCCAACCGCGAGTGGTGGCCTTGTTTCACCGCTGATGGCGCAGTGGTGTACGCACGGTTCGATCCCGACGCTCTCCACGACCTTTGGATACTGGACCCTCTAGAAGAAGCCGCCGCACCCCTCGTCGCCGCCCCGAGCGACGACTGGTTCCCCGCCTGTCAGCCGCCCGGGTGAGATGTGGCCGGTCCGGCCGCTCTAGTCGGCCAGCGACACCACATAGTCGCCGGACTCGTCGTCCCACTGGAGGTCCACGACGCCGACTGCACTGGCCGCTTGTACGAAGCGAAGGAAGCCCGAGTAGCCGAGCCGGCGCTCGTTGAAGTCCGCTTGCCGCTTGCGCAGCTGATCCTTGAGGCCGGATAGGGGCTGGCTGCCACCCTTCTTGACGATGCTCGCCAGAAGGTCGAACTCCTTGCTGTGTGCGTCGGTCTTCGGGAAATCGACGACCGGGTCTCCCCGGGATCCGTCCTCGGTCAGTTCGACGATCGAGTTGCCTGCGAGGTGACGCAACAGCTCGCCGAAGCCACGGAACCCGTGATCGGCCTCGCTGAAGGTCGGATCCTTGCGGAGCAGGGCTCGCTTCAGCGATGACGACCGCACCGTCCCGTCCGAGGAGCGTTGCAGACCGGCGAGTGTGGTAGTGACGAGGGCAGCGACGTCCTCCGGCGCACGTGGCTCCGTCTCCGCGACGGGCTCCGGCTTCTTTGCCTTCTTTGCCGGCTTCTTTGGCTTGGGCAGCTCCACGCCGCCGAGACGCTCGTAGAAAAGGAACTCGTCGCACGCAGGTGGGAGCATCGCCGATGTCGAAGCCTTCAGGCCCACCCCGATGACCTTCTTGTTCAGCTCCCGGAGCTTCTGTACCAGCGGCGTGAAGTCGCTGTCGCCGGTGCAGATGACGAACGACGTCACGTAGTCACGCTCGAACGCCAGCTCGACCGCATCCACCGCCATCTTGATGTCGGCCGCGTTCTTGCGTACCCGGCCCCGGCGCTGCGGGATCTCGATTAGCTCCACCTGGTTGTCGGCGAGCATCTGCCGGTCCTTCTCGAAGGACGCCCAGTCCGCATAGGCGCGGCGGACGACAACTCGTCCCCGTTCGGCGAGGGCGTCGGCGATCGGCTTGAAATCGAACTGGATGTTGAGGTCGTCACGGGCGCCGATGGCGAGGTTCTCGTAGTCGATGAAAAGGCCAATGCGTTCTTCGTCCATACACCGAGCGTAGCTTTTGCCGGCGCCGCCATCCCAACAATCCACTCGACATCACACATGCGCATGTTGCTATGTTGCCGAGCAGCTCGGCTGGTTGCCGGGCTAGTTCTCGGGAGGGGAGCAGGAACGAGGGTCACCGGGAGGGCGCGGTGGCCCTCTTCCAATTGGCTACTGAATCGTCCCGAGCCAGATTTCGATGCGTTGTGGAACCGACGGTCGTTGCGGCGCAACGGAGAGAGCAAACAGCCGATCGCTGAGGATCGACAGGGACGGGGAGGGCTCGTTCGCAGGGATGTCCACGTCCGACCACGTGACCCCGTCCCGAGAGAACACAGCCGTGCCGAACTCGAAGACATCGGGGTAGCCGAGAAACCCAGCGGGGCCACCCACGACGAACGCGACCACGCCGGGCTCGGCGAGAACCGTCCACTCGTCCTCAGCCCAGATGCAGCGAATCCCATCCGGGCCGACCAGGAGGAGGCGACTCCGGCTGACCGCAAAGAAGTACGGAGAACACTCCCGCGGCGGCTGGTCGTCGGAGCGTTGCCAGGCTCGACCGGAGGACGTGCGCCACAGAGTCACCTCTTCGTTCGCGGCGAACGCGTCGCGCAGCTGGTAGGAGGCGGCGACGAAATCCCCCTCCCAGGCCTCGGGGAGGAAGTAACCGTTGGGCAGGGCGTTGCGCCCGGTGACCGGGAGGAAATCGACCCCATCCTCGGATCGCCACGACATCGCCACCGGTACGAACGAGAGGTCCGGGCTGGTCTCGACCGGGTATGCGCCGGGTGGCAGCTCGCGCGTCTGCAGAATCTCGTTGCCGTCTCGGGCAACCAGTCGGATCCACACGGTGCCGTCCACCGTGAGCACTTCCGGGGGCTCGCGGAACGGCTCGATAGTCTGCCCATCGCTCGTGTACACGACACCGGAGGAGAATCGCACCCCGGGGTCCGCCAGGTCTATCTCGTCGGGCAAGTACGGAGCGATGACCTCCCTCCAGATCGCAAGGTCGCCGATCACCGTGGTAACGATCTCGTTGCCCCTGTTGACCGCTGTGCTGTGAAACTCGGCGGTGAATCCGGGCGGAGTCTCGGTGGGAATGCGCACCCACGACGACCCGCCCAGGCTGCGACCGGGCACGGATCGCCACAACCCAAACACCGAATCTCCGGAGCCTGCCAGGAGCAATCCCTCGGGAATGGCCGTGATGTCGACGACTGCGACATTTTCATCGAGCTCGATTGGTGTGCTCACCCATTCCGACCCGTCCGCCGACGACCACAGCTCATTGCGAATCGCCGGTGAGGTGCCGCTGGAGTACGACACGACCAGGTAGATCGACCCGTTCAGCTCGACCGGATCCGTTGCGCCGGCGAAGTCGAGGTTCTCCGGAACCGCAGGTAGGGAGTCCGCCGCCACCCAGGACACGGTGGGCCGCGCACCCGGTGCGAGCGATGCGTCGCCGAGTGGAGACGATTCGGCGGCGAGCGTGGTGGTCGTTGCGGTGGCGATGCTGTCGCCGCCCAGCGATGCGATTCCCCACCCGATCAATCCGCCGATCGCCAGGAGAGCGATGACCAGGGGGAGACGGGGAGGGTGGTGCCCATCCGGCTGCTCGACCCCGATCGGTCTCACTGATTGGTGATCGTCGGACATGCCGGGACGGTAGCGGGGCAACCGATGGGCCGGCGACGGGTCAGTTCATCTGGGGAACGCCGACCCAAACCCGGAACCTCCGCCCGGTCGGGCCCACGGTCATCGCCGACGTGACGAGCTTGTCCCCAACGCGCAAGGCATAAGTCCCCGGCATGCTGTCGGCGAACTCCACTCGTTGCCAATCGAGGCCATCGCTCGACACGAACGCGGCGAGCTCGGGCGGTTTGATGGCGAGGGCGAGGAAGCCGGCCTCTCCGCCCTCGATCCAGACTTGGCCCGTGCTGGCGATGGCGGTCGCCGGCGACTCGCGAACGGTCCAGTCGCGGCCATCTTCCGTCACACACATCATGTCGAACCGCTCACTGGTGAGGAGCACGACCGTTCCCGCAACTGCTGCTCTGCTCCAGTCGCCGCAAATCTCTGGAGGCGCAGTCTCGGTCGGCTTCCAGGTGAGCCCGTCGGCTGAGACCCACAGGGACGGGGCGTCGTGCCCGCCCGCAACTGCGCCGACAAACGTATCGCCCCAGGCCAGCGGCTGGGGAACGGACGGGAAGTTCGACACATCAACCGCACTGAAGGTTCTGCCGTCTGCAGAGGCCCAGAGTGACTGTGTCACGACCTGACCCATGCCGGTTCCGTATGCCCCGGAGTCCGGCTCGAACAGTGCCGTTGGCGGCACGGTCTCGGTGTGGATCCTCTCTTCGCCGTCGACCACCACCCGCGCCCACAGCCGTTGTCCCGACGTCGCAACGTCGGGCAGCGAATCGAGGTGGAGAAGGGACCACATTTCTGGATCGTCTGCGATCGCCAACAGAACTTCGGTTATCTCCAGCTGAGCGCGAGCCGTGACTGCGATCTCGCCGGAACCGTTGACGACCGTCGTCACCCTGGATTCGCCGGCCGCCACGCTGCCGAGGCTGGGTACGGCACCAGGCAGCCGTAGCTCCTCCCATTGCAGGTCGACGCCCAGCCGGCCTTCGGTACGCCAGATCGTTGTCTGTTCGCCGTTCCACCCGGACAGCAGCAGCGCACCGTCGTGCACGTCCAGGTCGTGGATGACCACGTCCGCGCCGAGGTCGAGCGATATCTCGGTCCAGTCGATGCCGTTCTCGGAACGCCAGAGGACGCGGTCCGTCGGCGAGTCGACGTTGGAGAACACCAACAGATACATTGCATCGTCTATCTCAACCGCTCCGAACAGGCCCCAGGCCTGCTGCGCGGAGCTGGATCGTCGCTGTTCCATCCAGTCGTAACGCGCCGTCGGCTGCTCGATCGGGGCGGCCACCGCCCGCTGATTGGTGCCGCCGCCGACAACCGTGGTCGGTGGTGGCGCGGCTTCCGTGCCCGGCAGCGCAAGGGAATAGCCCACTACGCCTCCGATCAGGAGCAGAGCGGCCGACGTGAGCGCCGATAGCCGAACCGCCGCCTTACGGCGTGTCGTCAACAGTCGTACCTTCTCCGGGCCTTGTGCCATGGTCGGAGCGTACCGGCAGCGATAACGTGGCAACGACGGATTTGCGGCTGCGGGTCGCATTGATCCGGCGCATGGTTGGGTGACGAAGGAGCCGTGATGAGTACTGAACCGCTGCGAGTACCCCACTCTGCCGTCCCGACGAACAGGATCCGTCTGCTCAACGAACGTCCGGTGAGCAGCGGCGGCACCCATGTCCTCTACTGGATGACTGCTTATCGAAGGACGCAATCGAACTTTGCGCTGCAACGAGCTGGGGATTGGGCGCGCCACCTTGGGCTGCCCCTCGTGGTCCTATCCGCTCTGCGACTCGACTACCCCTGGGCGTCCGATCGAACCCATGCGTTCATTCTCGATTCGATGGCCGATGTGGCCGGCGCCCTCGGTCAATCCAACGCTGTTGTCCTCAACTACGTCGAAGCCGAGCGGGGCGGCGGCAAAGGGCTGCTGGCTGCCCTGGCCGCCGACGCCGCGCTGGTTGTTGGCGACGATGCTCCCGTCTTCTTTCTTCCCGCCATGTCGAAGGCTGCGGCGGAGCGTCTGCCCGTCACCTTCGAAGTGGTCGACCACAACGGGCTCCTGCCACTGGCTGCAACAGATCGGGTCTTCAATCGGGCATTTGATCTTCGTCGGTTCTTGCAGAAGGAACTGCCGCAGCATCTCGACGAAACGCCCGCGATCGCACCGGGCGAACTGCCGCCGGCCCCCTCCGACTTGCTGCAAAGCGTGCACGACCGGTGGGCATCCCCGCCACCTGAGAGTTCCCTGTTGCCCAGCCTCGCCCTGGACCACTCGGTTGCTGCGTTGCCCAAGAAAGGCGGGGAGAAGGAGGCCATCGCGACCCTGCAACGATTCGTCGGCCGCGGTCTCGATCGTTACGCCGAGCGCAACCATCCCGACGACGACGTCGCCAGCGGCCTTTCGCCCTATCTGCATTTCGGCAACATCTCCGTTCACGAAGTCTTCCGGGCGGTAGCCGACGCGGAAGGGTGGACCCCCGCAGACCTAGCCGACACGAGCAGCGGAGCGCGCTCCGGATGGTGGGGCATGGGAGAGGGGGCCGAATCCTTCCTCGACCAGATAGTGACCTGGCGCGAACTCGGCTATCGGGCCGCCCGCTATGTGCCCGACAACGGCTCCTATGACGCCCTGCCCAACTGGGCGAAGGCGACACTCGCCGAGCACTCGGCCGACGTTCGAGAGTACGTGTACTCGCAGGCTCAGCTCGAAGCAGGCGAGACCCACGACGATCTGTGGAATGCCGCACAGCGACAACTTCGCGAGGAGGGAGCGATCCACAACTATCTGCGGATGCTCTGGGGCAAGAAGATCCTCGAGTGGACAGGATCTCCCGAGGAGGCGCACGACACGATGTTCGCCCTCAACGACCGCTATGCGCTCGACGGCAGAGATCCCAACTCGATCTCCGGGATTCACTGGGTCCTGGGACGATACGACCGGGCGTGGGGCCCGGAACGCCCGATCTTCGGCAAGGTGCGCTACATGTCTTCCGAGTCCGCGCGGCGCAAGCTTCGTCTCACGGAGTATCTGGGTCAGTCGAAGATGCTGAACACGTAGTTGATGTCGGGATCGCTGCCCTCCGACATCGTGTAGTACGAGTATCCGTCTGCGGCGAAGGCGATCGCCTCGCCCTGTACCTCGGCGGTTGACGGGGCACGGCACGGCTCCGCTGCGAATGTCTCCACCAGCGAGAGGTCCTCACGCTGCCATATCCAGACCTCGTTGTAGCCGCGCAGGCCGATCACCGAACCGGCCGTGTCCATTGCCGCTGCGGTCACGAACAGGCCGGGCTCGAGTTGAAAGCTGCCAACCTGCTCGAGCGACACTGTGGCGCCATCGACGAGGCTTGCTGCCGGGGCACGGAAGACCAGCGCCACGCCTCCGGCCTCGGGCTTCGTGATCACGAACAGGTCCCCGGTGACCGGATCCACGAACAGGGACTCCGAGTCGTAGCCCGGATCGGGATAGAGGAGGTTGATTGCCTCAACCTCCGTGATCGATCCACCAGCCGGGTCCGGGACCGGTTCGACAATGCGGTGAACGACCACCACCGGCCGGAAGTTGAAGTTGTCTCCGATGTCGCCGATGTACAGGTAATCGCGGCCCGGCTCCGGGCCGGGTCCGATGCTCATGTCCTCCCAGTCGAAGGTCTCGGTGGCGAGCTCGAATGTGCCCATCGGCTCACCCGAAAGGGTGGCCGCATACAGGAAGGGACCGCCGCCGGAATCGTTGTGCATCCAGATGATGTCGGTGTGCGTGCGCGACACGGCAATTCCCGACGTCTCGGTCACGCTGGGATTGCCGACGGTGCCGACGACAACAGGGTCCTCGTAGGAGCGACAAAGACCGGCAGGAGCCGACGGTGGCAGAGTCGGCGGTACGGTCGTCTGCGGCGGGGCAGGCGTGGTCGTCGTCGGTACGGGGGCGAGCGACGTGATCTCGGCGGGCGGTGTTGTCGTGGTCGTCGTCGACGCGCTGCAGGCAGTAAGCAGAAGAAGCGCAATGACCGGGATCCGGTTGGGTCTCATCCTGCGCAGACTAAGCGGCGGCCGCAGATACTTCGGGTGACACTGCTTGGAAGTCACTGCCACGGCGTGCTCCAAGCGGGGTTGATCTCGCTAAAGGCAAGGCGGGGATCGATCGACGTTTACTACGGTAAGAGTCTGGAGGTCATAACCATGGGCGATTGGCTTTTCGGCACCATCATCACCGGAATCGTGCTCACCATCGGCTGGGTCTTCTTCACGGAGATTCTGCCCCGGATGGCTGCAGACCGTGCCGCCCGTCCTCCCGAGCAACCGCTGACACAACTCCCCGGGGAAGAGCATCAGCAGATCGTGACGGTCGATGCTGAGACGTCCATCGCCTCGACGAAGATGACGCATGACATCTTTCTCGGTGAGGCCGACGATCTGCTGCTCCAGGTGCGGAGCGCAGGCATGTTTGCCGACAACCTCCTCGTCGACGCCGCAGACAAGGTCAACGACGCCATCAAGCTGCGGCCGGGCAGCTTCGACGCCAATGTCATGGCCGGTGAGATCGCCGTGAAGCGGGCAATGCTGGCTGAGGCGGACGAGGCGGTCGGCCTCCTCGAGCAGGCTGCAGTGCACTTTGCAACCGCGGCGGAAGCCAAGAAAGGTGTGATCGACACGTATGTGGGAAGAGCGTGGTCGCATCTCGAGCGGGCTCATCGCCTCGAAGGCGACAAAGCCGCCGCTGCTTACCTGGACGCATCGGAAGTGTTCCTCAAGGGCTTCCGCGTCAGCCCGCAGAACCTCTTCATCCTGCGCGGATGGGGCATCGCTATCGATGGACTGGCTCGCACCATGGGAGATCGCGCCGAACCGGTCATCGCCGCAGAGGAAGGGTATCGCCTGGCGCTTGCCGAGCACCGTGGTGGTGACCACGAGTTGCATCAGTGGTACGCCGGTATCCGGGAGGCCGACGAGCCGGTACGGATGCCGATGCCTGCAGTGCGGGATCGCTACTGACTAGATCCCCCCATGACCCCTTTGTGCTCGTAGCCAATAGTTAGCGAAATGCGGAGTAGGCTCGTAGCAACGGGTAGGAGTATCTCGGAGGACAAACGCATGGCACTGCGACGCTCACGAGGCCACCGGGGTGGGGACGGTGGACAGACCAAGGGGTTTGCCGACAGGATCGCGACGGCGACGAAACCGGAGCCATCCAAACAGCAGGAGGGTGGGGCGCCCGCCGTTCTGAACCAGGGCCTGACCCGCTATCAGCGGCGAACAGCCAATCTCCCCTCGGGAGCCACGCCGCTCACCGTCGAAGAGCGGACCAACATCGTCATCGACCTTCGTCACGAGGAGTCTGCGGAGGAGTAGCCGAGGCCTGCGGGCTCGTCCTCACCTCGCCGCGAATGGGTCGACCGGCTGCCTGAATCGGCGTGTGCCGCCCCGGCGGACCCCATGTTCCCGCCGGGTAGATGTCGAGCGGGTGCCCGTTGTCAGCAGCAGCGATGACCGGGTCGTAGAGCCGCCACGACGCTTCGACTTCATCGGAGCGGACAAACAGCGTCTGGTCCCCCTGGATGATGTCGAACAGCAGCGTCTGGTAGGCGTCCGGAAGACGATCGAACTCGTCCGCATACATGAAGCGAAGCTTCTTCTCGACCAGGTGGAGGGTCTCTCCCGGTGACTTGACGTCAAAGTTGACCTCAAAGCCCTCATTTGGCTGGAGGATCAGCTTGATGGTGTTCTGGTGCTCCTCGCACTGGTCCCGCTTCCCATGGAACAGGCAGATAGGAGGGGGACGGAAGCGGACGACGATCTGCGAGCTCTTGTCGGGCATTCGCTTTCCGGTACGCAGGTAGAAGGGAACTCCCTGCCAGCGCCAGTTGTCGATGTCGACACGGAGGCTGACGTACGTCGGCGTGATCGAGTCCGCAGGCACGTCGGGCTCGTTGCGATAGCCGGGTACCGAACCACCGTTGATGTGCCCCGACCCGTATTGGCCCAGCGTCAGCTCCTCCAAGTCGATGTGACGCACTGCGTTGAGCAACTGCACCTTGGCGTCCCGGATGGCCTCGGGCTCGAAGGAATGCGGAGCCTCCATTGCGACGAGAGCAAGCAGCTGGGTCAGATGGTTCTGCATCATGTCCCGGATCACCCCGGCACCGTCGTAGTACGTGGACCGGCTCCCGATCCCTAGCGACTCGGCGACAGTGATCTCGATGGCGTCGACGCGGTCACGATCCCAGCTCGACTCGAACAGCATGTTGGCGAAACGGAACGCAAGCAGGTTGCGCACAGTCTCCTTGCCCAGGTAGTGATCGATCCGGTAGATCTGGCTCTCGTCGAAGTGGCGATGGATGAGACGGTTCAGCTCTTGGGCGGAGGCGAGGTCATGGCCGAACGGCTTCTCGACAACCACGCGAGTCCAACCCGGGCTCTGACTCAGTCCGGCCTTGCTCAGCCCGGTGATCACCGTCGGCACCGCCGTTGGGGGCAGGGCGAGGTAGAACACACGATTGCCGGGCAGGTGATGAGCGGTCTCGATGGCGGCGATTTTGTCGGCGAGAGCGCCGAGGCTCTGCTCACCGCGGGGGACGCGCTGGTAGTAGACCCGCTCGTCGCACCAAGGGTCGACATCGTCGATCCCGGCCTCGCTCAGTGACTTGCGGGCGTAGTCACGATATCCGATGTCGTCGAGTTCTCGCGAGCCGATGCCGAGCAGCACGGACTGCTCGGCAATGCCGGAATCGACCATGATCTGATACATCGAGGGGAGGAGCTTGCGGCCGGTGAGGTCGCCGGTTCCCCCGTAGATGACGAACAGGTGAGGCTCAGTCATTGTCCGGATTCTATTGCGGGTTGGGCGATCTGGATGCTCGCAATGTTGGGGTTTCCCGATCAGTAGATGAAATACTCGATCACCCGGCCCAGGCGCCCCTTGCGGGCGGAGACCTTTGCGTAGACGAGGAGCGCAGGGGCGTCGACCGTTTCCGCAATTCGGTCGGCCAGGTCGGTGAACACCCTCACTCGCGACGCAACGGCGCCCATTACCACCAAGTTGGCCCCGCTCGACAACCGCGCCAACGTCTCGACGAGTTCGCCCGCCGGTTCGATACGGCTCTCCGTGGGGAGATCGATCATCTCGTGCAGTTGCTCGTGGTACT
>JASJBC010000069.1 GCA_030066715.1 Acidimicrobiia bacterium
CGAGTCGGTTCTTTCGACCGGATGCCTGCGCCCAAGCCTTGGAACCCAGATCGACACCGCTACCTAGCAGGAAGTAGGACTCGTGGGGCTCGAGCTTGCCAACGTACGGCTGTCCGTAAATGGCAAGGTCGCTCTTGAGCTGGGTTCTGAGGAGCGACAACTGCTTGATCGACAGGATCCCCCTGAGCTGATGATCCTCGATCTTGTCCGGTAACTGGCTCTCCAGTCCAGGCGGTCTCAGTTGCCCGGTCTTACAGACGAGGTTGTGCTTGGTATTGAGGTACACCGTCCTCGTCGTCCTGGTGAGGAGCATGCCGTTTCCCTCGGCGTAGTACCAATCGGTCAAAGCCTCATAGAGCTGCTGCCGCTCCGGCGGCTTCAGCCGTCCGCGTGTCCCCCAACCGTCGAGTCGTGTCGGTGCACCGACTCCTGTGATCTCCCAAAGGCGGGCGTATGCCTCTCGTCGTTGGTCGGCGAGCCTGAGTTTCATCTGCCGCCGGTAGTTGTTGGCGAACCACGCTCCAACGAGCGTCGCGGCCGCGGCGATCAACGGGACGACAGCCTTGTCGAGGGTGTCGACTAGAGAGGATTGGCTCGCTGTGACAACGAGTTCGAGCAGCATCGGTTCCCTCCCGGAAGCGAGTTTCCAACCCTACGCACAACATCCCCGCGCCGAGGTGGGCTCGGTGACGGCAGGCATGGGAAGGTCAGGCGTGGCTCAGCGCCCCTGACCTTCCCGCGATTCGGTTCTCGATTGAAGTGGCGGCGTGAGGGTGCGAAACCCGCGTGTCGGTCAGTTCAGGGTTCGCCGTCTGCATCTGCGGCTGATCGGGCCTCGCCTATTCTTCCTACCGAGGTGAGCTGATGCTCGGCATAGATGGCTACGAACCTGAATGGTTCGACTCAGGGGTCGCTCTGATGGATCGCCACGCGGATCGGCTTGCCTTGCTCAAGGGGCGAACACTGACAAGTCATTGGGTGGTGAGGGACCTCGGAGAAGGCGATTGGTTCGAAGACACACCTGTTGTCCTTGCCTTTGGTGATCAACGGCTGGAGATAGCGTGTTGGCAACTGGATCAGATGGCGGTCAGCTGGGGAGAAATCGATCTGTCGCAGTCACTCGACTGGTACGACACCGATCTCCACCTTGAGTGGCAAGTCAACTGGCAGCCCTTGCTGAACGAGGCGCTCGGGGCCGAGGTGACGGGAGTGTGGATCACCGAGCACCTCTTCAAGACCCGCCTGGTGGAAGGTGCCGGTCCTCCTGAGCAAGAGGGTTGGCTACTGAGCGGCATCGAACTCGGTTTCGGGTCCAACCGACTTCAGGTGTTCAACGGGCTTGACAAGGTCGGTATCGAGTACGGCGCTCCTGCTAGCCCGGACTGGATGCGCCGGACAACGGTGCCGACGTAATCCCCCTCCACATGGCTACCGGCCACGTCCACACACCGTCAGCGCTCCTGACCTTCCCGAACGCAGGTTTCTGTACCACAAGGCACTGTTTTCTGTCACTGAACCTCGTTACTATGGGAACATATGTTCGATCCATCCAAAAGCCAGGAACCGATGACTCAGATACGTGCGGGCATCGATCAGCTCGCCGGCGAGGATCGCTCGGGCTGGACCTCCGGCTCTTTGTCCGAGCGGCTGACGGAAGCGATGGCGCTTCGCCAACAGCTCGACGCCCGGATCCTGCGCATCACGGGTGAGTGGGACCGGTCTCGGGCCTGGGAAGCTGACGGTGCGTTGACGCCTGTCTCGTGGCTTACTCACCGCTTGCCTGTTTCCCGCACACGGGCCCAGGAGCAGGTTCGCACCGCTCGGTTCCTCGAGAGGCATGACCGCGCCGCAAAGGCCGTGGCGAACGGCGATGTGTCGGTCGAGCACATCAACGTGCTCAGCCGAGTTGCCAATGATCAGCGCGAGCACCTCCTTGCCGATCATGCCGATGCGTTGCTCGATGCGGCCGAGGTGTTGACCCTTTCCGACTTCGCCAAGGTCGCCCGACGGTGGGCAACGCTCGCCGACGACGAACTGGCGTCCGCAGACTTCATGGAGCAGCACCTCAGGCGCCGGCTGACCATCGCACAGACGTTCCACGGTGCCGTCCACGGCGACCTTCTGCTCGACCCGGAGGGTGGTGCGCTTTTCCAACAGGCTATAGATCTTCTGTCGCCTCCCGATCCCGCGGACACACCCGATGGGCCTCGCACGGCTGCGCAACGGCGCGCCGATGCGCTCGTCGAGATGAGCCGCATCATTCTCCAGGGGGCAGAGGGGACCGGTGTTTCGCCGACGAATATCAACACGTTGGTCGACAGCGACACCCTCGCCGGTCACGGCGTGGCACCGCCGGCATCCAAGGCGCGCTGCGATGCCGACTGGGCAGGGCCCATCGGTCGGGAGACGCTCTACCGCATCTCATGCGACTGCAGCATTGCCCGTGTCGTCATGAAGGGACGCAGCGAGATCCTGAACATGGGTCGCAAGAACCGCCTCGTCACTTCGCCACAGAGAAGGGCTCTGGAGATACGTGACGATGGGTGCGTCTTCCCCGGCTGTGAACGACCTCACAGCTGGTGTGACGCTCACCATCTCGAGCACTGGGCCCGTGATGGCGGACCGACCGACCTCGGCAACCTCGCCCTCCTGTGCCGACGCCACCACGTCCTTGTGCATGAAGGTGGCTGGACGCTCACCAAGGAGCCAACCGGCGGGTTTGATGCCAGGGCGCCCGACTACTGACCCAGCTTCCACCGGGGAGTTGGACGTCTTGATTCGAGCACTAACCTGCGACCGGTTCTGGTCGCCGGAGGATCGCCCAATGGAATGGTTGTACATCGTCATCGCGCTCGTGCTGGTCGCGGCGATTGCGTTCTGGTTCGTTCGCACCCGTCGTGGTGAGGAGCCCGCGCCGAAGACCTCGCCCTCGGTAGCTCCGCCCGCCGCACCCATAGCTGCACCCCCTCGCGGGCTGCGCGAACGCCTCGCCAAGACCCGCCAGGCTCTCTCCGACCGCCTCGGTGGAGTCTTCAGCCGCTCGGCGTTCGACGGCGACTTCTGGACCGACATCGAGGACTCCCTAGTCGCAGCTGACGTCGGTGTCGGTGCCGCCAGCAATGCGGTTGCCGCCGTGCAGAAGCGAAACCCTGAAGATCCGGCCGCAGTTCGAGATCTCCTCGCCGACGAACTCGTCGCCCAACTCGCCGACGCCGATCGCCACCTCGAGGTGTTTGGCGAGCCTTCCGTGCTCCTGGTCGTCGGCGTCAACGGCAGCGGCAAGACGACAACCATCGCCAAGCTCGCCCAGCAGCTCAACACCCCCGACCGGCCGGTGCTGCTCGGTGCGGCCGACACATTCCGTGCTGCTGCCGCCGACCAACTCAAGACTTGGGCCAACCGCATCGGTGTCGACATCGTCGCCGGTGACAGCGGCGCCGACCCCGCCTCGGTCGCCTACGACTCCTACCACGCCGCCAAGGCGCGGGGTGCGGGCGTGGTCATCGTCGACACCGCCGGCCGGCTCCACTCCAAGTCCAACCTGATGGACGAGCTGGGCAAGGTGGCTCGCGTCCTCCGGCGCGAGGCTGGAGACCTGGACGAAGTCCTGCTGGTGCTCGACGGGACCACCGGGCAGAACGCAATCGGGCAGGCGAAGGCCTTCACCGATGTCGTCGGTGTCACCGGGATCGTGCTGACCAAGCTGGACGGGACGGCCCGCGGCGGCGTCGCAATCGCCGTCGAGAAGGAACTCGGCATCCCGGTGAAGTACATAGGAGTCGGAGAAGGTGTCGAAGACCTGATACCGTTTGACCCGGAGGCTTTCGTCGACGCCCTCCTGGGAGCATGAGCGACTACAGCGACCTCTACCAGCAAGCCAGGGACGCAGCTACCAAGGCCTACGCCCCCTACTCCGGGTTCCGCGTCGGTGCCGTGGTTGTCGCCGACGATGGGCGGACCTTCGCCGGCTGCAACGTCGAAAACGCAGCTTACGGCTCGGGTATCTGCGCCGAAGGGAACGCTATCAGCACCGCCGCAGCGGCCGGGGTGCGCAAGATCGGCGCAGTTGTCATTGCCTGCCTCGACGCGGGCGAGTGCTACCCGTGCGGTAACTGCCGGCAGCTGATGCGTGAGTTCTCCGTCGACACCGTCGTCGTGCAGGACGGCTCAGGATCACTGCGCACCCACGAGTTCGCCGAGATCCTTCCCCACTCCTTTGGCCCCGACTCGCTCGAGGGCAAAAACGGCTAAGTAATCGGGGTCTTCGCACCGATAGCTCTGTATGGGAAATCGTCGCGAGTTCATCGAGGGATGGCTGAGCCCCTGGACGCGCAATCTGATGATGATCGTTGGCTACGGGCTGCTTGTGTTCAGCCTGGTCACGATCAAGAACGGTCTGGACGCCAACAACCTCGTGATCATCGTCGAGGGTGTTGCCGTCGGATTCGTCGGCTGGCTCATCTCGACCCTCGTTCCCGACCCGGTTCCGGCTCCGCGCAAGCCTATGCGGCGTCGCGCCGCGATGCTTGCCAGGGTCGGCGGCCACCAACTGCCTTAGCCAGAAACAGAAGGAGCGCCCCGTAGGGCGCCCCTGTCTTCGATCATCGCTCGTCTATCAGCGAGCCTCGAGAGCTGCGATGAGCGCCGGCATCACCTTGTGCACATCTCCGACGATGCCGAGGTCGGCCACGGAGAAGATCGGAGCTTCGGGATCCTTGTTGATCGCAATGATCATCCCGGAGTCCTTCATGCCCACCAGGTGCTGCATCGCACCGCTGACACCACAGGCTATGTACACGTCGGGCTTCACCGTCTTGCCCGTCTGCCCGACCTGAAGCGAGTACGGGACCCAGCCGGCGTCGACAACGGCGCGGGTTGCGCCGACGGCGCCGCCCAACAGGCCGGCCAGCTTGGTCACGGGCTCCCACTTCTCGTCGACTCCGCCCATGCCCCGGCCACCGCCGATCACGATTGCTGCTGCCTCGAGATCCGGTCCTTCGGACTCCTCGACGTGACTCTCCAGCACCACGGCCGATCCGGCATGGCCCACGTCAGGGCTGGCCACTGCCGTCACCTCAGGGGTGCGACCGTCGCCCGGCTCGGCGGGGAACGCCTTGGGGCGGGCGACGACGAGCGCAGGGCCGGCGGTGGCCGCGGTCACAACACGGGTCGTGCCACCGAGGATCTCGTTGGACACGGTGACCTGGTCGCCGCTCGTGTCGAGATCGATCGCGTTGGAGAGCACGGGAGCGCCGAGAACTGCGCTGAGCCTGCCGGCCACATCGCGCTCTGTGCTTCCCATGCCGAACAACACAACGTCGTCCGGGCCGACGAGTTCGGCCATTGCCGCCGCGGCCAGCGGGGCGGGCAAGGCGTCGCCGACGTCGAGCTGGTGAACGGAAGCGGCGCCGTGGGCGCCGAGTGTGGCGAAGGCATCATCAGAGCCGCCGCCGACGTAGAAGACCGCAGGCTCACCCCAGGAACGAGCCTTGGTGAGCAGCTCCAGCGAAGATGCGCTGGGGGCACCACCCTGTTCCTCACAAAAGACCCAGGTAGCCATCAAATCACCTTCGCTTCCTCGAGCTTCTCGATGATCTTGAGATAGCCCTCGCCCTCGTCCTCAACCACTTCACCAGCCTGGCGAGCGGGCACAGGCTGGACAGCCTTGATGACCTGCTGCACCACCGGCTCAACACCAAGATCGGCACAGGTCTTGGTCTCCACCGGCTTCTTCTTGGCCTGCATGATCCCCTTGAAGTTGGGGTAGCGGGGCTCGACGACGCCCGACGTGACCGTCAAGACGGCCGGCAGCGGGGCTTCGACGACGTTGTACCCGGCCTCGGTCTGCCGCTCGATGCGGATCTTCTCGCCGTCCTTCTCGACTTTGCGAGCAAAGCTCAGGCTCGGGACGTTCAGAAGCCCGGCGAGTTGCTGCGGCATGACGCCTGCATAGCCATCGGTGGACTCGGTGCCGGCGATCACCAGGTCGAATCCGTCCTCTTCGAGGGCGGCCGCCAGCACGCGGGCGGTGGTGAGCGCATCGGCTCCCCGCAGCGCGTCATCGTCGATGATGATTGCCCTGTCGGCACCCATGGCGAGCGCCTGTCGAATCCCCTGCAACGAACCGGACGGCGACATCGAAACCAGAGTCAGTGTTGCGTCCTCGCCGACTTCTTCAACCAGGCGCAGTCCGACCTCAACTCCGTACCGATCCGTGTCGTCGAGCACCTGATCGTCGGGCCGGACGACGAAGCTCGTCTCCGGATCGAGATCATATGGTGCTGCAGGATCGGGTATCTGCTTCACGCAGACGGCGATTTTCATAGCTGACTTCTCCTCACAGCAGTCATGGCAGCCACCGACGCCGCGACCGCTCAGCCCCAGCTCGATGGCCGGCACCGATGTTAACTGAGTCGAGCGGGTGCTTGCGGGGGTTTCGCTTTTTGCTAGCTGTCAGCAACCACGAGCCGCGGGAGCAGGCTGTCGATCAGGAGCGTGAACTTGGCCTTGGCCAGCGCTGCGGCCTCCTGGACCTCCTCGTGGGTCACTGGCTCATCCGACGTGCCGGCCGCCAGGTTGGTCACGAGGCTGATCGCACCGACGCGGCGCCCCATGTGCGCCAGGGCCACGGCCTCCGGCACCGTCGACATCCCCACGAGGTCGCCGCCGATGCGGCGGACCATCTCGATCTCGGCTGGGGTCTCGTAGCTGGGCCCGGTGAACCAGGTATAGACACCCTCCTTGTATGGCACATCCGCCGCCTCAAACGACAGCTTCATCAGATGGCGCAGCTCACCGCTGTAGGCGTCGCTGACGTCGGGAAAACGGGTGCCCAACCGATCGTCGTTGGCCCCGATCAAAGGGTTGCGCCCGGTGAGGTTGATGTGGTCGGCCAACGCAACCAGGTCGCCGACCGAAAGCCCCCGGCTCACCCCACCACTGGCGTTGGTCAGCAGGAACGTATGACAGCCGGCCAGTGCCGCCGAGCGAACGCCGAAGACAACGTCGAAGAGGTCCCAACCCTCGTAGAAGTGGACACGCCCCGAGAACACGAGCGCTCCCTTTCCTTCGACGTCGATCGAGTAGAGAGTCCCGGAATGGCCCTCGACCTTCGGCGTCGGGAAGTGGGGTATCTCGGTGTACGGGATGGCGACCGCATCCGGTAACGATGCGGCGTAGTCGCCCAACCCCGACCCCAAGACGAGCGCCGCCTCGTGCCGGTCGCGTCCAGACAATTCGGCGATAGTTTGTGCTGCCTCTTGCAGCTTCTCGTAGCCCACGCAAGCCTCCCTGCTCGGCCCCTCACACACAGGCCGACATTAATCATTTATGCAGGTGTGGCGCAGATATTGTCAGGCGATGTGGCCGATTATCAGTTCCGGCTCGTCGGCGGCGCCCCCGACCTCCCACGCACGCTCGAGCAGCGGGCGGGCGGCATCCATGCGGTCCTGGTCGCGATAGTCGACCACGGCGAGGACGTCGCCCTTGTCGACAGCGGCGCCGACCTTGGCGAGGACGGAGATGCTGACGCCATGGTCGACGTCATCTTCCTTGCGCTCACGGCCGGCGCCGAGGCGTACTCCGGCGACGCCGATGTCCCTGGCATCGCACTTGGTGACGAAGCCGGTGTCGGGTGCGGTCAGCTCGTAGCGCAACGGTGCAGTGGGCAATAGGGACCGATTCCCCGCCACGTCGGGGTTCCCGTCCTGCGCTGCGATGACCTCCTGGAACCTCTCCATCGCCGCTCCCGACTCCACGGCCTTGCGAAGACGAGCGAGCGCCGCCTCGCGGGTGTCCTCGATGCCCCCGAGAGTGAGCATGTCGGCACCCAGGCTGTAGGTCAGTTCGACGACGTCGGCAGGTCCGCCGCCGGCGAGCACGTCGAGGGACTCGTCGATCTCGTTGGCGTTGCCGACCGCTACCCCCAGCGGCTGGTCCATTCCGGTCAGGGTGGCAACCACCTTCGTTCCGTGGGAGGCACCGATCCCCACCATCGTCTCGGCGAGCAGGCGGGCCGACGGCTCGTCTTTCATGAACGCCCCGGAGCCTGTCTTCACATCGAGGACGAGGCCGTTGATGCCCTCGGCGAGCTTCTTCGACATGATCGATGATGCAATGAGGGGCAGCGACGGCACGGTTCCGGTCGAATCACGCAGTGCATAGATGCGCCGGTCCGCAGGCGCCATAGTCTCGGACTGGCCGCCGAGGACGAGACCATGCTTCTCCACTATTGCGACGAACTCGTCTCCATCGAGCCGGGTGCGAAAGCCGGGAATCGACTCGAGCTTGTCGAGAGTGCCCCCGGTGTGGCCGAGACCGCGTCCCGACATCATCGGCACGCTTATCCCGCAGGCGGCGACCATCGGCGCCAGCGGGACGCTGATCTTGTCGCCGACTCCTCCGGTGGAGTGCTTGTCGATCTTGGGCGCAGCGATATGCGCCAGGTCGAGCACGTCGCCGGAGCGGAGCATTGCCTCGGTCCACGGGCCGAGTTCCTCACCGGTGAAACCGTTGATGAAGATGGCCATCAACAGCGAAGACATCTGGTAATCGGGCAGCCGGTCGGCGGTGTACTCGGCGATGATCCACTGGAGCTCATCGGAAAGCAGCACGCCGCCGTCGCGCTTGCGCTCGATGAGTTCGATGATCGAGTGGTGCTTCATAGAGCAATTATGGTCGCAGAAGAGCCAGCAATCATCTTGGCGACAGCAGCACGATGAGAGTTGGCTGGATTGCAGCGGTCTTCTGCAGTACCGGCAGCGGCACGAAGGACAGCACCCGGGTGACCCATCGTGGCAGAGAGAGACCGAACCGATCGGGTTCCTTCAGAATGCGGTCGTGCCAGATCGAGAGTTCGAAGCCATCCCGGGTCAGAGCCCGCAACCGTGGCAGGGAAAGCAGCCGGACTGGTTCGTGGAGACGCCCAAGCGCTCGGCCCAGCCGGAAGAAGAGGCGCCAGGGCAAGTAGTGCAACACCGGGAGCCTTGCGTGCGGCTCCCAAGGCCACACTCGATTGGGAGTAGCCAAGTAGAGCACGCCGTTGGGCCTCAGGACCCTGCGAGTCTCGCTCAGGTGCAACACCGGGTCTGCAGTGTGCTCGATGACATGATTCGAGATGACCACATCGAATGACTCATCGCCGAATGGAAGCAGGTCGGAGACTTCCCGAAACGGTAGATCCGACCCCGAGACACGCTGGTCGGCTCTATCAGCACACACGACACGGCTGAGCTGAGCTAGCTGTGCAGCGATCTCGCCGCTGCCACAGCCAAGGTCGAGGACGTCGTCACCTGGGGTCAACGGCCTGCCGGACACGGCGAGAACTGCAGCGATCTTCGCTGCCTTGGAGTCGCGACCTCCGACTACGGAGAATCCAATCCTGTTGTCCTCATCGTCAGCCATGTTGTCCCAGGAGGCCTGTCTTGGCGAAGCCGGGATGATGTTAGTTGGCCGCTCACTCACGCCTTGGACCGACGGACGCGCCCATTTGCGATCGTCACACCTTCAGCACGGAGACGCTCCGCCTGCTCTACCTCGTTGCCCGGAGCCAGCCGTCCGGCTGCATTCACGACTCGCCACCAGGGAAGCCCCGGGACGGTGCGGAGCAAGTTCCCGACGGCTCGCGCCGCACCGGGATAGCCGGCCTCGGCGGCCACCTCGCCGTATGCCGCCACCTCACCCGGTTCGAGGGCCTTGATGACGGAGATCACTGCTTCGGCAAATGCATCGTCGGGACCGGGCCGGGTCACACCGCCTCCAGCGTCAGCACCTGAGGGTGGAGTCCGCCTTCCTGGTCGTCGTGCCGGAACTCGAGAGCCACCCGGGTGAAGCCGGGGGTCGGTAGCTTCGCAAAGTCCTCATCGGAGTAGAAGGCAAAGAAGCGTGCCGGTTCGGTCCACTCGTCGTCGAGAGTGCCTTCGTAGTTCATTCCACCCCACACGACGATGACGGCCAGGCCGCCAATGCGAAGGGAGCGGCGGACGATTCCGAGCACCTGCGGGAACAGCTCCTTCGCCACGTGCAGAAGCGAGTTCATCGCAAACACCCCGTCGAACTCCCCGATGAAGAAGTCGGGATCGGTGAAGTCTCCGACTCTGGCGTCCACTCCGCGCGCCCGGGCGAGATCGACGTTGGCGGGCGATAAGTCCATGGCGGTCACCGCAAAGCCTTGTGTTGCTGCGTAGACCGCACCTTGGCCGGCCCCCGCACCGAGCTCGAGAACGTTTGCCTCGGGGCGGAGCCGAGCCAGGAACTCGTCGACGACCTCGGTGCGCCAACCATCGAACACGTTGTTGTTGCGCCGCGGAGCGTCGAAGTCGTAGGCGGCGCGCAGGGTCTCGGAGTGTTCGTTCATCCGAGCGGCGGGCGGTCGATGGTGCCGAACAGCCGGTCTCCCATATCGCCGAGTCCGGGAACGATGTAGTAGGTGTCGTTCAGCCCCTTGTCCTCGGCGGCGGCCACTATGCGCACGTCCGGATGGTCCGCATACATGCGGGCGACGCCTTCGGGTGCAGCGACGACACAAAGCGCAGTGATGTCCGTCGCCCCCGCCTCTTTGGCTTTGTCGACCGCCCAGGACAGCGAGCCGCCCGTCGCCAGCATCGGCTCGAGGATCAGCACAGAGGCATCGTCCACCTGAGGCAGGTTGACGTAGTATTCGACGGGCTCCGCGGTCTCCTCATCACGCTGCAGGCCGGCGAATCCGACCTTGACGTTCGGCATCAGGTCGACGACGGCATCCAACATGCCAAGACCGGCTCGCAGCACCGCAACGGCCACCACATCGGCCAAAGTGTGCCCGGTAGTGCGTCCCATCGGCGTCTCGATATCCGCCTCGATCGTCGGCACTTCCTTCGTCGCTTCCATTACGAGAGCGTTGGTCAGCCGCCGTGCTGCGGCGCGGAAAGCATCGTTGCCGGTTGCGCTGTTGCGGAGGGTGGAGAGGTAGTGCCGGGCTAGTGGATGGTCGACGATTGTCAGGTTCATTCGCATTCCTCCAGCGCAAGGATCGGTTTGGGTGGAGGGTAGCCGTCTTCACCTTCGGGAAGGATTGGAGTTTGGCTCGTCAGGCTCCCGCTATTGGAATGGGCGAAGGCGGCCTCAGTCGCGGACCGCGCGCGGAAACAAGGCTCCGCACATCGAGCAACCTGCCCCGCTTACGCCTAGAGCTCGACCCGATTTCTCCCGACGACAGTTCCCTTGTCGTTGATGTCGGTGGCGCTGCCCCCGAGGTCTGCATCCAGCACGGGGAGCTCGACCAACGTCCCCCGCTCCCACTTGACTGGGCGCTGGACAGCTGAAGCGTCGACCGAATCGCCGACAATCACCCCTCTGTTGTTGATCGCACGGGCGCGACTCTCATCACCGGCGAGAGCTCCGAGGTCCGTCAGGACACCTCGCTCCCAGAGGAATGCGTGGTTGGCGCCCGTTGCCGTGTGCGCCCAACCCACGATCTGCCCCTTCTGGTTTATGTCGGCCGGATACGCATACGCGCCACCCAGCGTGCCGAGGTCCGTCATGGTCCCCCTATACCAGTGGAAAGCATGGATCTCGCCGGTAGCCGTCTCGGACTGGCCGATGATCTCTCCACGATTGTTGATCGCGTACGCTTCAGCCCACGTCCCGCCAAGGGTGCCGAGGTCCGTCATCGTGCCGCGATTCCAGAGAAACGCATGGGTCTCGCCATCACCGGTGTCTGCCTTGCCGACTACCGCACCGCGCTCGTTGATTCCGTTGGCCCAGCTGTGTGCTCCGCCGAGTGTTCCCAAGTCGGTCAGGACACCTTTGTCCCACAGGAACGCCCGACCACCAAAGTCCCAGTAGCCGAGCCCACCAACTACCTGGCCGCGGTTGTTGATGTCCATACCCATGCTTCGCAGGTACGTCCCGGTCCCCAGGTCGATCAGCTCGCCGGAGTCCCACCTGAAGGCATGCGCAGCGCCGTAACCGTCAGTGGCCGAGAAGCCTGCCACCTGGCCGCGTGAGTTGATCGCACCGATCTCCGCCCAATAGCCGCCGAGGGTTCCGATGTCGATCATCGTTCCGTTGTCCCAGAAGAACGCATGGAGGACGGGATCCTCGAACGGTCCAGGATCGGGAACCAGGACGAATCCGATCACCTGGTCGGCGTTGTTGATCTCCATTGCCCAACTCGACCCACCCAACGTGCCGAGGTTGGTGATCTCACCATGGCGATCCCAGGTGACGGGCCGCTCCTCGATCGCTGGTGGATCGGCTGCTGCCGGAGCCGCCGCCGAGGCGATGACGAGCAACGCCACCGCCAGCAGCAGCCTCCCTGCCCTGGATCCTGACCACTGCTTTCCCCGTACGGTCCGTGATGAGTACATCCGACACCCCCACAATTTGGTCTGGAAATCTCAGCGTATAACGTGGAGCATTCCGCGATAAGTGCCCACGATGCCGGAAGCGTTGCGTTTCCAGCGCCGGTGATTCGAGGGCCTCTACTCATTCCGGCGCGTATACACTCTCGGGCTACATGTTTGACACCATCAGCGATCGATTCGGCGATGTGTTCGCCAAGTTGCGCGGCAAGGGCCGGCTCTCCGAGGGAGACGTCGACGCGGCTCTGCGCGAGGTGCGTCTAGCCCTGCTCGAAGCCGATGTGAACGTGGTGGTGGTGAAGTCGTTCCTGGCGAGAGTCAAGGAGCGTGCGCTCGGTGCGGACGTCGCCAAGAGCCTCACGCCGGGACAGCAGGTCATCAAGATCGTTCATGAGGAGCTGATCAACACGCTCGGCGAGGAGGCGCCGCTGCGGCGGCCGGCCGCACCACCGCTCGTGATCCTCATGGCGGGTCTCCAGGGTTCCGGCAAGACCACGTCCGCGGCGAAGCTGGCTCGCCTGCTGAAGAGTAAGGGAAAGCGACCGCTGCTGGTTGCCGCCGACCTGCAACGCCCTGCCGCCATCGACCAGCTGGAGACACTCGGTAAGCGTGTCGGCGTCCCGGTGTACGTGGACAGGAAGACCAAAGCGCCCCGGTTGGCCAAGGCGGCGCTGAAGCATGCCCGGCAGGAGGGTCACAACGTCGTGATCATCGATACCGCCGGCCGTCTCCAGGTCGATGACGAGTTGATGAAGGAGCTGGCGGCGGTCCGCAAGGCCGCTGAGCCCGACGAGACACTCCTCGTTGTCGATGCAATGACGGGTCAGGAAGCCGTCAACGTGGCCAAGGGCTTCCTCGACTACGCCGAACTCACGGGTCTGGTGATGACCAAGCTGGATGGCGACGCCCGGGGCGGAGCCGCCATCTCTGCACGCGAGGTAACGGGATGCCCGATCAAGTTCGTTGGTCTGGGTGAAGGCCTCGACGACCTGGATGTGTTCTACCCGGAGCGGATGGCCTCACGCATCCTGGGGATGGGCGACGTGCTGACCCTCATCGAGAAGGCCGAGACCGCATACGACGAGGAACAGGCCGCCGTTGCGGCGGAGAAGCTGCGCACTGCCAGCTTCGATCTCGAGGACTTCCTGGAGCAATTCCAGCAACTCAAGAAAATGGGCCCTCTGCAAAACCTGGTTAGTATGCTGCCCGGCGCCGGACAGGCGCTTCGTGACGTTGAGGTCGATGACAAGGACCTGAACCGTGTCGAGGCCATCATCAGGTCGATGACTCCCGCGGAGCGTCACAACCCGAAAACCATCAACGGGAGTCGGAAGCGGCGCATCGCGGCCGGATCGGGAACCCGGCCGCAGGACGTCAACGCCGTCCTCAAGCAGTTCTCGGAAGCACAGAAGATGATGAAGATGATTGCCGGTGGCAAGAGCCCGATACCGGGGCTCAGCCTGCCGGGATTAGGTCAAAGCAAGAAGAGGTGAAGTAGATGCCGGTCAAGATCCGCCTGACGCGGATGGGCAAGAAGAAGCAACCGTCTTATCGCGTCGTTGTGGTGGATTCGCGCAAGCCGCGTGATGGGGCCTACATCGAGCAGATCGGGCGCTACGACCCCCGCGAAGAGCCTTCGCTCGTCGAAATCGACAACGAGCGCGCCCTCGACTGGTTGCAGAAGGGTGCACAGCCCACAGAGCGCGCCAAGAAGCTCTTGGAGATCTCCGGGGCTTGGACCCGTTTCGCCATCGACCGCGGTGAGATCCACACCGTCGGCTCCAGCAGTGCCGCCCCGGCGGCCGAGGAAGAGCCTGTGGCTGCGGTAGCGGTTGAAGAAGAGCCGGCGGTCGAGGAGGAGCCGGAGGCTGCAGACGAGACCCCAGCCGAGCCCGACGCGGCTGCGGAAACCGAGGCCGAGACGGCCGAAGACGACAAGGTGGACAAGTAGTGGAACAGGGCGAGATCGTCGACAAGGTCGTCCGGTACGTAACCGAGCAGATCGTCGATGATGCATCCAGTGTCGAGGTTGAGGTTGTCAACGATGGCGAGGACTCGGTAGTTGCCGAGGTTCGCACCGCCAAGAAGGACATGGGTCGCGTCATCGGGCGAAGGGGTCGCGTCGCACGTGCGATTCGTGCGGTGGCCCGAGCCGCCGGCGACGAAGAGGGTCTCGACGTCCAGGTTGAGTTCCTCGACTGAACCTCCCGCCGGGGCGGCGAAGATCGGATATGTTCGGCGCGCCCACGGCGTCAAGGGGGCGTTGATCGCACGAGTGGTCGACGAGGAACTCGAGCGGTTCCGGCCCGGGGCCATTATCGGTACCGACGTGAGTGGTCGTCCGACAGTGACCATTGCCTCCGTGCAGCCGCACAAGGATGGTCTGCTGGTCGTTCTCGAAGGAGTCTCGGACCGGAACGAAGCGGAGCGGCTGCGGGGAGCGTCGTTCACCATCGCGGCCGCTGATCGTCGTACCCTGGAGCGAGACGAGTACTGGCCGGACCAGCTGTTGGGGCTCACCGTCTGCGATACGTCCGGGACGCAACTGGGGCACGTGACCGATCTGATCAGCGGGGCCGCTCAGGACCGTCTGGTGGTGGCCACTGCAACCGGCGTGGTCGAAGTGCCGTTTGTCGCCGAGATCGTTCCGAGCGTCGACGTTGCTGCAGGGTCGATAGTTGTCGACCCGCCCGAGGGGCTGTTCTAGACCTCGGGAGGATCGGCGACGGTGCGGTCGGTTGCATCAACACCAACTCGTGCCGCGGTCTCCACGGGAGCACCTTGTGGAACCACTTCGATGTCGAGCGGGCGTGCGGGCAGACCAAGCAGGCTCGTCTCGAATTCCGCCCATAGGTTGGTCTCCCCGGCGTACTCGACTGTTCGCTCCACCAGCGGATCTCCCTCAGGGTCGTCGTAGACGCGGACGAGCACGGTGCCTTCGTTGCCCTTTGCGTATCCGGCCACGTCGAGCGATGTCTCAGTCCAGTTCGCCAGCGGGGAAACCAGCACCACCTGGGCCGTGGTGGTTGCGCCGACTACCCGTGTTGCGTCTGTCTGCTCGCGAACATCGATGACGATCCGGCTCGGTGAAGCGACCTCGTAGGCGCGCAGTGCCAACATCCTGCCCGGGGCGATGTGAATGTCGATCGCAATCCGCCCTCCGGCAGTGGCCACGACATAGACCCTTTCGATGAGCTCACCGTCGAACAGGGAGTCGGCGATGGCCGACCGGTTGATCGACTCGGGCAGGTTGATCCGGATGATCCCGCCCTCTGCGTTGTAATCGACCCCAACCGGATCGATGGCGCTGGCCGGAGCGCCGTCGGTGGTGAGCAGATCCACGACGAGCTGCTCGCACCCGGGGTGGGGAGTCCACCTGACTTGCGAGATCTGTGTCGCATCGCCGCCGGCCCCGCCGAAAGCGGAAATGACACCGTCGACGGCGAACAGCCGATCTCCGCTGAGGCACGGGGAATCTGCCGCGTCCTCGTTCTCCGGTGTGGTGACCGCCGTTGTCGGGCCGTCGATGGTCGCAGGGGGAGCGGCGGTGGTCGATGTCGCCGTGCCGGTCGAGTCTGCAATGGCACAGCCGGCGAGCAGGGTGAGGACAAAGGCGACGAGGAAGCTGCGGGTCATTGCCAGGCGAGGATACATGGCTTGACAAATAGTCGGTATTGCTCAAATATACGAGAAATCTCGACCGTAAGAGGAGCCGATGCCGGGGATGAAGGACCAGATGCGTGAGATGCGCGTGTTCATTGTGGTGTGGGCAGGCCAGTTCGTCTCTCTGATCGGAACCTCGCTCACCTTCTTTGCCCTCTCGATCTGGACCTACCAGGAGACGGGATCGGCAACCAAGCTGTCCTTCGTCTTGCTGGCTTCGCAGCTGCCACAGTTGGTCTTCACCCCAATCGCCGGTGCTCTAGTCGACCGGTGGGACCGGCGTTGGGCGATGATCATCGCCGACACCGGTGCGGGGATCGGCACGCTGGTCATCGCCGCCCTGCTGTTCACGGACAACCTCGAACTCTGGCACCTCTACATCGCGCTCAGTTTCTCGGGGATCTTCCAAGCGTTCCAATGGCCCGCCTACTCCGCGGCGACGACCCTGCTCGTCTCCAAGGAGAATTACGGCAGGGCGGCCGGAATGGTCCAGATGGCGGAAGCGATCGGTCAAGTGATCGCACCGGCGATTGCCGGGGCCATCCTCGCGTTCGGTGGTCTTCAGGTCGTGCTCGCCATCGATGTCGTCACCTTCGTGGTTGCCGTGATTGCGCTGCTTGCGGTGCGGTTCCCCAGCCCGAAGGAGTCCAAGGTCGGCGCGGAGTCCCGAGGCTCGATACTGTCCGAGGCTCGCTTCGGGTGGACCTACATCAAGGAGCGCCCGGGCCTGCTTGCCTTGCTCGCATACTTCTCGAGCGTCAACCTCGTCTTCGGTTTTGTCGGCGTCCTCGTCTTCCCTCTGATCCTCGGCTTTGCGGACGAAATCGCCATGGGGAACGCATTCACTGCGGCGGGATTGGGCATGGTGGCGGGGAGTCTCTTCATGAGCGCTTGGGGTGGCCCGAAGCGGCGCATCTACGGCGTGCTCGGGGCGGACCTCGTGCTCGGCTTCGCCCTGATTTCCTGGGGGATACGGCCGTCGCTCGTTCCGATCATCATCGGCGGTATTGCGGCGTTCTTCGTCATCCCCATTGCGAACGCATCGAGCCAGGCAATCTGGCAGGCCAAGGTCGAACCGGACGTCCAGGGGCGGGTGTTCGCCGTGCGGAGAGTGCTCGCTCAGATCGCCGGTCCGGTTGCGTTGCTCATGGCCGGTCCGCTCGCCGACGGCGTATTCGAGCCGTTGCTGCA
>JASJBC010000062.1 GCA_030066715.1 Acidimicrobiia bacterium
GGAGCAGCGCGACATGCGCGAGCAGCTTCTCGACACGATGGACATCGAGCGTGAACGCGGCATCACGATCAAGGCCAACACCGTGCGCATCGATTACGTAGCCGAGGATGGCCATACCTACACGCTCAACCTGATCGACACGCCTGGCCACGTCGACTTCTCCTACGAGGTCTCGCGAAGCCTCGACGCTTGCGAGGGTGCGCTGCTGCTCGTCGACGCAGCGCAGGGGGTCGAAGCGCAAACGCTGGCCAACGCCTACCTTGCGATCGAGAACGGTCTGGAGATCATCCCTGTGGTCAACAAGATCGACCTCCCTTCGGCGGAGCCGGATCGGGTGTCGGCCGAACTGATCGGCATCGTCGGCGGGGATCCCGACGACGTTATCCAGGTGTCCGCAAAGAGCGGTGCGGGCATCCGGGAGTTGCTGGAGGCGATTGTCAACCGACTGCCGGCACCGGTGGGAAACCAGGACGGGCCGCTACGGGCAATGGTGTTCGACAGCTACTACGACACGTATCGAGGCGTGGTCTGCTCGGTGCGTGTCGTCGACGGCCACATCGACGCTGGGGAGCGAGTGCGGTTCATGGCCACCGACCTAGTCGACTCGGCCGACGAGATCGGCGTGCTACGCCCAGAGGTGACACCCGTCAAGAAGCTGGCGGTCGGCGAAGTCGGCTACCTGATCACCGGGATCAAGGAGATCGATCTCGTCCGGGTGGGGGATACCGTCACCGATGCCGACCAGCAGGCCGACACGGCACTCCCCGGCTACCAGGAACCCAAGCCGATGGTGTTCTCCGGACTGTTTCCCACCGACGGCGACGACTTCGAGCGGCTCCGCGAGGCGCTCGACAAGCTGCGGCTCAACGACTCGTCGCTCGTTTATCAGCCCGAGACGTCACGGGCGCTGGGATTCGGCTTCCGCTGCGGCTTCCTCGGCCTGCTCCACATGGAGATCGTCCGCGAGCGCCTGGAGAGGGAATACGACCTCGACCTGGTCGCCACGGCCCCGTCCGTCGAATACCAAGCCCACCTGACCGATGGCTCGAGCCTTCAGGTCCGGTCGCCGCAGGACCTACCCGGCCCGCAGGTCCTGGAGAGCATTTCCGAGCCGTACGTGAAAGTGATGATCATCACCCCTTCCGAGTACGTCGGCACGGTCATGGAACTGATCCAGCAGCGCAGAGGAGAGATGGGTGAGATGACCTATCTGACCCCCGAGCGCGTCGAACTGCACTACGAGGTGCCGCTGGCCGAGATCGTCTTCGACTTCTTCGATCAACTCAAGTCGCGCACCCGGGGCTACGCCTCGATGGACTACGAGCCGGGCGAGTACCGGCGCTCCGATCTGGTGCGGGTGAACATACTGCTGAACAGCGTCCCGGTTGATGCGTTCTCCTCGATCGTGCACAAGGAGCGTGCCTATCGCTACGGACGGGCGATGGTCGAGCGGTTGCGCAAGCTGATCCCACGCCAGCTGTTCGACGTGCCGGTTCAAGCCGCGGTCGGCAGCCGCATCATCGCCCGCGAGACGATCAAAGCCCAGCGCAAGGACGTCACTGCGAAGTGCTACGGCGGCGACATCACCAGAAAACGCAAGCTCCTCGAACGGCAAAGGGAAGGCAAGCGTCGGATGAAGATGGTGGGCCAGGTCGAGGTCCCCCAAGAAGCATTCATCTCTGCGCTCCGCATCGATGAGTGATTGGGCGATCGCGGCTGCGGCGGAACGATCCGTCTATGTCCACATCCCCTTCTGCCACCGGCAGTGCCCGTACTGCGACTTCGCAGTGGTCGACATGTCGACCGACACCAGCCCGGTCGATCGCTACGTGGCGGCAGTTGAAGCCGAGATCGGCATGGCCGCACCGTGGGGGGAGCTGCACGCTGTCAACCTCGGCGGCGGCACTCCTTCGATTCTCGCTGCGTCCCAGGTCGAACGTGTCGTAGCCGCGTTGCGCCGCCGGTTCGGTCTTGCCGCAGGCGCCGAGGTGAGCATCGAAGCCAACCCGGAGGATGTGACGCTCGAGTACGCCGAGGCTCTGGTAGCTGCGGGGGTCAACCGTATCTCGCTGGGAGTGCAGTCATTCGACGGTGCGGTCCTGCGCTATCTCGGGCGGGCGCACACACCGGATCAGGCCGCGGCCGCAGTGCGCAACGCCCGAGCGGCGGGGATGCGGACCGTGAACCTCGATCTGATCTTAGGCAGCCCCGGGGAGTCCTTGGATTCGTGGCTGAACACGGTGCGCACCGCCTTGTTGCTCGGGACAGAGCACCTGTCTGCGTACGCCCTGACGGTCGAGCGGGGCACGAGCCTTTCTCGCTCGGTCACAGCCGGGGCGGCCGCACCCGACCCGGACGATCAAGCCGACAAGTACGAGGCACTCGAGGAAGCTGCGGAGCTGGAGCACTACGAGGTGTCGAATTGGGCGGCGCCGGGCCACCAATGTCGCTACAACCTGACCACATGGTCGCAAGGGGAGTACGAGGCCATCGGGCTGGGCGCCCACGGCCACCGCAACGGTGCTCGCACCCGCAACTACCGGCGGCTGGACGTCTACCTCGACCATGTCGAGGCCGGGCGGCGACCCGTCCAGGGCAGCGAGGCCGCAGGGCCATGGGAGCGAGAGCGCGAGCGGGTCTTTCTCGGGCTCCGCGTGCGTGCCGGAGTGGAAGCAGGCTCGGCAGGGTGTGCGTTGCTCGACTCAGCGCCGGGCCGGCGCTTTCTGGCAGCGGGTGTGATCGAGCTCGCCGGCAGCACGCTTGTTGTGACCCGACCCCTCCTCACCGATGCGGTGGCCCGTGAGGTTCTCACCCTCCCGGAACCGACCTGAGCCCGACACCGTGTCTTATCACTCTCACCGGGAGAGTGCTAAATTCGGCAAATGCTCGATGACCGCAGATCCATCGTTCTCCAGGCACTCGTAGAGGAGTACATCCGCACGGGACAGCCGGTGAGCTCGCGTGCAGTGCTCGAGCACTGCTCCGTCGACGTGTCGAGCGCGACGATTCGCAACGACCTGGCCAAGCTCGAGTCCTACGGTTTTGTTACCCAGCCGCACACGTCGGCGGGCCGGGTCCCAACTCCGGCCGGGTATCGCTACTACGTCGATCACTGCTCGCCCACGAAGCTGAGGAACGCAACGCGCGAGCGAATCGAGTCCTTTTTCATGGGATTCCACGAGGAGCTGAGCAAGCTGCTGCAACAGACGAGCGGGCTTCTCTCCGAGATCACCCACTACCCGGCCGTCGTCATGGGGCCCGGCTTTGGCGACGAGATCGTTCAGGGTCTCCATCTCGTTCATCTTGGGGGCCCGGTTGTGATGGCAGTGACTGTTGGGGCCACCGGCCGTGTGGGGCAGGAGGTGGTGAGGCTTCGCTTCAACCCGACCGATGCGGAGCTGGACGAGGCAGAGCGCCTGCTCATCGCCGCCTTTGAGGGCGCCACGCTCACCAAGGGGAACGAACGAGTCCACGCTCTGCCTGCCGAGCAGGTGCCCGACCGTGTGCTGCGCATTGCGCGCTCTGTCGCCGCATCATCGGCAACCTCGGTTGACGCCACGCGTGAGCTCTACGTCGGTGGAACCAGCCAGCTGGCTTCCCTGTGGGAGGACCTCGCTCAGGTGCACACCATGCTGGAGTTGCTCGAGCAGCACGGCCACGTGCGGCGGCTGCTCGGTAGTGACGACGAGGGCACCTCGGTGCGGCTGGGTGCGGAGACCGACGTGGTCGACGCCGACTTTGCCGTTGTTTCCACAGCATTCAATGCAGGCGGGACCGGAAGTGGTCGTGTCGGCGTGTTCGGTCCCATGCGCATGGACTACCGGAGAGCCATCCGGGTTGTCGAAGAGGTTGGTGACGGGCTCGAGGACAGCCTGGGCACATGAAGGACTACTACGAGATTCTGGGGGTGCCCCGCGAAGCATCCCAGGACGACATCAAGAAGGCGTTCCGCAAACTCGCTCGCGACACCCATCCCGATGCCAATCCCGACGACCCCGGCGCTGAAGCCCGCTTCCGGGAGATAGCAGAGGCGTATGAGATCCTGTCCGACCCGCAGCGGAGAGCTGCGTTCGACCGTGGCGAGCAGTTTGGCGCGGGTGATCTCTTCAGCAACTTCGGCGGTCTCGACGACATTTTGCAGCAGTTCTTCGGTGGCGGCTTCGGTGGCTTTGGTGGAGCGCGACCACGGGGACCGCAGCGAGGCAGTGACATCGGGGCCAACGTCGACATGACCCTCGCCGAGGCTGCAACCGGGGTCAGCAGGAAGATCGACGTCATGGCGCCGGAGCGCTGCCCGACCTGTGTCGGCAGCGGCGCCGAGCCGGGGCACGATCCTCGGCGCTGTCCGACCTGCAACGGCGTCGGTCAGGTCCAGGTGGCTCGGCAGACGATGCTGGGCCAGATGATGACTGTCACCGATTGCTCGACATGTCGCGGCCGCGGGGAGATCATCGACTCTCCGTGCAAGAGCTGCTCCGGCGCGGGACGGATCGATGCGGAGCGCACCCTCAACGTCGAGATTCCCGCCGGCGTCGACGATGGCACCCGGCTACGCCTATCCGGGCGAGGCGGCGTGGGCGAGCGGGGTGCGCCGTCGGGTGATCTCTACGTGCAGGTGCGAATCGCTCCGGACCCCAACTTCACCCGCGTCGGGAACGACCTGCTCCACAAGATCACGCTGGGTCTATCAGAGGCGGCCCTGGGCAAGAAGGTTGCAGTCCCGCTCGTCGACGGCTCGAGCACGGAGGTCGACATCCCGGCCGGGACGCAGTCCGCAACCGTGTTTCGCCTGAACAAACAGGGCATGCCGCGCTTGCAGCGGCGGGGAAGGGGCGATCTGCTCATCGAAGTGGATGTTGCGGTCCCCACCGATCTCTCGGCCGAGGCGGAAGATCTGCTCCGTGAGTATGCCGCCCTCCAGGGTGAGGAGCCCGTCGAGGCGCGGCGACGGCGACGCAAACGCCGCAACCGCTAGTTGACGACGATGGCCCGGCACCAACCTCACCTGCTGGTCCCGCTCCCTACAGGAGACGATCCCGTCCCCGTCGATCAGGAGACGCGCCACCACCTCGAGAAGGCGCTGCGCTTCGACACAGGTCTGGTGACGTACACCGACGGAGAGGGTCTTGTCGGCGAAGGTGTGTATGAGCACGGCATGGTGATCCGCGGCGACGAGACCCTCGTCCCTCGCCCCGACCTGATCACGGTGGCGGTTGCCCCGCCGCACAGCAACTCCAGGGTTCGGTTCGTCGTTGAGAAGCTGGCGGAACTCGGTGTTTCCCAGCTCGTGTGGCTGCAAGCCAAACACGGTCAAGGGAGGCCACCGCGATCGGACAAGAGCCGAGCATGGGTGCGGAGTGCGCTGGAACAGTCACGCGGGGCGTGGCTGATGGAAGTGCATGGCCTGGTGCCCGTCCCCGGGTTAGGCGAGTTCGGCACGCCGATCTTTGCCGACCCGAGTGGCGCAACCGTCGACGAGCTGCCGGCCATCGATAAGCCGGTCCTGTGCATCGGGCCGGAGGGCGGCTTCGGCCGCGACGAGGTGCCGGAGACCGCAGCTCGACTGCGCCTCGGGGCCACGATTCTGCGAGTGGAGACGGCGGCGATTGCCGGGGCGGTCCTGCTGCGCGGTAGCGAAATGGGCCCCCCACCATGGCACTCGACCGGGAAAACCTGAGCAGGTCACTGCAGATTGGCTACTGTGGGTATCTAGTCATCCAGTCTGAGTCAGAAATGGGGCGACCGGTCTAAAACTATTTGGGACAGAACGGTGACCCTGGGTTATGATATTGGCTACGCAGAGCGGTCGTTTTGCGTGGAGCTCTGTGGAGGGCCGAGGAGATATTGATGCCGACATACAACGAGATGGTGGGGGAACGGTTGCGTTCCATCCGGCGGCAACGGGGACTGTCGCTCCAGGATGTTCAGAAGCTTTCGGACCAGGAGTTCAAGGCCGCGGTGCTCGGCGCCTACGAGCGCGGCGAGAGAAGCCTCTCGCTGCCCCGTTTGCAGCGTCTGGCTCAGTTCTTCAGCGTCCCGATCATCCAGCTGCTTCCCCAGGACGACGGACCGACCCCGAACGCGGCAGCCGACGGCGTGACCATCGATCTCAATCAGGTGGAGCGGTTGTCCGGACAGGATGGCCAGGTGGTCGAGCGTTTCCTGCGCGGCATTCAGATGCTGCGCCAGGACTTCAACGGGCGGGTGCTGACCATCCGAGCGAACGACCTGCGGATGCTGGCGATGCTGCTCGACCAGTCTGAAGAGGGCTTCAGCGAGAGGTTGACCGAACTCGGCGTGACGTCGGACGGCGAGTAGGTCGCCGGCGATCCCCCCATCTGGCATTCCCTACCAGGCTAGATACCACTGTGCGCAGGGCGCCTTTATACTGCCGCCTGCGAAACCAACGAGTTCTCTGAACTCTCTCATGATTGATCCTTCGTGACGACCCCTCCCGCAACCCAGATCCGTATTCGCGTACCCAGCAACCACCTGATGGTGGACTTGCTGGGGGAGCGTGATTCCTACCTCAAACAGGTAGATGCCGCCTTCACCGAGGCGCGCATCGTCGCGCGCGGAAACGAGATCGTCATCGAGGACTTCGGCGATCAGTCGGTCGGCGAGATGGTACGCACGGCATTCGACGAGCTGCTGATCCTGATCCAGGAGGGCGAGTCGCTCGACGAGGATCGAGTCGCCCGTGTCATCGACATGGTCAAGAAGGACGTTCCTTCGCCGTCGGGTGTGTTCACGGACTCGATCAAGGTGGGCAGGGGCAAGCACGTCCGTCCGAAGACTCACGGCCAGAAGGTCTACGTCGATGCCGTACGCGACAACACGATGATCTTTGGCATCGGCCCGGCGGGCACCGGCAAGACCTACCTCGCAATGGCCTGTGCGATCGAAGCTCTCCAATCGGGCTCCGTCCGCCGCATCATCCTCACCCGCCCGGCGGTCGAGGCGGGGGAGCGGCTCGGCTTCCTCCCCGGCGACCTCACCGCAAAGGTCGACCCGTATCTGCGGCCGCTGTACGACGCGCTCTACGAGATGCTGGGTCCAGAGGAAACGGCGCGGTTGATGGAGCGGGGAACTATCGAGATTGCTCCGCTCGCTTATATGAGAGGGCGGACGTTGAACGACGCCTTCGTCGTGCTCGACGAGGCGCAGAACACCTCGCCCGAGCAGATGAAGATGTTCCTTACCCGGCTGGGGTTCAACTCGAAGATGATCGTGACCGGTGACATCACCCAGGTCGACCTGGACGGCGGCAGGCCGTCGGGTCTGCGCACAATCCGCCGCGTGCTCCGACACGTTGACGGCATATCTTTCGTTGAGCTGACGGGTGAGGACGTCGTGCGACATCGCATTGTTGCCGCAATCGTCGAGGCCTATCGCAAGTACGAGGAGAAGCGGCGGGAGCAGAAGTCGTGAACTTCTTCCGCCGCTATGCGGTCCCGCTGAACATCCTCGTGATCCTTGTGACGATCGTCTTTGTCGGGGCCGCCCTTGTCGTGGGACGAGCCGTTGCCGCTCCGGCGGTCGTCGTCGAGGCCGGGCTCGCCTCCCCCGAGCAATACATCGCCACGAGGACAATCGACGTGCTTGATGAGGCTGCGACGGCCAACGCTCAGGAACAAGCCAGTCTCGGTGTGGAGAGCGAGTGGACCGTCAACCAGACCGTCATCAACGGTGTGCGCGGTCGCATCTCCGCTTTCTTCGCCGACCTCGCCGATCTGGCGATCCTGACGCCGGAGGACCTCGAGCTCCAGCAGGCGAAATCGGTGTTGCAGGAGTCGGTCGATGCGATCACGATCCTGCGTGGCGGGGATGTCCTCGTCGAGGAGTCGGATGACCTGATCGTCCTGATCGGGACCATCGGGAGTGAAGACACGCTTGCGGAAATCATCGCCGCGCTCGAGGCCATCGACGAGAGATCAATCGATGCGATCGGGCTCGCCATCGACCCTGCGATTCTCGAGGAGACGACGACAACCACCGAGGCGACCACGACCACAACGCTTGCCGAGGACGGTGAGGACACCACTACCACCACCACTACGACCACGACCCTCCCTGAGGTGACGACGACGACGCTGCCGCGGCGTACAGTCGACGACTGGGTGGAGCGCTTGCAGAGCGACTATCCGGACCTGGATGCCATTCCTGCCTTCGTCACCCTCTACAACAACGATTTGGATCGCATTGCGAACGGCGAGGCCTCCCAGTTCGGGGCGATCGTGAACGCCGCCGACGACCTAGCGGTCGAGTATCTGTCCGAAGGCATTCGCCAGACAGAGTTGGATGACATCAGGGCGGACCTGCGTGGCGACACTCCGCCCGTGTTCATCACGATCCTCAGCCCAGACGAGCAAGGGTTGGCCCACCCCGCCGTCGGCGAGCTGGTTGCGGACGAACTGCTGGTAAACGAGTTCATCGACGACGTCAAGACCGAGGAAGCGCGCACCGCAGCGGCCGATGAGGTCGAGCCGATCTATCAGACCTTCCTGTTCGGCCAAGAGATCGCCAGCCAGGGTGAACTCCTCAATCAGATCCAGGTCGATGCCATCCTCGAGTTGGATCTCGTCGAGAAGGAGCTGGGCACCTCGCGTCAGGCAATAGTCGTTCTCGGTGCGTTGACCGTTGGGTTGACTGCCTTCTTCTTGTGGCGTCTTGCTCCAGGGCAGTGGTCGGAACCGAAGCATTTCGCCCTCCTCGGGATCCTGTTGGTCCTGGCGGCTCTGGCTTCACGGCTCCCCGAGTTGGTGGATGGATCAGACGGCGATTTCAGCGCGGTCGGCTTTGCGATACCGGCGATGTTGTTCGGCTACACCGCCGCGATCCTCTACGACCCGCGTACTGCGGTCCTGATGGCTGTGCCGGTCACCACGTTCGTGGGAATCTCCACGGTCGATCCGGCACTCACCGTCTTTGTGACAGCAGCCACCGTTGCCCCTGTTGCGTTTGTCTCCGCAGTCTCCAGCCGTAGGCAGTTGCGTGTTGCGGTGGCGATGTCGGCCCTGGTGCTGGCGCCGCTCGCCGGGGTGACTTCATGGCTCTTCCGCGGGTGGGAGACCCGCTGGGAGGCAGCGGCGTTTGGGCTGATCGGTGGCGTGCTCGCCGGGCTGATCGCACAGGGTCTGGTCTCGTTCCTGGAGAACCTGTTCCGCATCACCACGACTTTGACCCTGCTCGACCTCGTGGACAGGAACCATCCGGCGTTGCGTCTCATCGAGGAGAAGGCGCCGGGCACGTTCAACCACTCGATGCTCGTCGGCACCCTGGCCGGCAAAGCGGCCCGTGCCATCGGTGCCGATCCGCTTCTTGCGCAGGCAACCGCGTTCTACCACGACCTGGGCAAGGTCGAGGACCCGGTGTACTTCATCGAGAATCAGTTCGGCATCCCCAATCCGCACGACCATCTCGACCCGATCGACTCGTGCCGGATCATCCGGGCCCATGTCACCGACGGGCTCCGGCTGGCTCGCCAATACCGGCTCCCGCCCGAGATCACCGACGGGATCCGCCGCCACCACGGCACCGGCCTGATGCGCTACTTCTACCACCAGGGCATGGAGGCCGATCCGGACGCCGATCCGCAGCTCTTCCGGCATCATGGCGAGAAGCCGAAGCGCAAGGAGATGGCCATCCTGATGATCTGCGACGCCGTCGAAGGGGCGGCGCGGGCCCATGCGATGGAGCAGGAGCCGACGTCGGAGAGCATCACGAAGGTCGTCGATGCCGTGGTCGGGGAGAAACTCGACGACGGTCAACTCAACGAATCGGATATCACCTTTGGCGATCTGACCAACGTCAAGGCCGCAGTCGTCGATGCCCTGATCGGCTACTACCACACTCGTGTTCCCTACCCGGGCTTCCCCGGTCCGCAGGTGGAAGCCGAGTGATGGACATCACCTTCACCGACGAGCAAGACGACCCTCTGCCTTCCGACTGGATGATCGAACTGGCGGGAACGGCCATGGAGGCCGAGTCGCTGCCCGAGTCGACGCAGCTGCATGTTGCTCTCGTCGGCGAAGATCGCATGGCCGAGCTCAACTCCGAGTACATGGACAAGGACGGCCCGACCGATGTGCTGTCGTTTCCCATCGAGGACTTCGCCGCTGGCGTTACCCCGCAAACCGACGCTGGTCCGCCCCTGCTCCTCGGCGACATCGTGATCTGCCCCCCGGTTGTCCGTCGCAACGCGGCGGCCGCGGCAGTAGCCTTCGAGGATGAGATGGCGCTCATGGTTGTCCACGGAATCCTCCATCTGCTCGGCCGTGACCACGTGAGCGACGAGGAAGCCGAGGCAATGGAGCAACGCGAACGTGAGATTCTGGCCATGGTCGGGAGACAACGGCCATGACGACTGTTGCCCTGGTCATATCGGGCGCTCTCATCCTCTTGACCGCTGTGTTGCGTGCCGCAGGCGCCTCCTTGGTGCGAACCCCGCGCGCTGATGCGCTGCACGATGCCCGCAACGGTGATCCGCGAGCCGAGCGTATCGCCACCCTTCTCAGTGACCGGCCCCGGATCCAGCCTGCACTCGGTCTCGTCGGCACCGCTCTGCTCGTCCTTGCCGTGCTCCCCGCAGCTTGGGCCCTCACCCGTCTCACCGACGGTTGGCAGCTGGCTCTCTCGCTGGTAATCCTGGGGTTCGTGGTGCTCGTGTTCGGTGACATCGTGCCCCGCACGCTTGGCCGCAACCGGCCGCGCACCATCGCCTATCGCTTTGCCTGGCTGCTCGCTCCCCTGATCACCCTCGGCGAGACCACTGCCGATCTGGTTGCCGATCTCGACGACGAGGATGAGGACGAGCCCGATGCGGCCACCGAAGCCCACGAGCGCAGGCTGATCTCCCAAGTTATCGACTTCGCCGACGCGATTGTGCGGGAAGTGATGGTTCCCCGTCCTGACATGGTGACTGTGAGTGCCGACACGTCCAGCGAAGTTGCGCTCGACTTGGTGCTCGAACAGGGGAAGTCGCGCATCCCCGTATACGGCGAGGACACCGATGACATTCTCGGTGTGCTCTACGCCCGGGACCTGCTGCAACTCTGGGACGAAGCCGCCGGGCCGCGGATCGCCCGCGATCTCATGCGAGAGGCCTATTTCGTGCCGGAGACGAAGCGAGTACCCGACCTGTTGCGCGAGATGCAGGCCAACCAGGTTCACATGGCTATCGCCGTCGATGAGTTCGGCGGCACCGCCGGTCTCGTGACCATCGAGGATCTGCTCGAAGAGCTCGTCGGTGAGATCGCGGACGAGTACGACGATGAAGAGCCGATGGTCGTCCCGGAAGGCGACGGGTCTTATCTGATCGATGCCCGTCTCGATATCGACGATCTCGGCGAGCTGATCGGCACCTCGATTCCCGACGAGGACTGGGACACAGTCGGCGGGCTGATCCTCGGTCTGGCAGGGCGTGTCCCGGCCGAGGGGGAATCCTTCGAATACAACCGGCACATGCTCACGGTCGAGCGAGTACAGGGCCGCCGTGTCGCCCAGATTCGGCTCCACCCGTGACGCAAGTCTCCAGTCCGACCGGCCTTTTCCCTCTCCCTTTGGGAGTGGGTGCGTGCCGGTTCCCTCTCCCTTTGGGAGAGGGTCCGAGGATGCCCGGCGTAGCCGGGAGGACAAGGGGGGTGGGGAGATGTGCGTGCTGGTTCCCTCTCCCTTTGGGAGAGGGTCCGAGGATGCCCGGCGCAGCCGGGAGGACGAAGGGGGTGAGGGGATAATGCGCACCGGCTTCGTCTCAGTCGTGGGCCGCCCCAACGTGGGCAAATCCACGTTGGTCAACGCACTGGTCGGCGAGAAGGTGGCCATCACCTCGCCACGTCCCCAGACGACCCGCAACACGATCCGCGGGATACTCAACAAGCCGGACATGCAGATCGTGTTCGTGGACACACCGGGTCTGCACAAGCCGCGAACTGCATTGGGCAACCGGCTCAACCGTCTTGTCTACGGCTCGCTGGAGGAGACCGACGGAGTGCTGTTCGTGCTCGATGCGACCCAGAAGATCGGGCCAGGCGACAGGCTCATCGCAGAGCGACTGCTCGAGGCGGGAGCGACCACGATCGTCGTCGTCAATAAGGTCGACATCGCCGGCAAGGACCAGATCCTCGAACAGCTCGCCGCGGCGGCGGAGTGGGACTTTGCCGCCTACGTCCCGGTATCGGCCAAGGACTCGGATGGGATCGAGCTGATTCTGGACGAGATCATGCCGC
>JASJBC010000063.1 GCA_030066715.1 Acidimicrobiia bacterium
GCCCGCTGCACTGCATCGATCGACAGTGTCCTGATCGTGTTCGCCGCTAGCTGTTCGATGTCCTGTGCCACGATTCCTCCACTGGGTAATCGATTCTCGATCAGGGCAGGGTACTACTCGACAATCGCCACTTCTCGTGGCGACGAGTTGAGCCGTTCAACACCTTCGTCGGTGCATACAACTATGTCCTCGATACGGACGCCAAAATGGCCGGGGAGGTATACGCCGGGCTCGATGGAAAACGCCATCCCCGGCTCGATCTGCTCCGAGTTGCCCGCAACTATGTAGGGGTCCTCGTGGCCATCGAGCCCGATTCCGTGGCCGGTGCGATGAATGAAGAAGTCACCGTACCCTGCCGCCGTGATGACGTCGCGGGCGGCGGCGTCGACGGTCTCGGCGGTCACACCCGGCCGCACCGCTGCCACCGCAGCCTCTTGCGCTCTCTGCACGGCGTTGTGCACCTCGTTGTACTCGGGTGAGGGCTCACCGACGTGAAACATCCGCGTCGTGTCAGAGCCGTAGCCTCCAACCGTCCCGCCGAAATCGATGACGATCGCATCGCCGGCCGTGATCATCCGCTCGCCCGACTCGTGATGCGGAGAGGCCCCATTGGGACCGGCCGCAACAATCGCAAACCCCGCTGTGTCGGTTCCATTGGCCTCCAGCATGGCCGACACTTCGCTGGAGACCTGTGCTTCGCTCTTTCCAGAGAATCGGTGTTGTGCCAGCAGCCCGGCGACTATGTCGGCCGATGCTCCGGCGCGGCGGAGAAGCTCGACCTCCGCCGGCTCCTTGATGACGCGAAGTGCCCGGGTCAGGGGACGCGCAGAGACAAAGGATGTGCCGGGCAAGGCCTCCTGCAGCGCCAGGAGAAACACCGACCAGGTGTGATCTCCGATCATCGCCGTGGTTGCATCGCCGACCAGGTCGGCAACGATGGCGATCACATCCTCGGTTTCGCCCCATGGCCTGATCGTGAACAGACCCGGGATCGGATCGATGCGCGGCGCCTCCAGTTCGGGTACAACGAGCACCGTTTCCCCGATGGTGGGGATCACGGCCATCGTCAACCTCTCCAGCGGCATGGCTGTGTAGCCGGTCAAATAGGGAAGCTCGGACCCGAGCGAAGCTAGGAGGACATCCACCTTGCGTTCCTGCATCTCGACCCGAGCGCGTCGCATCCGGGCGGCGTAGTCGAACGTGGTCATTGCTGGGCCGTCTCCAATGACTCCTGAGCGTGATACGAGGACCGAACGAGAGGCCCGGACTCGACGTGAGAGATTCCCAGACGGGCACCCTCGGCCGCATAGCGCGCAAACTCGTCCGGATGCACGTACCGATCCACACGGCGGTGGCGGGGGGTGGGTCGCAGGTACTGGCCGATCGTCACGAGGTCCACGCCGACCGCACGCAGATCCGCCAACGCCGACATGATCTCGGCCTCAGTCTCCCCCATGCCGACGATCAGCCCCGACTTCACCGTGCCCGCCGGATTGATCCATTTCGCTCTCGCGAGCAACGCCAGGGAACGGCCGTAGTTGGCGGCGGTCCGCACATCGCGCTGGAGACGGAGCACCGTCTCGGTGTTGTGATTGAGCACAGCAGGCTTGGCAAACATGACCGTTTCCAGCGCGGCAACATCTCCCTTGAAGTCGGGTATCAAGACCTCGACGTCGCAATCCGGAACGAGGTCGCGAATCCGATTGATGGTCTCGGCAAAGATGCCGGCTCCACCATCGTCGAGGTCGTCACGGTTGACCGAGGTCAGGACCGCGTGGCGCAGGCCCATCGCCGCCACTGCTTCCGCGGCACGCTGCGGCTCCTCGAGGTCGACCTCGCCCGGCCGACCGGTGGTGACGTCGCAGAAGGCGCAGGCTCTGGTGCACTTGTCGCCGAGCAACATCAACGTTCCCGTGCCGGAGGCCCAGCACTCGTAGATGTTTGGGCATCCGGCCTCCTCGCACACCGTGTTGAGTTCCTTGCTTCGCATCAGCCGGCGCACTTCCCGGTACCCGTCCGAGGAGATGTCGGCCCGTATTCGCATCCATTCGGGTCGCGGCGGCTCACCAGGGAGCAGGCCATTGATCGCAATCGGGACTTCGGTCTGGTTGCTCCCAGAGAAGACCCCGGCGGCCACCATTTGATCGACTGCGTACGGCTCCCGAGCCGCCCCGCGGGCGAAGGCACCAAGCTGTACTTCGCTCTCTTCGTGACCGAAAGTCGCGGCGACTTGTGGCAGCAGCGCAGCGACCACCTCTTCGATGCTCGTGGGTCTTCCCAACAGGGCGGAGACGGAGGTGACAGCACGATCGGCGATCCCGCACGGGACGATCTTGTGGAAGTAGTCGAGATCGGGCTCTACGTTGATGGCGAACCCGTGCATCGAGACACCGCGCGACACACGAACACCGATTGCCGCGATCTTGCCCGCTGCGGTCCACACGCCGGTCAGGCCCTCCTCCGCCCAGCTCTCGATCCCCAATTCGGCAAGGGCACCGATGATCATCTGCTCGATCCGGCGGACGTGCCCCACCATGTCGAATCCCTTCGGGAGCCGCGGAACCGCAAAGATCGGATAGCCGACGAGCTGCCCGGGACCGTGATAGGTGATATCGCCACCACGGTCGACGTGATGGATCTCAGCACCTATGCCGGCAAGATCGCCCTCTGCGATCAGCAGATTGGAGCCATCGCCGTTGCGCCCGACCGTATAGGTGTGTGGGTGCTCGAGCAGAAGCAGATAGTCGTCCTGGGAGCGGCCGCCGACCCGGCCCTCCCAGAACGCCTTCTGCAGATCCCACGCCTCGGCGTAGGGCAACCGCCCCAGCCAGCGGACACGGACCCGCGTTGCGGTCACGCCAGTTCCTGATCCCAGTCCCAGGTTTCCAGGTTCTCTTTGATCCGACGGAGGAACAGGACTGCGGTCGATCCGTCGAACACGCGGTGATCCCATGTGAGCCCGAGATAGCCGATATGCCGGATCGCGATCGCATCAGTCCCGTCGGCCTGAGTGATGACTGTTGGTCGCTTAGCCACAGTGTCCGTCGAGAGGATGGCGACGTTCGGAATGTTGATGATCGGTGCCGACATGAACGAGCCGAACGGGCCGGGGTTGGTGATGGTGAAGGTGCTGCCGGACAGGTCGTCGAGCTCCAACTTCCCCGCTCGAGCCTTGTCCGCAACCGCACGGATGCCCCGAGCGAGTCCCGTGAGACCGAGTCCGTCTGCGCCCGGCATGGACATCACGACGAGGCCGCCCTCGTTCAGATCTACAGCAATGCCGAGGTTGACGGAGTTGTGGAACGTCTGCGTCGCATTCTCCAGATCAAAGGAGCTGTTGACCACCGGGTACGCCTGCAGGGCATCGATAGTGGCCCGGGCAATGAAGGGCATGTAGGTGAGCGAGTAGCCCTCCCGTGCCTTCCAACCCGCCTTGTGCTGCTGACGAACCCGCTCCACCCGCTCGTAGTCGACTTCGACCGCGGTCCATACATGGGCGGCAGTGCGCTTGGCGTTGACCATGTTCTCGGCGATGACCTTGCGCAGTCGCGGCATCGCTTCTGTGCGGTCGCCACCTGAAGCCGGGGCGGCCTCGGGGACTGCAACAGGTTCCGGTGCCGCGGCCGGTGCAGTGGCAGCAGGAGCGGGGGCAGGAGCCGGAGCCGGAGCTGGGGCAGGCGCCGGGGCTGGGGCGGCTGCGGGTGCAGGCTCAAAAGTGACTTCGGCGGTGGGAGCCGCCGGTGGGGCGGGCGGCGTACCCGCCTTCTGCGCCTCGATGTACTGGCTCACGTCTTTGCGCGTGATCCTTCCCCCTTCACCGGTGCCCACCACCAGTGTCAGGTCGACGTTGTTCTCCGCGGCAAGCTTGCGAACAACCGGCGACAGGACCGATCGCTTTGGAGCCTCATCGGTGGCCGCCGGCATCTCCAGAGGAGGTGGCGGAGGTGTCGCCGCCGCCGGGACCGGAGCCGGCGGTGCAGGCTCAGGTGCTGGTGCTGGTGCTGGGGCCGGGGCAGGCTCCGGGGCGGGCGCAGCCTCGGCCACCGGCTCGGGGGCGGCAGCGGGAGCAGCGGCAACCTCGACCGATTCGCCGGCTTCGCCGATCACGACGAGCGCGGTACCCACACTCACCGTTTCCCCCTCCGGCACGAGGATCTCGAGCACGGTGCCGGCGACGGGAGAGGGAACCTCGGTGTCCACCTTGTCAGTGGAGATCTCCAGCAGCACCTCGTCCGCTGCAATCGTGTCTCCGGGCTGCTTCGCCCAGCTGAGGATCGTGCCTTCAGTTACGGTCTCGCCCAGTTGGGGCATCTCGACGGTGGTCGCCATCTCAGCGGTCTCCTTCTCGTCCTCAGTGCAAACTGCGACCGGCTGCGCTGAGCAGGGTTTCACCGATCGCTTCCGAAATCGTTGGGTGGGCGTGAATGTAGGCGGCGGCTTCTGCGGGCAGGGCCTCCCAGGCGACGGCGTACATCAACTCGTGGATCAACTCGCCTGCGGCGGGGGCAACGACGGTCGCCCCGAGGATCGGCCCATCCTTCTCGCTGACGATCTTCACCAGACCGCCGACCTCGCCTTGAATGATGGCGCGACCGACGCCACGCATACCGTGGTCGTGGACTTCGACGTCGTATCCGGCTTCGCGCGCCTCGGCCTCAGTCAGCCCAACGCTGGCAACCTCGGGATCCGTGTAGACGACGAGCGGAATCGCCCGGTAGTCGACCGGGGCGATCTCACCCGTTGCGATGTGGGTGATGGCGGCAATGCCTTCGGCGAACCCGGCGTGGGCCAGTTGTGGTGTTCCGGCCACGATGTCGCCGACCGCATAGATGTTGGGCTCGGCGGTGAGCATCGTGTTCGGATCGACCTCGACGAATCCGCGATCGACCGAGACGTTCGTCGTCTCCAGCCCGATGTCCTCTGTCACAGGAGCTCGGCCCACAGCTACCAGAACCTTGTCCACCTCGACGTAGTCGCCTTCGAACGGGACGACGACACGATCCTCGTGGACCTCGGCGGGGCCAACGGCAACCCCGGTCCGGATGTTCACGCCCTTCTTCTTCATCTCTCTCGCAAGCGCCTTGCCTGCCTCCGGTTCGGACCCGGGGACAACCTGGTCGAGCATCTCGAAGAGATGAACCTCAGCACCAGTTGATCCGAGTATCAACGCAAACTCGCTCCCGATGGCACCTGCCCCGATGATCGCCACCCGGTTCGGGCGCTCCGTCCAGTCGAGAGCCTCGCGGCTCGACACAACGCGGTTGCCGTCGAAGTCGTACCCGGGAATCGCTCGAGGCCGCGATCCTGTCGCCAGAATCACGTTACGAGCCTCGAGCCGCCGTACCTCTCCGCTATCAGTCGAGACCTCGACGCCACCCCCGGCGAGACGGCCGTAACCTGAGATCACGTCGACCTTGCGAGCTTTCAGCAGACCGCCGAGCCCCTTGACGAGGCCATCCACGATCCCGTTCTTGCGATCGAGCGCAACCTGCCAATCGAGCGACGGCTCCCCCACCTGAACACCGAAGTCCGCCGCCTTCTTAGCGTGCGCAAACACCTCGGCAGTCTTCAGCCACGCCTTGGCGGGAATGCAGCCTCGCAACAGACAGGTGCCGCCAACTCGTTCTTTCTCGACCAGGGCCACGTTGAGGCCGAAGTTGTGGGCGTACAGGGCAGCCGCATAGCCGCCCGGGCCACCACCAATTATCACGACGTCGTACACCATGCCTCCGCAGGGGTTTTCGGGTCCTACAGGAGACCATCGAACAACCCCGCTCGCGGTTCGGCCCACCTCGTGAAGGGTCATGTCCCCGTCGGCGGTGACCAACCTCTACGGCGATCGTTCAACGGCCTCACAAAGAGCCTAGCGTTCCGCAAAAACGTGCATAACAGCGCCGGTCCCGGGAAGGCCGCCCGCATGGGCACCGCAGCCGAGACGGTATCCTCCGCGGTCATGCAGACTCGATACCTTTTGGTGGCATCCCTGGTGACCGGACTGGCGATCCTCATCGCTGCGGCTGTGTGGATGGCGACCCGTCTGTGAACACGATCCGCGTCAATCCGTCGGTGGAGCTCGAAGCGCGCTGGGACGTTCCCGAGCAGGCCGAACGAGGCGTTGTGTTGTGTCATCCCCATCCGCTGCACCGCGGCACGCTCAGCGTTCCCTTGTTCGAGGCGATCACGGCCGACCTGCTCATGCGGTCGGTTGCCGTTCTTCGCTTCAACTTCCGGGGAGTAGGACGTTCAACCGGTAGCCACGACAACGGCATTGCAGAAATCGACGACGTCGCCGCTGCGGTCGAACACGCCCATGAGCAGTTCCCCGAACTGGACTTCGGTGTTGCCGGCTGGTCGTTCGGCGCAACCACTGCGCTGCGTTGGCATGCCCGCGATCGCTCCGAGCACAACTACGTCGGTATTGCCCCCGGCGTCGGTGGCAACGGCAGCCAGCGGATGCCTGCGGCCGGCTCCCTACACAGTGTTCCCCGCACCTTCATCGTTGGCGACCGGGACCAACTTGTCCCGCATGAAGAGGTTGTCGCCTACGGCGCCGAAGCCGGTGCGACCGTCCATGTCCTCAAAGGCAGCGACCACTTCTTCTACTTCCGGGAGCAGAAGGTCGCCTGTCTGCTTGCCGCCGGTCTCGGCCTCCCGGTCCCGGCCGACGAGATCCGGTCAGCCTGCGAGTAGCGCACTCACGTTGTCGACGAGCACGGCGCGGGTGACTTCGTCGGGGAGACCAAGAGAATCCCACTCTGCCAGCCAAGCGTCGGGGTTCCCGAACGGGTAGTCGCTGCCGAAATGAACCCGATCGTGCAGCGGGCCGCGAATGAGATCGAGCAGCTCAGAGCTCATCGCCTTCGGGGAGATCCCCGACAGACACAGATGCACGTTCCTCTTGTGCATGGAAATGGCAACTGCCTCGTCGAGCCAAAGCTGCCCAGTGTGCGAGAGGATGATTCGCATACTCGGATATGCCGCAGCGAGCCTGTCGACGTGGATCGGTCGCGCCGGCTCCAGAGAGACGCCGCCTCCGCCGGCCGAGCCCGCACCGAGGCGGGTGAACCCCGTATGGACGAGGACCACGAGCCCGTGTTCTGCGGCGGTATCCCACAGTTGCCTGCCGTCGCGTTCCGACGGCGCCACCCCTTCGGCTGCGGGGTGGAAGGAGAGCCCGGACAACCCCAAACGCGCTGCCTGGTGGATGGCCGCAACCGCCCCGGCTCCGCCGTTCGGCTCCACGGCGCCAAATCCGTAGAAGACGTCCGGGGCGACTTCGACGAGCGCCTTGATCTCACGGTTGCCCAGCGACCGGTAACCGCTCGCGGTGCGTGCGTTCCAGCCCAGCAGGACTGCCTTGGCGTCACGCGATCGGTAGAAGTCGGCAAGCTCATCTGCGCTGCGGGCTTCGATCTCGACATCGAGGAAGTGACGGAGGCCGTCCAGATACGGTGCGACCGGTCCGTCCAGAAACTCGCGAACCGGGGGGTGAACATGGGCGTCGATGAATCGAGTCACGCCGGGCGGAACCCCCGGTTGCGGGCCTCGGCGAGGGTGTCCGGGCCAAAGGTCTGCAGCAGGTTGCGCCGCAGCAACTCATCGGCCACGACCCTCCGCTCGAGCTCATCCAGGGCATCTCCGTTGTCACAATCGTGAACGATCATGTCATCGCGCGTACCAACGAAACGATGCTCCTCGAAGCGATTGAGCCGGCCCACTTGTCTCTCCTGATCGGTGTCGGGGCGAATACTACGGGACGTTGTAGCGCAGCACTACCTGGCTGATCCCCTCAGTGGGCTCGGTGATCACCAGCGTGCCCTTCGTGGCGTCGCGGCTGAAGTCGATCAGCCATCTCCCGTCTTCATCTTGCGACCGGTCCACTACGAACCCGCCGGACGCCAACCCCTGGTCGAAGAACTGGGCCGTGACGCCGCGCGCCGCGCTCACACGTATCACCACCTCGGTGATGCCGTTGGTGATGACCATCGTCGAGCCGACGACGCTCCCGGCGGGGAGTGGAAACTCCGCGGGAATGGTCTCGGGCATTTCGCCCTGGCCAAACACTACGTCCTCGCCGGAAGGGGCGCCGGATGTCGTGGGCTCGGTTGTGTCACTGCATGCGGCGCCAATGACGGCGATGGCGACGAATAGCAAAACCCGCCATTTCAGCATTGGGTGCCTCCTACTGATCTTTTTGCGCAGCCCGCGAGTGTACCGCTGCTGTCAGTTACGGCGTCCTGTGATGGATCGCACGGGTTCCCCGATAGGGAGGACGGCCACCGTCCGCACGCCGGGATCGCTCCTCCAGTCCGGGACTGTCGAGGGAGCGAGGGCGAAATAGAGCGCCAGGACCACCTGCCCGCAGACGCTGCGTAGGCGGCTAGACACGAGGCGGCTCCCGATAGCCCCCGAACACGTCCTTCATCGCACCGACGATCTCTCCGAGCGTCGCCCGCACTCGGGCCGCGGCCACGATCAGCTCCATGAGATTGGCGTCACCCTGAGCGCCATGACGTAGGTCCTCGAGCGCGACGTCGACTTCATCCTGCCGACGCTCTCCGCGGAGCCGCGCCAGACGCGCCCGTTGCCCCGCTTCCACTTCAGCGCTGATACGAAGGATGTCCAATGGGGCTTCGTCGTCCTTCACGTACTTGTTCACACCGACGATTGTGCGGTCTCCGGAGTTGAGGGCCTTCTCGAACTCGTACGCCGAGTCGGCGAGGGCTGATTGGAACCAACCCTCGTCGATCCCATGCAGGACGCCATCCAGCATCGAGCCGCTCCCCATGCGATCGATGGCGGCGAAGATATCCTCCGCCTTGGCCTCGATGCGATCGGTCATCTCCTCCACGAACCAGGACCCACCGAGCGGGTCGATGGTCGCAGCGACACCGGTCTCTTCGGCGATGATCTGCTGGGTGCGGAGCGCGATTTCCGCGTTTTCCGCCGTGGGCAGCGCAAAGACCTCGTCCATGGCGTTGGTGTGCAGGCTCTGCGTCCCGCCGAGAACTGCTGCCAAGGCCTCGACTGCGGTGCGCACGATGTTGTTCTCGGGTTGCTGGGCGGTGAGCGATACCCCTGCGGTCTGAGTGTGAAATCGCAGCTTGAGTGAGCGGTCGCTCTTGGCTCCGTAGCGATCGCGCATCCATCGTGCCCAGATACGTCGCGCCGCACGGAACTTGCCGATCTCCTCGAAGAAGTCGATATGCGCATCGAAGAAGAAGGACAAGCGCGGGACGAACTCATCGACATCGAGACCACGCCGCATGCACGCCTCGACGTAGGCGAACCCGTCGGCCAGCGTGAACGCGAGCTCTTGAGCCGCAGTCGCTCCGGCCTCGCGGATGTGATAGCCGGAGATGGAGATCGTGTTCCACTCGGGGACCTCTCTCCCGCAGAAGTCGATCATGTCGACGATCAGCCGCAGGTGTGGCTCGGGCGGGTAGATCCACTCCTTTTGCGCTATGTACTCCTTGAGGATGTCGTTTTGCAGCGTCCCTCGCAGCTGCTTCCAGTCGACTCCCTGCTCTTCGGCGGCCACCAACAGGAAGGCGAAGAGCACCTCCGCCGGTCCGTTGATCGTCATCGACACAGAGACATCACTCAGCGGAATGCGGTCGAACAGGTCGACCATGTCCTCGGCCGACGACACAGCCACGCCACAATGGCCCACTTCACCAAGCGCCATCGGGTCGTCGCCGTCCAATCCCATCAGCGTCGGCATGTCGAAGGCAACCGAGAGGCCGCCCTGCCCGGCGTCCAGTAGATGGCGGAACCGCTCATTGGTCTCGGCAACGGACGCAAACCCCGCAAACTGGCGCATCGTCCACAGGCGACCGCGGTAGCCCGTGGCATGCACGCCCCGCGTGAACGGGAACTGGCCGGGGTAGGCGATGGTGGCGGGCACCTCACCGTCGGCAGGAAGACCGAGAGGTGGGACATCCTCGAACGACAGGGTCTGGAACGACTCCCTGCGCTCGGAACCGGCGGCGTACGCCTCCTCCCATTCCTGCCTGCCGTCAGTCATCGTTTCTCTGCTCCATCGCCTCCAGCTCGTCTTCGCCTACGGGTCGGGCGAGGGCCCCGATCGAGTTCATGTATTCGGCTTGGAGCTGCATGATCTCCCTCACGACGGCCGGGTCATAGACGAACCCCTGGCGTGCGGTCTGCTCGAGTACGTAGTCGACGGCCTCTTGCCCGCCCAGTATCACAGTCTGGTCGGGATCGGCGTCGAGCTGATCGTGGAGGAACTTCATCTCCCACTCGAGAATGCGGCGGACGCTCTTGGCGCCGATCTCTTCCCTCGTGGCGGCGGACAGTCGTGGCGTGATGTACTTGATAGAGTCCTCTACCCCGTAGGCCACGGCCGCACCCGGCAGGCGAATCGTTCCTTGCCAGTAGAACGCAATCCCGACGACGAGGAACAGGGCGAGAAGCCCCAATGCGAAGAAGACGGCTGCCATGTGGGGAAATGGTACCTCCCGCCGGCCCGGGGTGATGGCGCAAATTCAGCGTTGTCTCGGATCGGCTATAGGCTTGCAGCACCCTGAGGAGAACGATGCTCGATCTCGACACAATGAAGCTGTTCTTCGGCTTCCTCACCCTCGTGGCCAACCTGGTGGTGGTTGGCTACCTGGCCGTGGTCATTGCGGCCAGATGGTCGTCGGCTGCGGCCGACCTCAGGATCCGCATCAACGGCTACCTCGACGGATACGAGCTCCTGTTTGGTGCCTTGGCGGCCGGCACGGCGACGCTGGGATCGCTTTATTTGTCCGAGATAGCGCACCTCATCCCGTGTACGGACTGCTGGTATCAGCGGATCGCCATGTACCCGATCGCCGTCATCCTCGGCATCGCCACAGTCCGCCGTGATGCGAATGTCCGGATCTACGTCACGACGATTGCCGTGATGGGGGCGATTGTGTCGATCTACCACTATCTGATTCAGTGGTTTCCAAATCTCGAGGGAACCAGCTGCACGACCTCGGTCCCCTGCACCGGCGTCTGGTTCCGGGTGTTCGGGTTCATTTCGATCCCCTACATGGCTCTCAGCGCCTTTGCGCTCGTATTGGTGATGATGCTGGCTCTACGCAGCAACACAGCCGGCACCGAAGACAGGGAGTAGGAAGTGGCCTCAACCTCGAACAAGCCCGACGACAACAGGGGCAAGATCATTCTCGGGATTGTGTTCGGAGTGGTGGCGGTGGCCCTCATCGCCGCTGTCGTGTTCACCGGATCGGACGACGACGCAGGAACAGCGGCCGCTTCCGAGTTTGGTCAGCCCACTGTCTCCGGAGACAGCCTGCCGGCGGTCTCCGAGGCAACGGTGGGATCCACAACCGACCCGGCGGTGGGCGAGGCCATCCCCGAGGTGAGCGGTCAGAACTTCGCCGGGGAGCCCGTAGAGATCAAGCAGGACGGGCAGCCGAAGGCGATTCTGTTCGTGTCGCACAGCTGTGGGCACTGCCAGGCGGAGATCCCCGAGGTTCAAGCATGGCTCGACGAGACCGGGGGCGTCAGCGGCGTCGACCTGATCACGGTGTCGACCTCCGCGGCTCAGGTCGGTGGCAACTGGCCCCCGTCCGAGTGGCTCGCACGTGAGGGTTGGACGAGCCCGGTCATCGCCGATGACGAGGATCTCTCGGTCTTCTTCGCCTACGGTGGCTCCGTCATCCCCTACTGGGTATTCGTCGACGACGAAGGAAACGTCACACGGCGGTGGGCAGGTCGCCTCGAAACCGAACTGATCGAGGTGGCGATGCTGGAGACCCTCGGCTAGCCCTCCAGTTACTGGCAAACCGTCATCGTTGTCTCCCCGACGCGCCAAGATGTGGCCCACTTCATCGAGCCGCAGGCGAAAGGGCAGCCAGCAGATGACGACCAAGACCAGGAACAAGAGCGCTCGCCAGAAGCCGGGCACCAAGCCGCAGTCTTCGAACCGGAGCACGCCGATCCTCCTGATCGTGTTTGGGGTCGTAGCCGCCGCGCTCATCGCGGCCATCGTGCTTAGTTCGAACGAGCCAATTGGAAGCGGTGGCGAGTACGGCGAGCCGACCGTCGCCGGAACTTCTCTACCCGCCATGGCTCCGGGCCAGTCGATCATCGATGCCGACCCGGCGAACGGCCAGGTCGCTCCGGAGATCACGGGCCAGGACTTCGACGACAGCGTTGTGTCCATTTCCCACGACGGGACGCCGAAAGCCGTCGTCT
>JASJBC010000064.1 GCA_030066715.1 Acidimicrobiia bacterium
CGCTCCAACCTTTCGCGGCGATACCCGCTCTCTGCGCGCCTGGCTGTACCGGAGTGTCAGGTTCTCCTGCCTGGATGAGCTGCGCCGGCGCAAGCGACGGCCCGAGCAACCCACCGACGCCCTGCCCGAACGTGGCGTGCGCGACCCGGACCTCGGGGGCGACCCGGAGTTGCAGGAAGCACTGCTCCGCCTCAACGAACGGCATCGCTCGATCCTCGTGCTCCGGCACGTCATCGGCTGCTCCATCGACGATATCGCGCACATACTCGGTACCAGCCGGACCGCCGTGTACGCCGCTTCGGCGCGGGCGGAGCGCCGCCTGCAACGCGAACTCAGCGTCGAATCCCGGCGCTACCCGGCGTCTCAATCAGAAGAGGCTGACAGGCAGAGTGGGGACGGCCAATGAAACGTGACCTCCGCGAGCGACTGGCCAATCTGCGAATCGAGACCGACGAGGTCGTCGCGCAACAACACCTCACCGCGATCGGAGCAGAACTCCGTGACCCGGGCCCCATCGCCCGCCGCACGACCAGGCGCACCAGACGACTGACTCTGGTAGCGGCGGCAGTTCTCGTGCTCATCCCGGCGACCGCGCTCGCTGCAGAGAACGCGGTTCCCGGAGATCTCCTCTATCCGATCAAGCTCGTCGCCGAGGACGTGCTCGGCATCGTCGATCCCCACATCGAGGCCAAACACCGAATCGAGGAACTGGAGCTCGTGGTCGACCGCGATGCCCCGGCAGCAGAGATTGCAGACCGCTTGCTCGATGCTGAGCAGTCCGTTCGCGACTACGCCGTGCCCCCTGACCTCCTACGTCGACTCGAATTGGTACGAGATCGGATCACAGACCAAGCGGGGGCAACCGGCGGCGGCGATGGGTCCGAGCGACGCCAGGACGAGAACCAACACCGCGATGCTCCAGAAGAGCCCGTTACAGACACGACCGTCCGCACACCGACCTCCGAGGGCCCTCGCAACGATCAGGCTCCGCACGACGGGACGACGACAACGACCAAGGCCCCCCGTCGCCGGGGCGATACGACGACAACCGCGCCGCCTAGAGGCGACGATCGCCCACGCGACGACCGCCGGGGCTGAGCGGCTAGACGCAGCCTCAGGCCCACGAATCGATCATCCGGTCTATCTCGCCCAAGTAGAAGACCTCCGCGTCCGGGTAGATCCAGTCGAGCTGGTTGAGAATCTCCAGGGTCACCATGCCGTGGAAGTGAGCCCATGTACCGAGGAACGGCGCAACCCACTCGGCCGGGAAATCTGCGCCGAGCCGCTCGGCAAACTCGACTTCGCTCTGCTCGGGAGGACGACCCAGGTCGGGGACCCGGAGTTCCCCGCGGTGCCACCCCTCAGCCACCACGGAGAAGAACACCTTGCCGATGCGACGACTGGCCAGCGCAGTCGGACCCTCGGTCGGCGCTGCGTAGCCGGGAATCGGCGTGCCGTACAGGAGCAGAAACCGGTTGGGGTTGTCCACGCACCACCGCCGGTAGGCGAGCATGCCGCCCCGTAGCCGTTCCCGAGTGTTGCCCGGTTGGCTCGCCACGGTCTCCACGGCGTCGGCGAGATCGTTGTATGCGTCTGTGATGAGCTCTGTCAGCAGGCTGTCGAGGCCGTCGAAGTAGCGGTAGAGCCCGGCGGGGCTCATGCCGATTGCCCTGGCGATACCCCGAATCGACAGTGCGCCCGGCCCCTCGGCCGCCAGCTGGTTGAGAGCGGCTTCCTTGATCTCTTCGATCGTGGCCGTCCGCGCCCGCTCCCGTCTCGTTGTCATACCTTCACTCTGCTCCACATCGGACAGAAATGCAAATGCTGTTGACATTGCGAACACCGTTTGCGTAAGGTGTGAACGGTGTTCACGGTTAGGAGACAACAAACATGCAGAACCTACACGTCGTACTCGGCTCGACCGGGGGTGCCGGCAACGCAATCGCTCGTGCCCTCGCCGAAGCCGGCCTCAGGGTGAGAGCGGTGAACAGGTCCGGGAAGGCAGACTTGCCGCCCGAAATCGAGCTGCTGGCCGCCGACATCACAATCGACGACGGTGCGACGGCGGCGGTCTCGGGAGCATCCGTCGTTTACATGGCGGCGCAGCCGCCGTACCACCGCTGGCCAGAGGAGTTCCCGCCGATGCTCGAGCGCGTGATCGCGGTCACCGCCGACGTCGGGGCGAAGCTGGTCATGGTCGACAACCTGTACGGCTATGGACCGGATGCAGGCACGATGAGCGAGGACACACCGGAGCGAGCAAACGACACGAAGGGAGAGGTGCGGCGCCGGATGACCCGGATGTTGCTCGATGCCCACGAATCGGGGAGGCTGCGAGTCACCATCGGCCGGGCCTCCGATTACTTCGGACCTCGCGCAGAGAACTCCGGCGTTACCGCCCTTTCTTTCCAACCAATAGCCGACGGCAAGCGTCTGCGCTGGCTGGGAAACCTAGATGCGCCGCACTCGCTCGCATATCTGCCCGACATCGGCCGGGCGTATGTCGGCCTCGGCACATCGGATGTCGCCGACGGGAGAGTCTGGATCCTCCCCCACCACGGGCCCATAACGGGTAGAGACTTCCTCGAGACCATCAACGGGCAACTCCCCGAGCCGTTGCCCACCGGTGCGGTATCGAAGGCGATGCTCCGGCTGGCCGCACCCTTTCACAAGATCTCGAAGGAGACACTGGGTATCGCCTATCAGTGGACCGACCCCTTCGTGGTGGACGACTCGAGATTCCGGGCCGCATTCGGGTCGTTCGAGACGACATCGCTGGACGCGGCTATCGCCACCACCGTGGACTGGTACAAGCAGGTGGATTGAGGACGACCCCGGCTATCGGGCTACCGATGTGCCGGGGTGCGTCCCCGTCACGATGTGTGCAGGAAGTAGACCGACAGCAGATCCTCGACGCACGTCGACGACGGGTACTCGGTTCTACATAGGTCGCCCCGGTACTCGCCGATTGCCAGGTCGGCGAGTGGCAGGAAGCACGTCACCGATGTCAGAAACCCGCCGTTGTACTGGTAGCTGCAGCCGGAGCCGACAACGGTGAGTTGAGTACCCCCGGAGTCGAACCAGAGGAACCGCCACTGGTCGTACTCGATGAGGCACCTCCACGGCTCGATCGGATCGGGGAGGCAGTATTCGGGCGGAAGCAGCTTGTTCTCGATCTTGACTTGCGCCTCTGCGGTTCCCTGCGGGTAAGAACACGTGCCCGAGGTGCCGCTGCAGTCGAGCCACTCCCAACCGTCCCCGGAGCGAGGATGATCACCCGGTGCGCCCGGAAGGCTCTCGCACGCAATGAGGTCGCCATCCGAATCGAGGTTGGCAACGTCGCCGTAGTACGGGTAATAGGTGTCGAACCATGCCTGCGCCTCGGCCCAGGTGTCGAAGTCGCTGCAATTGACCGCGTCCCCCGGGTTCTGCGGGATGGTCGTTGTAGTCGTTGATGAAGGCGGCGGAGGCACGATCGGGGTCAGGTCGAGCGCTCGGGTGAGGAAGGTGGCCATCTGGGCGCGGGTCACCGCGCTCCCGGGGCAGAACATATCGTTCGTCGGCGGATTGCAGCCTCTGGTGATCCCGGCGGCCGCCAACGCACCAATGTTGGCCTCATGCACAGAGTTGCCCGTATCCACAAACGAAGCAGCAGCCGGCGGCAAGTCGAGAGCCCGCGTCAGGAACGTCGCCATCTGCTCCCGAGTCACCGCGCTCCCGGGGCAGAACATATCGTTCGTCGGCGGATTGCAGCCCTTGGTGATCCCGGCGGCCGCCAACGCACCAATGTTGGCCTCATGCACAGAGTTGCCCGTATCCACAAACGAAGCAGCAGCCGGCGGCAAGTCGAGAGCGCGCGTCAGGAAGGTCGCCATCTGCTCCCGGGTGACCGTGTCATTCGGGCAGAACATGTCGTTGGTCGGCGGATTGCAGCCGAGCGTGATTCCCTCGGCGGCAATAGCCTCGATATTGGCCTCGTGGACGTTCCCATCGTCGTCGGTGAAGGACCCACCGGGCGGTAGCGATCCGGCCGCGAGGCCAACTGCGGACACTAAGAGTGCGAACGCGCCAAACGCGGTTGCAACGGTACGAGCCTTGATGCTCCCCATCTTTTGCCCTCCTCAGCAAGACAGTCGCACCGACAACGTACGAGAGCAGGCAGGATCGCCGCTAGTGCCGTTCGACCCACAAGGACACTTGATGCGGTGTCCCGCCCTTCACTGGAATAGGGCGCTTGCTTGCGGGACGAGTTCGTCGCAGGGACCCTCGACGATCAGTTCTGCGTTGGAGCGTGCGACGATCTCGCGTACGTTGAGATCGATGATCGTCTGCGACGAAGAGACAGCCCTGATCTGCTCGGCCGAGAGGACGAAGACGAGCCGACCTACGCCCGCCCATATCTGAGCAATGGCGCACATCGGGCAGTGCTCGCCGCTCGTGTAAATGGTGGCTTCGGCTCGCTGCCGGGGCGTGAGGTTGACTGATGCCCAACTTGCCAGGTCGAGCTCGGGATGCCCGGTGCAATCGCCGGATGTGACCACCCGGTTGCGGCGCTCGGCAAGGACCTCGCCTTGAGCGGAGGTGAGCAGAGAACCGAAAGGATCGTCGCCTCGTTGCGCCGCTTCGGCCGCCAGCTCAACACACCGACGCAGATGTCGCACGTCCTCAGGAGTCATTGCTTCCCCTTTCCGTTGCCTCGGCCTCGTGGCCCGGGATCACCGGTTTGACCGGTTCGGCGCTAGAAACCACGCTGCTGGCCCTGCCACGGCGGCTTCTTCCCGGCCTCGAACTCCTCCACCGAAGGACCGTGCAGCGCGCCCAGCCATCGCCGGCCGAGTACGTATGTCGCTATGAGCAGCACGAGCAGCGCAGGCCACCCCATGATTACCCGTGCTGTCGCCAGGGCCGCCGTCTCCTCATCGCTGTAGAGACGCCATTGAATGAAGGTTCGGGTGGCAAAGAACGCCGCCCACAACCAGCTGGTTCTCGAGTAGGCGGGCCTGACGAGCGGATGCCAGTACCAGGCGAGTGGCCAGCCCCTCGCCACCACGCTGGTCCACGCGACAAAAGGCCGCCGCACGGCAATCGAGATGAGGATCAGGATGGTCGTGCCGGCACCGGTGATGATCCCGGGAAGGAAAAACCCGCCCGCCGAACGCGAGACCAGGGCGAAGGTGGCAGCCATGGTGGTTCCAAAGAGCCCGGCCAGAGCAAAACGGATAGGTCGGCCGCGCCGCAATCGCCACACGGTTATCGCCAGGGCGGAACCCACCCCGACCAAGGATGCGGGCACGACTCCCCATACCGCGTTGGTGACAACAAAGGCCACTGGCGGTATCACGCCGTCGGCGATGCTCACGCTGCCGAAGACAACATCCTTGAGCTCTTGCTGGATCTCGCGTATCAAACTCATGAGGTTGCGCTCAATGTAGCGAGAGCGTCCCCCACGGTCGGCCGCAGCGTGCTGTGCTCAGTCGCCGACCGCCCCGGATGGGACGCGGGTGAGAGACGCCTGCGTGCGGGTTCCGACTGCGCTGGGGAGACGGAGCCGGAAGTGGCTCCAGACCCCGTCGTATGCATACTCGAGGTTGCCGCCCATGGCGCGGGCCAGATTGCGCGAGATGTAGAGGCCGAGCCCAACCGATCGCACGTCGCTGGTGGGTGCATGAGCCGACTCGTATGACTCGAAGATCGATTGCCGCTTCTCTACGGGTACGCCGGCGCCGTTGTCGGCCACCGAGATCTCGGTCCAGTCCGCTCCGTCGGCGAAGTCGATACGTACCTCCGGTCCGCCGTAGCGTCTGGCGTTGGTGAGCAAGTTGCGGAGAATCTGCCTCACCCGCTGTGGGTCGGCCATCGCACGCCCCGGCTCTCCCCGTGTCGTCCCATGGACGCCGGTGGACTCCATGACCTGCTCCGCAAGCTCCAAGAGATCGACCTCCTGGCTATGAACCGCAACCTTTCGGATATCGCTGCGGGCGGCGACAAGGAGGTCCTCGACTATGCCGGATAGCTCGTCGGTCTGCTCGACGAGCAGATCCATGAGCCCGCCGCGCTCATCCGCGGTGAGGTGCTCAGGCTGATCGCGGAGTTCATACGCCAGTCCGGAAACCACGGTCAACGGCGTTCTCAGCTCATGGGAGACCGATGCGAGAAAGCGGTCTTTGTCCTCCGCAAGCTGGCGGAACCGTGCGGTGCGCTGGTTCTCACTGCGGCGATCGAGTAGCAGCCAGGCGGCCAGTGCAACCAGCAGGGCGAGCGTTGTCGCTATCGAGGCGGTGATCCACCACGGCGTCCCCTTCAGCTCGGCCAAGGTCTCGTCCGTTGGGGCGATCGCCAGCGTCCAGGTAGTACCCGGCAGATCCATGGGGAATGTGCGCGCATTCGGTCCGACCACGCGGGCGGCTTCGGATCCGGGCGGAATCGCCTCCCAGACGACCTCTTCGAGGACCGTCCGGTCGAGTTCGGGCAGGATGAGTTGCTCCACCATCATTGCGACTACCAGACCACGGGAGTTATCCCGGTTTGCGGCCACCGGGACCGACGCAAAGAAGACTCGGTCCAGCGTCACAAACTCGAGCTGTAGGGACGTGAATCCACTGAAGGTCGCTCCGTCGACTTCGAGAGCGCGCGCGATCTCGGTGCGCCACACCGGGTCGTAACCAGCGTCCAGCCCCGGGCCGACTTGCGCGATATCCGGGTCGTCGGCAATCGCGCTCCGGATTGGGCTGCCGAGGGCAAAGTATTGGACCGGATAGAAGGCCGTGCGGTCGGTGCGCGCTACCGGCACCGGTTCCGCCATGTCGTCGATGGCAAACAGCTGATAGTCGTCGCCTTGGCGCTGTCTTTCGGTTGCGATGTGAGTGTCAATATCGGCCGCGTCGAGTTCGGTCAGATAGCCGACACCGACGGCGCTTGCCGTCCCGTCGATCCGATCGACGAACTCATCGAATTGGGAGGCGGTCGGGTTGGTTTGCTCGACAAAGGCTGCGACGGCCTCGAGGTCGGCGGTGACGCCGTTGAGGGATTCGCCGACCACCTCGGCAACGATGTCGGCCTGCTGGCTCGTCCACTGATCGATCTCCCCCCGCAAGGAGGTTATCTCGAGTGTCGCAGTGATGGCGAAGGTCGCCCCCACGACGCAAAGCAGCCCGAGGACCACCAGTTTCCGGTTTCCCGGCTTTGTCGCCATAACTATCTGTCGGCTCGACGACCGTTGGCATAAAACGGAATCTCGTCGGGCGCAGAGCTTCGGCGGCTAGGGCTCGGGATTCTCCCGCAGCCAAGCTCGGAGTCGCTCGACGTTTGCCTGGTGCCCCTCGTACGTCACTGCAAACAGGGTTTCGCCGGTATCCAGGTCGACGGTTACGTAGAACCACCAATCGCCGGGTGGCGGGGACAAGAAAGCATCCAGGGAGACCTCGTCCGGGGCGCTGATTGGGGTCGGTGGCAGACCGTTGCGCCGGTAGGAGTTGTACGGGCTGTTGGAGGCCCTCTCCTCGCTTGTTGTGAAGATCCGGTCCTCCGCCACCGGGTAGAGGATGATCGAGTCCATCTGCAGCGGCCCCCCGCCCGCCAGCCGATTGCTGAGCACCCGGGCAACCCGAGGCTTCTCGTTCTGGTTGTAGGTCTCGGTCTCGATCACAGATGCTGCGGTGAGCACCCGTTGCCATTGGTCGCGCGGAACATCCCGTTCCTCGAGCTGGCTCACGCGACGCTCCACCATCGACTGGATGAGCTCCGCAACGGTCGCTCCGTCTGTTGGGTAACTCCCGGGCGCCAGCCAGCCCTCCGGGTTCCCCTCGGCTTCAACCGGTAGCTCGGCTGCTGCGATTGCAGCCTCGACGTCGACTGCATCGAACCCGAAGGTCGTGGCGATGTCGGCGGCAAGAGTCTTCGTGAGGGCGCCACCCGGTGCGATGACTCCCGGCCCTCCGCTGGGCTTGGGCACATAGGTGTAACCGGCAGGGGTGACAACCTCGACCGGTACGGTCGTCGTCACCCGTGGCGCCGTGGTCGTCGTGCTCGGTGCTGTCGTGGACGGAGGCACCGGCGGACTAGAGGCCGGCGGCGAGGTGGTTGGGGGCGCCTCCGTCGCTGTTGTTGCGACGGTGTCGCTGGTTGTCACGGGGGCTGGGGACGACTCGGCCGGAGGTAGTGCGCTCGTCTCGTCGTCAGCACCGGTGCCACTCGCACCGACGCCAAGCGCAACGAGCACAATCGTGACTGCGGAAGCGGTCACGATTCCAGCTGCCAGCAATGCCCGCGGGTTGAACCTCATGCCCGCCATCATGGTGTGCCAGCGCCGTCAATGGGAAACCAGGGCTGCTCAGGAGCTCCTGGTGCGAGTAGGCGGACTCCCCAACCGTTCCGACCCCTCCGATCGACATCACTCGCTCGGGCCGAGGGCGGCCACGGCGTCATCGACCTCCAGAAAGACTCGCTCTGCTCCGATCCTCTCGAGCAGCCCGGAGCGATCGAGCATGTCGTGCACGGGCTTGCGAACCCTGGCCAGGCCTACGGTGACGTCTGCGACTGCCAGGTCGTCGAGCAGCTCGCCGAGCTGTTCGATTGCAGTGGTATCGATATCGGACACGCCCTCGAGGTCGATCACGAGAGTGGTGGCCGGAGGGTCCGAGCTCGCCAACCGCGCCTTGACGTCGCGAACGAAGAAGGCGGCGTTGGCGAAGAAGATCTCGTCATCGATGCGGTAGATGAGCAGCCCTGCAATCCGCTTGGCGTCTGGGTTGCGCTCGACATCGCGGTACGTGTCGGTGCCCTCGACTCGGCCCAACTCAGCCGTGTGCGGCCTCATGAGGCGGACCAACGCTGCGATCAACGACAGCCCGACGGCAAAGGCGATGCCACCCAGCATCCCGAGGACGAGAACCGAGATGACGGTGGCCGTGCCGAGCCAGAACTCCGATCGCCGAATTCGCCACAGCGCTTTGAATCCTTCCAGCTCGAAGAGGCCGATCCCGGCGACGATGACGATGCCGGCGAGCACAGCCAGCGGGAGTTGCTCGAAGACGGGGGTGAGGAAGAACAGCGTGAGCAGCACGAGCGCGGCGCAGATGAGGCCGACCAGGTTGCTCTTGCCTCCGGCGTCACGCTGCACGAAGCTGCGCGACTGGCTGCCGTTGACCGGGAAACCCTGCAGGATTCCCGACGCGAGATTGGAGGCGCCGACTGCAAGGAACTCCTGGTTTGCGTCGAGCGTGTATCCGCCGGTCACCGAGAGCGAGCGAGCGGTCAGAAAGCTGTCGGGATAGGCGAGCAAGGCGATCCCCAGCGCCGGCAGCAAGAGCTGAGTGAACTGGCTGAACGAAGCGTCCGGAAGGCCCGGGATCGGCACTCCCGACTCGATGGCGCCGACAACGGCAACGCCTTCCTGATCCAGATCGAAGGCGACAACCACGAGGATGCCCAGCACCACGGCGACCAGGGGGGCGGGGATCTTGGGGAGCAGCCTGCGAATCACATACACGAGCACGACCGTCATGAGCCCCAGCAGCGTCGTCAACCCATGGGCATCGCCCAGGTTGCGAACAACCGCTCCCAGATCAGTCGTATACAGGCTGGTGTCGATGTCGAGCCCGAAGAGTGCTTCGAGCTGGCTGATGACAATGATGATCCCCGAACCGAAGACGTAGCCCGCCAGAATCGGCCGCGACAGGAACTCGCTGATGAAACCAAGCCGGAAGACAAACCCGAGCACACACCAACCGCCGACCAGTAATGCGGCGAGGGAAGTCAACCCGATCACATTGTCGGGATCGGCCGCCAGCGGGGCAACCGCGGCGGCCACCATCAGCGCGACAGTGGACTCCGCCCCCATGTTGAGATCACGGCAAGTGCCGAACACGGCGTAGGCCGCAAGGGCTCCGACAGCCGCATACAACCCGTGCACCGAGGGCATGCCGGCGAGAGTGGCGTAGGCAAGAGACTGGGGAACTACGACGGCCCACACCGTCAACGCCGCTCTCGAGTCTGCGACCGCCGTGTGCCGGGCGCCGTGCGCGATGCTGGCCAGCCCGGGCAGGTAGCGCCTGAAGCCGGTGGCAGGCTCTGGGTCGAGAAGAGTCATGCCGTATCGTCCTCCACCAGTCGCCGGTACCCGCCGCCATGCAAGCTCAAGTCCGGGTCGTCTGGCAAGTGAGCTTGCCTCAGTGGTTTGCGGCGGCTGTGTTCAGGGAAGGACTACGAGCTTCCCGGTGGCCCTTCCGGCCTCCATGTCGGCGTGGGCTTGTGAGATCTCGTCCATCCGGTACGTGCGGTGGATGGGCACGTGAGCGTCGCCGGCAGCGACGGCATCGAGGAAGTCCTGGAGAACGTCGACGGGAAGATCGCCGGCGTCACCCCCGTATGCGGTGAGCCGGACGCCGCGTGGGAGGTAGTCGATCGGGTAGAAGCCCGGCACGGTCCACTGGTTCGAGAGCATCCCGGTGAAACACACGACACCGTGAACCTTCGTGGCGTGCAGAGTGTCGGGCAAGGTGGGTGTCCCGACGAGTTCGAGGGCGGCATCGACGCCCTCGGGGAGAAGTTCGCGGACCTGTGTTGCGACGTCGCCGTCGTCGATCAGCGGGTGGTCAACACCTACGCGCCGGAGGACGTCGAAGCGTTCGGGGTTGCGGGTGGTGGACAGCACCGTCATGCCGATGCGTTCGGCGAGCACGGCTGTGGCCAGGCCGACTGAGGATGTACCGCCGCGGATGAGGATCGACTGGCCGGCCTGTGCGTTGAGACCGACGGTGAGCGAGCCGTAGGACGTCTGGAGCATCTCGGGGACGGCGCCGAGGGTGGCCCAGTCGAGGTTGCTCGTGAATGGGACGGTCTGTGCGACGGGCACGCAGGTGTACTCGGCGTAGCCGCCGTCGAAGGTGCGGCCCATGCCGCCCATCATTGCGGCGACTTGCTGGCCAGGAGCGAGCTCGCCACCCGGGCAGTCCACGACCGTGCCTGTGGCCTCGATGCCGAGGACTCGAGGGAACGTTACCCCTTCGGCGAGACCGAGGCGGGTGTGCAGCTCGGAGCGGTTCAACCCGAACGCTTCCACCTTGATCAAGACCTCCCCGACCTCGGGGGTCGGGATCGGCAAGTCACGGACCTGGAGCGCCTCCGGCGGTCCAGGCGCATCGAGCACAACGGCTCGCATTGAATCCGGCGTGCCGGTTGTCGCCACTGGCTAGTCCGCCCGCTCGAGGATGACGACCGGGATGCGTCGCTCGGTCATCGTCTCGTACTTTGCGAACTGGCCCATGATCGCCACCATCTTGGCGTACAGCTCGTCGCGAAGTGGACCGTCCTCGAGGATGGTGGCTCGGGCCGGGAACTCTTCGGTCCCGACCTCGACGGTCACGTCGGGATTCGCCCGGACGTTGAGGAACCAGTGGGGGTGGCTCGGCGCACCGCCCTTGCTGGCGGCGACGACGTAGCTTCCGTTGTGGGTGGCGTAGACGAGGGGGTTCAGCCGCACCTTCCCGGTCTTGGCACCGGTGTTGTGCAGGATCAATACGGGCTTGCCCTTGAAGAACCCATTTGCGGCGACGTCGACTGCACCGCCGTTCGCCCGGAAGTCCTCGATCACCTGAGTGTTGAAGTCGCTCATTGCCCGCCGTTCCTGTCGCTTGGAACAGCCAACAACCCTGGCCGCGGGGTATTCCCTTGTCCGGATGTGGCGGCGAGCGCACTGATCGCAACGGCAGAGCGCCAATCCCGATCGTGCCGCCATTACCGGTTCCTCAGCAAGCCCCTTCGGATGCCCATGGCAAAGGATGGGGTTGGCTGGAACGATGTGTGCAATCCAACCCTCGGAACCCACCGTCCTGTCGAGCCGTTGACAAGGAGATGAGCGTGTCAACGTCCCGGTCGTTCGTCTGGCTCTTCGCAGCGACGCTGGTCGGCGCCGCATGCAGTCCTCCGACAGCGGACACCGGAACTTCTGACCTAGCGCCATTCACTTCTCTCGCAAGCGTCACGGTTCCCGACGCCAGCCCTAGTGACTTGCGGAGAGCACTACCCGGCCGGGCGTTTCGATCGATGGATTCACACCGAGGGTGTCGTAGATGAGGCTCTGACCTTCTCTCTCGGCCACGAGGTATCGTCCATCGAAGTCGCTCAGGCGGGTGTCCGCCGGTACGGCGGTCCGCCACAATTCCTCGCCGCTGTCGAGATCC
>JASJBC010000065.1 GCA_030066715.1 Acidimicrobiia bacterium
CCGTCGAACAGGACGACTGGGATGCCAACTGCCATGCCGGCCTTGGCGTCGTCCAAGGCGTCGCCGACCATGACCGCACGACCGTTGCTCCCGAGTCTTTCGAGGTGCTGCTCGAGCAACCTCTCCTTGGTGTCCCCGGCACCGGTCGTGTTGCCGTCGACTCGCACCATTCTGTCCGCGATCCCGCGCCTTCTGACCTCCGGAACCAGGTCGTGATGCCACCACATCGACAAGATGGACTGGGTTGCGCCGCCGTCTTCGACCACGTCCAGTGCCTGCCAGGCATCGTCGGTCAGCGGCGCACGATGGGCAGTGTCGGCGTACGTCTCGTGGAATGTGTCGTCGATCCGATCCCACTCCTCATCGGTGACGGGACGAGCGAGGAGCCGATCGTAGAAACGGCGCACCGGACGGGTGTAGTGATCCCGGTAGGCATCGGCATCGATCGGAGGCTCGCCGATCGCGGCAAGGGAGACGTTGACGGCCGCAACGACGACCGGGAGGTCGTCGACGAGTGTCCCGTTCCAGTCCCAGATCACATGGCGCATACGGCGTGACGGTAGTAGCGTCGGAGGTCCGCCGGATCACACGAGTTCCGGTGGAAGCCGACGGAGACCTACCAAATGCGCAGCTATCAGATCGGAGACTCCGAGCTCGACAAACGCCTCAACGCGCTGGTCGGCGATGCGGTAGCCGAGCGAGATGGGCAGTCGCACGACGAGGACCTCGTCAGGGAGATGATGGTGTCGATCCTGAAGATGCACCGCGATGACACCGACCGCGGTGACCTCAAGATCGTCAACAGCGCCCTGAAGGAGCTGCGCTACTCCTTCCTCGTCTTCTCGCGCTACCGCGATCTACCGAAGGTCACCATCTACGGATCGGCCCGAACGGCCCCGGACGACGCGAACTACGAGCTCGCCGCACAGTTCGCCAACCTGATGGCAGATACCTATCAATGGATGGTCGTCACCGGCGCCGGCCCCGGGATCATGGAGGCAGGAAACCTCGGCGCCGGCACGGACTACGGCTTCGGCGTGAACATCCGGCTTCCGTTCGAGGCCGACCCCAACCCCTACGTTCACGAGAGTCGGCTCATCAACTTCAAGTACTTCTTCACCCGCAAGCTGATGTTCGTCAAGGAGTCGAATGCGTTCGCCGTCTTCCCCGGCGGTTTTGGCACCCAGGACGAAACCTTCGAGCTGCTCACTCTGATCCAGACGGGCAAGTCCGATATGCATCCGATCGTTCTCATGGAGGCGGCGGGCACCGGGTACTGGGACGAGTGGTTCGATTTCGTCGCGGCCCTGCGCGACCAGGGCATGATCGCCCCGGATGATCTGAGCCTGTTCACGTACACCAACGACGCCGAGGAAGCCGCCAGCGAGATCAGGAAGTTCTACAACAACTACCACTCGCAGCGATACGTCGAGGGCAAGCTCGTGCTGCGTCTCAAGCACGAGCCGACCGAGGAGTTGATCGCCCACCTCAATGACGAGTTTGCCGACATCGTCGTCAGCGGGCAGATCGAGAAGATCGCGGCGACACCGGCGGAGATCAAAACCGACGACAACGTCGACCTACCCCGGATCCGCTTGCACTTCGATCGGCGCCATTTGGGCAGGCTGCGCCTGCTGGTAGACCGTCTGAACGCCGCCGCCCAGGATTCACCGGACCCTGCCTGAGCCGGCGGGATTCCGCCTCCGGCCGCGCGCAGTAAAATACTTGCCTCATGCGTGAAATACTCTCAGACCTCGTAGCTGAGCAACAGGCCCTCGATCAGTTCCTGCAGCGAATCAACGAGCGGCAGTGGAACCTGCCGACCTCGGCGCCGGGCTGGAGCATCAAGGACACTGTGAGCCACCTTGCCTATGCGGAGCGGTTTGCCGCCGAGGTCCTCATCGATGGCGCCTCGGTTGTCGCCGCCGTCGCCGATCAGGACATCGACGAGTGGACGGCGCTCGGCGTCAAAGAGGGCCGCGAGATGCGCTACCAGCAGGTCATCGAGTGGTGGCGCAACAGCCGAGCCGATGTCGTCGATGCGCTCTCGCGGATGGAGGGCACAGCTCGCGTACCGTGGTTCAACGGCGACATGAGCGCCCGGGCATTTGGAACGCTGCGTCTGATGGAGACATGGGCACACGGCCTGGATATCAAGGATGCCATGGAGGGCCTGCTGACCTTCGCCGAGGACGAAGAGGACCCGACCGCCGACACCTCGCGAATCAGACACGTTGCCTGGCTGGCACACCGCATGCTCCCGTTTGCGTTCGCTTCGGCCGGAGAAGACTTCCCGGAGTCGGGCATCCGGCTCGAGCTGATGGGCCCCCGTTATGCGCGCTGGGTATACGGCCCTGAGGACGCTGCCGACGTCATCAAAGGGGTTGCCGGTGAGTGGTGCCGGATTGCGGTGAGACGTATGGACTCCTCCACCAGCTCACTGAAGACCGAGGGCGACAACGCCGAGACCGCAATCAAGGTGGTTCGCACCTACTAGCCGGTTCCGCACCCGAGACGTTCTGCCGCAGGGGCGTGCCGATCGGCGGCTAGCTGCGGCTCTCCTTGTTTACGTCGAAGCCCGCCTTGAGTAGCAGGCTCAGAAACGCCGGTGCGGGTTCCCGGAATTGGATGGGGCGGAAAGCATCCTCGTGTTCCTCGAAGAACTCGAGCAGCGTCGTCACCATATGGCTGAGCGAGATGGTGTTCAGGTTGGAGTACCGACTGCGCCCAAAGGCAACCAGTCGGGTCCGGACCCGGGCTCCCCCCTTTCCAGGAGCGCGATGGATGCCATCTCGCTGCAACCCCGCTATGACCTCGCTGAGGTCGCAGTCGTAGATCCACTCAACCCGGCGCAGCATCGAATGAAGCACACCATGGTCCTTGATCCCGGGGTTCAACTCGGCCTGCCCCTGCTTGACCTCGCCCACGATCAAATCGATGGTGTCCTGCTCGAGTTCTAGGACGGGGTCGTCGATCAGCAACATCTCGCAGTCAGCCGCCTGGTGCGGATCGCCGATGTAGATGGCGCCCGGGAACCGAATACCCATGACGTCGATATCAGTGACGGTCTTGAACCGACCCTTCTTGTCGCGGCGCTGCACCTCGAACTCGCTCAACGTCATGTAGCCGTTGAGCCTCAGGTAGTTCTCGACCAGATTGACCGCAATGTCCATACGCTCGCTCCATTCAAGCGCAAACCAAGCTCCTCCCGGTGCACCAGTCGAGGATCACGACCTACGCCCTTCTTACCCGCGTTGTGTGCATAAGTCGATTTTGTGATTCTCTCCATGTTCTCCCAAGTCTTACCGCCGGTTTGTGCATAAGTCGGTTTTGTCATTCACTCCAGATCCTGCCATATGGCGGGCGGGAAATCTGTCACACCCTCCAGTTAGCCTGCACGGGATGGCGCTGGATCGATTCTCCGCACCAACTCGGGCCTGGTTCGAGGCCTCGTTTGCGGCGCCCACACGAGCTCAGGAGGAAGGGTGGGCTGCGATCGCACGAGGTGAGCACACCCTGATCCACGCACCCACCGGGTCCGGCAAGACGCTCGCCGCCTTTCTCTGGGCGATCGACCGGCTGGCAGCTGCACCCCAACCGCCCGAACGGGAGAGATGCCGGGTCCTGTACGTGTCGCCGATGAAGGCACTCGCCTACGACATCGAAAGAAACCTGCGGGCACCACTCACCGGGATCCACGTTGCCGCCGAGCAACTCGGAATGGCACCGCCCCGCATCTCTACGGCAATGCGCACCGGTGATACGCCGGCAGCGGAACGAACGGCGATGCTCAGGCACCCGCCCGACATCCTCATCACCACGCCGGAGTCGCTGTACCTGATGCTGACCTCGCAAGCCCGCGAGATGTTGGCCAGCGTCGAGTGCGTCATCATCGACGAGATCCACTCGGTGGCCGGAACAAAGCGAGGCACCCACCTCTCCCTGAGCTTGGAGCGCCTCAGCGAGATCACCACGACACCGCTGCAAAGGGTCGGACTGTCCGCCACGCAGCGTCCGTTGCAGCGGATCGCCGAGTTCCTCGGGGGCGGGGAACGAGAGACACCCGAGGGGGCCTGGACACCACGCCCGGTCACCGTCGTGGACGCCCCGTGGCACAAGGAACTCGAGGTCGAAATCGTCGTTCCCGTGGAGAACATGACGCGACCGGAGGAGACGGCGCCTGCCGTCGGGTCCGCCGACGAGCCCGGTCGGAAGTCGATCTGGCCGGCGGTCTATCCGCAGTTGCTGGAGCTCGTTCTCGAGCACACTTCGACGCTGCTCTTCGTCAACAGTCGGGGCCTGGCCGAACGCCTCGCTGCGGAGATCAATCGCCTTGCCGGCGAGGAACTCGTGCAATCGCATCATGGTTCGGTGTCACGCGAGCAGCGGGTCGAGATCGAAAGCCGGCTGAAGAGCGGCGATCTCCGCGGCGTTGTCGCCACCTCGACCCTGGAGCTGGGGATAGACATGGCTGCCATCGATCTGGTCGTCCTGGTCGAATCCCCTGCGTCGGTCGCCCGCGGTCTGCAGCGGGTCGGTCGTGCCGGCCACCAGGTCGGCGCACCATCCAAAGCTCGCGTCTTCCCGAAGCATCGTGGCGATCTTCTCGAGACGGCCGTGGTCGTCGCGCGGATGTACAACGGGGCAATCGAAGAGACCACCATCCCGCAGAACCCCCTCGACGTGCTGGCCCAGCAGCTCGTCGCCATGACCTCTGTCGCAGAGTTGGACGTAGACACGGCCTTTGATCTGGTCCGTCGTGCGCTCCCCTACCGGGATCTGACGCGATCCTCTTTCGAGGCCGTACTCGACATGCTGGCGGGCAGATACCCGTCCGATGAGTTCGCCGAGCTGCGCCCGCGCCTCGTGTGGGATCGCGTCGACAACGTCATCTCGCCGCGCGACAACGCCAAGATGCTCGCCGTCACCAACCCGGGAACCATCCCCGATCGCGGGTTGTACACCGTCGTGCTTCCGGAAGGTGGCCGGATCGGCGAGTTGGACGAGGAGATGGTCTACGAGAGTCGCGTCGGTGACACGTTCGTGCTCGGTTCGTCGTCGTGGAAGATCGCCGAGGTGACCCACGACCGGGTCATCGTGGCCCCGGCCCCCGGTCAAGCCGGAGCCAAGCTCCCCTTCTGGCACGGCGACGGCCCCGGACGCCCGATCGAGCTGGGGCGAGCCATCGGCGCGTTCGTCAGGGACATGGGCGGCCGATCCGAGGCCGAGACGATCGAAGCTCTTCGCACGGACTACCGGCTCGACGAGTGGGCTGCGGCGAACCTCGCCGGGTTCCTCCACGAGGAGAGGGAGGTCACTGGAGTCCTGCCGTCCGATCAGAACGTCGTTATCCAGCGATTCCGCGACGAAATCGGCGACTGGCGGATGGTCGTACTCACGCCGTACGGCGCCCGCGTGCATGCCCCATGGGCTCTCGCGGCCCGCCGCCGCTATCGGGAAAACCACGGAGTCGACGCCGACGTCGTCTGGTCGGATGACGGCATCATTCTCCGCTTCCCCGACATCGACGACGCACCGTCTACCTCCGAGCTGCTGATCCGGCCCGACGAGATCGACGAACTCATCCTCGAAGAGACCGGTCAGAGTGCCTTGTTTGCCGCCCGCTTCCGCGAGGCGGCGGCGCGTGCGCTGCTCCTGCCGCGAAAACGTCCGGGTAGCCGCACCCCACTGTGGCTACAGCGACGCAAGGCGTCCGACCTGATGGACATCGCAAGACGTTTCCCGGCCTTCCCCATCGTTCTGGAGACCTATCGGGAGATGCTCCAGGACTACTTCGATCTGCCCGCGCTACGCACGGTGCTCACGGATATCGAACGCCGCACCACCCACGTGAGCGAGGTTGATCTCACCGGGCCGAGCCCGTTTGCGACATCGTTGATGTTCGACTTCATCGCCAGCTACATGTACGAGTACGACGCTCCGCTCGCCGAAAAACGGGCGGCAGCGCTGACGCTGGACCGACAGCTGCTGCAGGAGCTCCTGGGAGATCCCCAGTTCCGCGATCTGCTCGACCCGGATGTGATCGGCTCGGTGGAACTGGAATTGCAGCACCTGGCCGACGACCGGCGACTCCAGGGCGTGGACGCCGTCGACGATGCGCTGCGCCGTCTCGGTCCGCTGACCACCACCCAGCTGGAAGCACGTTCGGCCGAGCCGGAGAAGACCGCCGGTTGGCTGCACCAGCTCAGTGAGACCCGTCGCATCGTTGCAGTGCGGATGCAAGGGACTGAGAAGTGGGCTGTGGTCGACGACGTGGCCAGACTCAGGGACGCCCTTGGTGTCCAACCCCCACCGGGATTGCCCCAGACGCTGCTCGAGCCCGTTGCCGACCCGCTGGGCGACGTTGTCGGGCGCTACGCCCGCACCCACGCCCCGTTCACTGCAACACAGATTGCCGGTGAGCTCGGGCTGCCCGAAGCTGTCGTCGGCGAGGTACTGCGGCGCCTCGAGACGGAATCTCGGGTCGCATCCGGGGCCTACCAGCCGGGGGGGCAAGGCACCGAGTGGGTCGACCTCGACGTTCTCCGCCGTCTCCGCCGCCGGTCGTTGGCCGTGCTCCGGCGCGAGGTGGAGGCCGTGGAGGCCGAACGGCTGGGGTCGTTCCTGCCGGCATGGCACCGCATCGGCAACACGGCGCCGGCCGCGGTTCGTCTCCCCGAGGTCATTCGGACCCTCCAGGGCCGGGCGGTACCCGCATCCATCGTCGAGGACGACATGCTTGCGGCCCGCATGGAGTACAACCCGGCCGAGCTGGATCTCCTGCTCGCTTCCGGTGACGTGGTCTGGATCGGGCACGGCGCACTCGGAACCAACGACGGTCGTGTCGCGCTGTACTTCCGTGACCACGTGCCCCTACTCCTCGACGAGCCGGCCGCCGACCCCCCGTCCGGCGAGCTCCACGAGATGATCCGTGGGCACCTCGAGGATCGTGGCGCCTCCTTCTTCGGTGATATCTACATCGCCACCGGCGGAGGCGAGAGTCAGCCCGTGATCGACGCCATTTGGGACCTCGTCTGGGCCGGCGAGCTGACCAATGACACCATCGGCCCGCTCCGTGCCTTCATCACCACGAAGACAAAGAAGCGGAGCCCGCGCCCCAATCTGCGACTGACCACGCCGCCTGCAGTGTCCGGCCGGTGGTACCTGGTGCGCAGCCTCCGCGGAGGCGGGATCCCCCCCAGCCCGGAGCAACGAGCCAAGGCTCGTGCCGAGCAGCTCCTGGAGCGGCACGGCATCGTGACCAGACCGGCAGTGCTGCACGAGGCCGTAGCCGGGGGCTTCTCCGGGCTCTATCCGGTGTTCGGCGCAATGGAGGACACCGGGCAAGTTCGGCGCGGGTACTTCATCGAGACTCTGGGGGGAGCACAATTCGGGCTCCCCGGCGCAATCGATCGCTTGCGCGACAGCACCCCAACCGGCCTCGTCGTCCTCGCTGCCGCGGACCCCGCCAATCCCTTCGGCGCAGCCGTCCCCTGGCCCGATCACGAGATGGGGTCTCCGGGCCGTCACGCCGGCGCCTATGTCGTTCTCCACGATGGCGAGCTGGCCTGCTTCGTCGACCGCGGTGGCCGCTCGGCATTGGCCTGGGACGTCGCACCGGCGCTATTGGCGACAGCCCTGGTAGAGGTCGCCACGAAGCGAGGAAAGCCCACGACCGTAGCCAAGATCAACGGTGAGTCTGCTCTCAACTCACAATATGGCGAAGCCATGTTGGCCGCCGGCTTCGCCACCGGCTACAAAGGGCTCACCTACCGTCGCTGACCCTCACTGGACACAGAACTCGTTGCCCTCGGGGTCCTGCATCACGACCCAATACTCTCCACGCTGGCTGAACACGTCGAGCTTGCGTGCTCCCAGGTCGACAAGCGAGTCAACGTGTCTGTCCACGGCATCGATCCGGTCGGCGTACTCGACTTCGTGCCCGCCACCGGCATTGACATCGAGATGAACCCGGTTCTTCGCCGTCTTTGGCTCGGGGACCTTCTGGAAGAAGACCCGGGGCCCATCCCCGCCCGGATCCACGATCGCCCGGGCGTCGTTCCAGTTCTCCTCCGGAATCCCCATTGCCGTCGCCCAGTCGTCCCACGATTCGAACTCCGCAGGCGGCGGCTGGATGACATAGCCGAGTGCCGCCATCCAGAACTCGGCGAGCGCCGCCGGATCGGCTGCATCGAACGTCAGTTGGATTGGTATGGCCATGCCCCCGAGCCTACCCAGCCATGGGTGCGGTGGCGCGAACCGAGACCGCCAACTCACCGGACCGGCGGACACCCCGTTTCCCGCACCGGGTCGGCTCACCGGTCGAGACCGTCGTGGTACCGTTCCGGCGTGCCCATGACTCCGGACGAAGTGTTTGCCGAGTTGCGCCGTATCCGGGCCGAGCAAGCCACTCTGGACCCCGCCTCGGACCGGTTCCGCACGCTCGAGCGCCATCGCCGTGACCTATCCGCTGCGGCCCAGACGGCGAGCGATCGATCGCGGGGGCGTGACGCTCTGCAAGCCGAGCTGGATCACCTCGTCGCCCGTCTCGAGAGGATTGAGGCGGAGAAGATCGAGATACCGTCATGGCAGCGGCAGATGACCACTGGCAGACGCTTTGCGATCAACGACCCCACGGCCCATGCCGCCCACATCAACGCCACGCTCGATGAGAATGCCGAACTCGACCGCGCAGCGATCGAGGCAAGAATTGAGCAGCTCAGAGCCACACTCGCGGAGTAGCCGATGCCCCTTCCCACCCTGTCCATTCGCCCCGGGCACCCCGACTTTCTCGACTTGCCCTGGGACCAATCCGTCGCCGAGTGGACGGGCGACCGAGTCGTCGATCTCCCGACCGGCGTGCACCGCCACGAGATTGCCTTCGTCTCCTACGAGGAAGGCCTATATGCGATCAAGGAGCTCCCCAGGCACCTGGCGCATCACGAATATGACTCGTTGCGAACGCTCCGCGAGCGCTTGCGGCCGATCGCCCCTCCGGTCGGTGTCGTCGAACGCGGCTGGGTTTCTCCCGACCAGGAGTGGTCATCGGCCATCATCACCGAGTTCGTCCCCTTCACCTTCACCTACCGCGAGCTGATCCACAACGGCGGCTTCGACGTTCGCCGCAGCCAGCTTCTCGATGCCTTTGCGGGCCTTCTGGTCGAGTTGCACCTCGCCGGTTGCTATTGGGGTGATTGCTCCCTCTCGAACGTCCTCTACCGCTACGACGCCGGCGCCATCGAAGCACTCATGATCGATGCCGAGACGACGGAAATCCGCGAGAGCCTCTCCGACGGTCAGCGGTACCACGATCTGGACATCATGGAAGTCAACGTGGCGGGCGGCATGGCGGACATCGCGATGTCACAAGGCAGAGATCTGGACGAGGCCGACCTCGAGTTCGGCACCGAGGTGATCAGGCGCTACGAGAACCTGTGGGCTGAACTCAAGGAGGACCCGGTCGTCGGTCCCGACGAGCGGCATCTCATTCGGGCCCGCATTCACCGGCTCAACGATCTCGGATTCGAGGTCGGGGATGTGTCTCTCAACCCCGACGCTTCGGGCGGGAACCGGGTGCGCATGCGCGTGCAGGTGGGCGGTCGCAACTACCACTCGAGCCGTCTGCGCCGGCTGACCAGGATCGACGCAGCGGAGAATCAGGCCCGGCAGATTCTGTCCGATCTGCATTATCACCGGGCTCGGGAACCGTTTAGCAGCGCACCCACCAAGGACCTGTCGGCGATGATGTGGCGAGTCCAGGTCTTTGAGCCGCTGATGGAGCGCATCCGACACGACGTGCCCGAGGCCGAGCCGGTGCAGGCGTACACGGACTTCCTGCACCACCGCTTCACCATGTCCTCTGCGCAAGGTCGGGATGTCCCCAGCGCCGAGGCCTACGTGCACTGGGCCGAGGCGGGATACCCCGGCTATACCCTCGAGGAGTTGGCGCAGAGCCAGGCCTAGACGCCGAGCCCCCGCGCCGCGGCGGCGCCGGTGACTCCCCCATCGACAGGCAAGATCACTCCGGTGATCCATGATGCGGCGTCCGAAACGAGGAAGGTGACTGCGTTGGCGACGTCCCGGGGCTCCCCTATCCGCTGCAGCGGGTGGGCCTTGGCGGTGTGCTCTTCCACGCCTTCCCACAGCGCAGCGGCCAGCCGGGTGCGCACCACGGACGGGGCAACCGCGTTGACGCGCACCTGCGGCGCCATCTCATGAGCAAGTTGATGGGTTAGGTGGATAACGGCTGCCTTCGAGATGTTGTAAGCGCCGATGAAGGGACCGACTCGCATCCCGCCGACCGAGGCGACATTGACGATCGAACCGCCGTTTTCCTCGAGCGACTGATGCCACGCCGCACGGGCCCAGAGGAGTGGACCGAGCTGATTGACTTCCCAGGTCTTGCTCACAGCACCCAGATCGACAGAGACCAGGTCTCCCGCCGCGGGATTGGTACCTGCGTTGTTGACCAGGATGTCGAGACGGCCGAATCTCGCCACGGTCGCAGCGACCCCCGCCGCAGCATCCGCCTCGCTGTCGGCACGAGCGGCCAGCGCCAGCACGCGATCGTCGCCGAGCCGGTCGGCTGCAGCGGTGATGTTCTCCTCACGACGGCTGGTGATCGTCACCCCAGCTGCGCCCGAGTCGAGCAGGGACGCGGCGATCGCCTCCCCGATTCCCCGGCTGGCACCGGTGACCAACGCCACCTTGCCATCGATCCTCACATCCATTGGTCCCTCCAACCGTCGCAAGCAGAGAGCCGATAGTAGGTGCCTAGGACTTGGTGTGGCCCTTCCGGAGCACGCCCCCGTACTTCATACGGGTATCAGACATGCTCGCAACGGGAGTTCCCTCCCGCCCCTCGTGGAATCCAACGTCGACCACCTCGCCGATGAACAGATCGTGGCTGCCCAACTCGATCGTCTGTGTCACCCGGCAGTCGAGGAAGGCAACTGCCTCGACAAAGATCGGTGACCCGGTCACGCCGACCCGAATCGGTCTCCCGTTCAACGTGTCACCGTCCTTGACGGCGGGCTTGGAGAACTTCACGAACACCCGGGTATCGGCCTGATCCCACAGATTGACCGAGAACGCCCCGCCCTCCCGGATCAGGCGGTTCGTCACCGCCGTTGCGTCAACGGATATTGCGATCAGCACCGGGCTCATCGCAACCTGCGAGACCCAGCTCTGCGTCATCCCGTTCCACTCGTCACCGGCTCGCGACCCAACCAAGCACAAGGCGTTCGGAATCTGCCAGGTCACTTTGTTGATCGTCTCTACGTCCGGTCCACTCATGGTTTCTCCTTCGCCGTCGCAGACGCAGCGTACCGACGCCGCAGCACCATCCCGCACGCGCCCCGCTACTCGAATCGATACGCCGCCGACGACCTATGATTCCCCTCATGCATGTGCTCATCGCCACTACCGGCGTACTAAGCCCAGAGCCTGCCGTCGAGTTCACCCGCCACCTCCTGGGCGAGGGAGGCCGAGTCACCGTCACGACCGTCATCGAGGTACCGCGCGGATTCCTCGACACGCTTCGCTCCGAGGGTTGGCATCCGCTCACCGAGGAGTTCGAAACCGACGATAGTGACGATGCCATCATGAGACGCTACGTCGAAGAACGGGGCAAGCGGCTCACCGAACCGATCTGCGCGGCTTTGCGCTCCGCCGGCCTCGACTCGGCGACCGTGTTTCGCGAAGGGGGAGATCCCGCTCTCGCCATCTCGCAACTCGCCGAGGAAGTGCAGGCCGATGTGGTGCTGCTCGGGGCGACACGGCAGATCTTCGACCAGTCGGCTTGGGAGAGCGTATCGGCCCGAGTCATGATCGAGTCGGGGCGTCCGGTACTCGTTCTCCCTCCGGGAGCACAGGACCCGGCGGAGTCCGACCCGCAGGACGAGCCCTAGACCTCTTCGAAGTACACGGTCAGCATCGCCCGCGTTTGATCGACAAACTGGTCGGGGTCGTTGCGCAGCAGGCTTCGCACCTCGCCGATGGGCCACCAACGCGGATCAGCCGTCTCGCCGGGAAACGGCACCGGCTCCCCGGCACCAACGCATTCGAACACAACGTGGAGCGATGGATAGACGCCGCCCATCCCGTTCACAACCGCAACCGGGCGGGCGAAACCGCAAGACCG
>JASJBC010000066.1 GCA_030066715.1 Acidimicrobiia bacterium
CCCCCGTCCTCGTCGAAGGTTGCAACCACTCCGGCCGGCAAGCCACCGCTCACCAAAACCTCGTAGCTCCCCGCAGGCAGGTCGGTGAACAGGAATCCGCCGCCGTCATCGGTGGTCGCAGTGAACACGAGGTCATCGGCGTTGCCGAACACACCATCGATGCCGGCGAAGGTGAGTTCCATCGTCACCCCGGAGATTCCCGGCTCGCCGGCGTCCTGCGCTCCGTTGCCGTCTTGATCCCACCAGACCGTGTCGCCGATCGACGCGGTGCCGTGGAAGCCGAAGTCTGTAGTCAGATGAGATTCACCATCGGTGAGGTTCACCTGGGTGCGAGCGTCGCCCCCACCGTCCTCGTCGAACGTATTCGTCGTCGCACCGGGGAGACCGCCCAGAACCTCGACGATGTACTCGCCGGGTGGAAGGTTGGGGATGAAGTAGAGACCACCGGGGGCGGTTGTGGTCAGGAACAGCTCATCGTCGCCGCCGCCGAGAACACCGTCTTCTCCGGGCCAGGTGAGCTGAATCGGGACATCAACCAATCCGGACTCGCCGGCGTCCTGAAAGCCGTCCCCATCACGATCGAGCCAGACCCGATCGCCGAGCGCACCGGTGCCTGCATAGCCGAAGTCCTGTGAGCTGTTGTCCTCGCCGGAACCGAGCACCACGGCGGTTGCCCCCGGAGTCCCGATCCCGTTGGAATCGTATGTCGGCTGCATCCCGGCAGGCAGGGAGAGGCCGTCGATGACGATGGTGTAAAGCCCGGCGGGGAGCCGCGGCACGAGGTAGTTTCCGGCGGCGTCCGTCACGGCCGGGTAGACAACATCGTCCCCGCTCAGGACACCGTCGACACCAAGCCAGGTCACGGTCACATCGATGCCCTCCAGCCCGTACTCGGATCCGCCGAGCGATTGGTCGGCGTCGCTGTCGAACCAGACGAGGTCGCCGATGCTCCCGGTACCGGTGAAGCCAAAGTCGACATTGAGCTTGTCCTCGTCCTGGCCGAGAGCGCCGGGGCCCCAGGTTCCATCCGGTGTGAGAGTGCCGTCGTCGAGGTCATAGCTCGGGACAAATCCGGCAGGTAGATCGGCAAGGTCCACCACCACCGTGTAGTTGCCGCCGGGGAGGTGCTCGACCAGATAGGAGCCGTCTGCGGCCGTCGCCACGATGTGAGCTTCATCATCCCCGCTGACCACTCCATCGGCACCGAGATAGGTGACGATCACATCGACACCGGAGAACGGGGGCTCGCCCGCCTCCTGCACACCATCGGCATCGATATCGAACCAGACGACGCTCCCCACCGATGCGAGATCCAACTCAATGGCCACCTGGTCCGCGGTGACGTCGTTGTACTCGCGGAAGGTGAATCCGGGGTTGGCGGCACGATCTCCGCTGGAGACTCCGAAGTAGCTGGGGACGTCGGCTGTGTTCAACAGCTCCGGCCCGGCCGGGTTCTCGTCGCCGGAGTCGAGCGCAGCGTCCACGGTTGCGTCGTAGCTCCTGACCAGCGACGCCCCGGTGGCCAGCGGTCCTGCGTAATTCCAGGTGATCGTTCCAGCGACTCCGTTTCCGGGGACACCGTCTGCGACCCACACCCCTCCGTCGGCGATCGGCATCGTCACCGCAAGCCCTTCCGGCACGGTGTCGACGATGACGATGTCATAGGCGGCGGACACTGTGGAACCGCCGGAGTTGGAGACGGTGATCGTGTAGGTGAGGACTTCGCCGGGAACGGCGCGGCGGGCGTCCGAGTCGCCGGCCTGCCCCGACACGTCCTTGTCGAGCGACAGCGACGGCTCCTTGACGGTGATCGGAGCGCTGGCCGGCCCGACCGCTACATCAAAGCCTCCCGGGGCCGGCGGCGTTCCCGGCACACCGACGATCAGGTCAGACTGGTTCCCGTACACGCTCACCGAGTTCGGACTCGTGTCGCCCGCGTTGAGGATGTCGGTGACGTGAGCTTCGTACTCGATCGTGACGACCCGCTCCTCCCCGGTCGAGCTCGACACGTCTATGTCTCCAAGGAAAAACGCAGCTGTCGTCGTCCCGGCGACCCCGATCTCGGTGGCGCCGATGACCGGGTCACACGCCGCCCCACCCATGTCGCAGGAGACCGACGCCAACCGGTCGAAGATCAGTCCCGCGCCGAGGGTGTCGATGACGGTTGCGTCGTACATGATCGTGCCGGGGGGCATCCGAACTTCGGCGGTGTAGGTGACAACATCGCCGATGGTCGGTCCCGTTGGCGAGACGGAACTGCTGAGCGAGGCAAGCGGTGTGCTGAGGATGTGCCCCACCTCTGCGTGGTAGCCCGTTCCGGCGGATCTCTCCACTGTCGGCGTACCCGCCATCGAGGTGGTGTCCGCCGTCACGTTGTTGATGAATGTGCTGTTGACCACAACCGGATCGTCCACCGTCACCTGATACGTCCGGCTGATTCCAGCACCGGCGCCGAGGGAGGAAACGTTCCACGTGATCGTTCCTCCGATCCCGTCCCCGGGAGTACCGTCGGGCGCCCAGACACCGCCGTCCGGGACCGGCAGCGTCAGCGTCATGCCCTCGGGAAGAGTGTCGACGATGACCAGGTCGTGGCCGGTCGAGACATTCGACGTGCCGGAGTTAGTCACCGAAACGGTGTAGTCGACGATCTCGTCGCCGACAACGACGCCGTTGTCTCCGATGCTGTCCACACTCGTCTTGCCGATGCCGATGAGTGGCTCGACGACGGTTGTGTTGACGCCGGAACTCAGGCTGTGCGGCGCCGAGTCCTGATCTAGCCACGAGAAAGCTGCGGTGTTGGTGATCGTCGTGTTCCGCGTGTTGGCGGGGATGTCGATGACCCTTCCGACCACGGTCAGCGTCAGGGTGTCGTCCCCGGTTCCGGGGGCATTGCGGTAGGACGGATCCGGGAACTCGACCGTTACCGAGTCTGCCCCGGCATCCTCCGTTCTCGTCACGACTTCCTCACCGTCGAATGTGTGGCTCGAAGTGACCAGGTCGAGGTTGGTGGGCAGATCGTCAAAGACGTCGGCGTCGTAGACGGTCGTGCCCTCAGGGATATGGACGGTGATGGTGTACGTCACCAGTTCGCCGATGGTGGCCTGGGTGTCCGCATGGTTCCCCGACTCGTCGACGCCCGTTGTCCGGGCATGGCCCAGCGTCGCCGCCGAAGTCACGACACTCGATGTATCACGGGCCGCGGTCGTGTTCTGCCCGGTAGCCGCCGGGTCGATGTTGCTCAGCGGCACGTAGGTGAATGATCCAGAATCAGTGTTGGTTGCCGTGGCATACGACCGCACCCCGGCGGTGTTCCCCATCGTGATGGCAGGAGCTATCCCCGACGGCAACGTCACGTCGTATGACACAGTCGTCGTCGCCCCCGCGGCCACGCTGAGCGTGGAAGCTCCCACCCACTCAATCCGATTCGATCCATCGACGCAGACGCCACCATCGCTGATCGCAGACACATTGGTGCTACACGTGGCAAACAGCGCGGGGAGTACGTCCCACACTTCGACGTTCGTCGCGTCGACATCGCCGCTGTTCGTGACGGAGACCTGATAGGTGATCACGTCGCTCTCGGAGACCTCGACACCATCGACGTGCGGCCCGCCGGTGCTGATCGTGTTCACCGCCGAAACACCCTTGACGATGCTCAGTTCCGCCTCGTTGATCTCCGCCCCTGCAACGTCGGCAGCGCCGATGCCGCCGCCCGTGGTCGGGTTGTGCGTGTGGTTCATCACGTTGGTGACGATCTGTCCGGACGATGTGGCCGAAGGGTCGACGACCGTCGTCGAGTACACCACCTCGAAGCGGAGTCCGGAGCCCACGTAGCCGCCGGCGTCACCGATGTCCCAGCTCAGTGTGCCCACGGTCGGTAGGTTGCCGGAACCGTCGACGTCACCGACGGGAACGGTGTTCCCTGCACCCAGCGCCCAGGTGTCGTTGGCGGTGAAGGACTGCCCGGACGGAACGGCGTCGCTCACCACCGAGTCGAGCGTGTAGAGATTCGCCGGATAGTCGACGCTCAAGCGCCAGCAGATCTGATCGCCAACTCGATATCCAGTTGCGTTGCCGGCAACCCAGGTGAGTCCGCTTCCGTCATCGCAGACGGCCGGCTGCGGAAGGCTCGCCGGACGGCTGGCAACGTCCTTGGCGATTGTCACGCCGGTTGCGACCTGGCTGACCGTGCTGACATCGACAACCGGGGTACCGTCGACGTTGCCATCCACCTGGGCCGTGTTCACCCACGCGTCGCGGGCAACGATGGGAGTGTCGTCCGCAAAGCTCTCCTGGTAGTGCGTTCTAGTCACCGTCGTGTACGTGATGGCAACCTGGGTGGAGGGTCCCATGTCCGCGAGGTTCCAAATCAGAGTCCACGTGCCGTTCGCGTTCTCGACGGCCGAGGTGTAGGCCGGCACGGGTGCCACACCGCCGGGGCAATCCGCATCGCCGGCACCCTGGGGACAGAGCCCGTCGGGCAGGGTGTCGGTGACAACGATCGAGTCGGCAAGGGTGACGTCCGCGGATGTGTCGACCGTGATCGTCCAATTGGACGTCGCTCCGTGGAAGATGGCGTTGCTGTCCACACTCTTGGTAACCCACAGATCATCTGCGGCAGCTTCGGCCGAGGGCGCGCCGGGGATGAGCACCACAGTGCTCAGCAGCACTAGGAAAGCCAGCACGACCCGTACCGAACGCATCCGGTACGGCGACGCTTGGGCATCACTCACAGCTCACCTCGAGGGCGGGGACAATTCGGGCCTGCCTATCGCCCTTCCCTGTCGGCAGGAATGCCCTGTGAGTAACCGTCCGGTCGCAGTCCGATCCCACACCGAGCTGCCTGTTCGGTCAACGTTGGTGCTGGCCTGCGGAACAGGTGCGACCGAGAGGGTCTCAGGCGGAAAGACCCCGGATCAAGAAGTCAACGGCGATCTCTGCCGTGTCGTGAACTTGAGCCTTCGGATCGGGCGAATCCATGATCGCCCTTCCGGCTCCCATCACGGTCTGAAACATCAGCTGGCCGGCGACGCGCACGGGGAGATCACGGAAGTCCCCTTCGGCAACGCCGTCTGTGAAGACCACGGCGAACTCCCCGACCAGACCGGCGTGAGCCGCAGCCACCCTCCGCTGCGACTCGTCCGAGAGCTTCATGGCCTCAGTGTGGAGAATCAGGCCGAGGTGATCGAGACCGACGAAGGCGACGGTGCGCAACCCCAACTCACGCATCCGGTCCTTTGGTGACGCATCCTGTGGAATGCTGTCGACGATCTCGGAGACAACGACGGGCATCCGCTCCTCGACCAGCTGTACCAGGAGGTCTTCCGTGCTCTCGAAGTACTCGTAGAACGTGGTCCTGCCGATGCCGACCTCGGCTGCGATGTCGGCGTGGGTCGTGTCGCGAAAGCCGTGGTGCGCAAACGACTCCAGTGCGGCGTCGAAGAGTGCGTTGCGAGTGTCCTCGCGAGCCGAGCGTCTTGATGTCATAACGCCTCCTCCTATTTACCGTAGCGCCGGTTGCTGTGGGTGAAGTCGCGGATGGCGCGTAGGAAGTCGACGCGGCGGAACTCCGGCCAGTAGACGTCGACGAACGAGAACTCCGCATAGGCCGCCTGCCACAGCAGGAACCCGGACAGCCGAGTCTCCCCGCTCGTGCGGATGACCAGGTCGGGGTCGGGCAGATCGGCGGTATACATGAAGGAGCCCAGGGCCTCCGCGTCGATGTGCTCCGCCATATCATCGGCCGGCACCCCGTCATCGGCGAGACCTCGCACCAACTCCTGGGCGGCATCCACGATCTCCTGACGGCCGCCGTAGGCGAGAGCGATGGTGACATGCCGGTTGCCTTCGCTGCATGCCGCTTCCAGCCGTTTGGCGGCATCGCTCAACCGCTGCGGAAGCAGGTCGAGGCTCCCGACGAACCGCACGGCGACATCGTGGCCTTGGATCTTGTTCGGGATGTTGTCGAAGAGACTGACCAGGACGTCGTAGTAGGGCTCCAGTTCCTCCGCCGGGCGGGAGAGGTTCTCGGTCGACAGCAGCCAGCACGTAACCGCGTGGATCTCGAGTTCGTCGGCCCAACCAAGGAACTCGATGAACTTCTTCATGCCCTCCCGATAGCTTGCGGCGTAGTCGGGCAGGCCCTCGGCGCGCGCGTAGCGTCGGTGACCGTCGTGGATGACGCCGATGTGTTGGGGAAGCTTGTCGCGATCGAGGAACTTCAGGATTCGTGACTCGTAGACGCGATAGAGCGGCTTCTTGACCAGCCTCTTGGTTCTGTTCAGATTCACAGCACAAGGAGTCTACGCGCAATCGAGAGATGCGAAAGGTGGGGCTAGTCGATCCCGAGCTGCCAGGTGACTCCGGTCGTCTTCGTGGTGAATCCGAGGCTCTGGTACAGATGTTGCGCCCCGCTCGGGCTGTCGGAGTCAACCCCGATCATCGCCATCTCCGCCCCGGCGTCACGCATCGCCTGCATCGACCTCGTCAGCAGTGCGGTGGCGATGCCACGCTTCCGCCAATTGCGCACCACACCCAACCCGGCGATCCACGCCTCGCGCCGGCCGGCGGCCTCCCAGTCCTCCGGGTACTCCTCGCAGGCTGAGTAGCCGATGACCCGGGCGCCGTCCGTAGCAACGAACGACAGCTCCCGCCGGAAGTTGGGGCTGGCGATCACCTGCTTCCGCCAACTCGCTGCGTCCATCGGTGTCGATCCCCAATGGTCGGCAAAGGCGGCGTTGTAGACAATCCGGGCGGGCTCGTCATGCGCCTCGGTCCACTGCTCAACAGCAAAGCCGTTCTCGGGCCGATCGGGGACGGCGTCAGCAAGCGGACGTTGCATGTCCCACCAATGCCGCACGGGAGTAAATCCCCTGTCCGCAAACCGGGCGGAAGCGTCCTCCTGCTTCTTGTACAACCAGGCACACACGTAGCGCTTCTCCGCTGCCACATCGCGCAGCGCAGCCGTGCCCGCCGCTATCGCCCACTCGGTCATCGGATCCTCGAGTCCCCGATTGCGCCGGCTGGGAGCGATGTACACGTTCACATACGCCCTCATCTCATCTGCCTCTGCCCGGCGGCTATAGGCGGTGGCATATCCAACGATCCGTCCTTCCTCGTCCCGGACGACGAGGGTGCGCTCCTCCAGTGGATCGAAGTACGAACTCAGCTCGTGCTCCATCGACGACGGGCTCAGTCGCTCCGGCGTGTCGTCGGCCTCGGCGATCTCGTTGAAGAGAACGGACAACTCATCGGCGTCGGCGATGTTCGCCGGAGAGCAGGTCACGCCGGCGGGGAACGGTGTTGCACTCATGCCGTTGATTATTGCCTCTACCGCTTCGGTCGCGATCGGGTTAGCCTCTCGGCCCATGCATCTCAACGAGAACCTCCGCCGTTGGACGCTGGGCCGGATGCAGAACCCGGTTCGAGGCTTCCTTCACGGCACGGCGGCCGTGATCTCGCTCGTCGGCATGGTCTTCCTGCTGCTGCGGGCGACCACCTGGCAGGGACGTGCCGGGGCGGTCGCCTTCGGCGTCGGACTTCTTGGGCTCTACACCACGAGTTCTCTCTATCACTCCATCCCGTGGAGCGAAACCTGGAAGCGGCGGATGCAACGTCTCGACCACTCGATGATCTTTGTCTTGATCGCGGCGACCTACACACCGATCGTTGCCGTGATCCTCGACGGATGGTGGCAGTGGATCGCACTGACCATGGCGTGGGGCATCGCCGTGGTCGGCATCGTCAACCGCATGTTGGCGTCGATGGAACGCCACGTGTTCTCATTCAGCTTGATGCTTATCCTCGGCTGGCTGTCCATACCGATCATGTTCCCGCTCGCCAGCCGCGCCGGGACTGGGGCGGTGGTCCTGATGGCGATCGGCGGTGTTCTCTATACCGTCGGCATGGTGCTCAAGGTCACCCGCTGGCCCCGGCTGTGGCCGCGAGTCTTCTCCGCACACGAGGTGTTCCACGTCCTCGTCGTCGCCGCCTCCGCAGTGCATTGGACGGCGACCTACCGCTACGTGCTTGCGGTCTAGTCGGCCGACCGGTTGCGATTCGGCCGCTGCAGGACAAGCAACTCGGCTGTTTCGTAGCCACCGTTGTGATAGGAGTACTGCTCACCGGGGCTGAAGACGAGAACATCTCCGCGCTGAACGAGTGCCGTCTCCCCCTGGGAGGTGAAGAGGACCTCCCCGCGGAGACCGACATAGATCTTCTCCTTGCGCTCCTCGGCAAACGGAGGGTGTTCGCCGCCGATCGGCACCTCCACGACCCCCATCGAGAGCTGCGTGAACGTGTCCGGCGTCATATCGCGGACCGTCAGCGTGCCAAAGGGGAAGGGTGCTTCGTTGTCGAGTTTCTTGAGTTCCAAGGCTCACCTCCGATGCGGCGACTCTACGAAGCGGACAGGCTTGTGTGAAATCCCACCGGGTCCCGAGGCAATGACCGGGATCAGGCACGTCACCTCTAGGCTTGTTGATACGGCCGCCGTGCCACCAGTCGTCATCGGAACCGGCCAGCATGACCACCACAACAACCCAGCGGCAGCAGCGCCGGATCCAGATGCGATTCGTCTGGCTGGCGGTCGCCGTCGTCGCCTTTCTGGTGCCGTTCGTCTTCGAGTTCGACGGGCTCTCCCCCGCCGGCCATCGCATGTTCGCCATATTCCTGGTGGCGATCGTGCTCTGGGTTGCGGAGCCGATCCCGCTCTACTCCACCGCCGCGCTGATCATCTTCTTGGAGATCCTGATGATCAGCGATCAGGCGCTCGTCGGTCTGCCCGCCGACTTCGAGCCGCGATCGTTCCGCGACTACTACTCCGCCCTGGCCGACCCTGTGCTCATGCTGGTGCTCGGGGGGTTCTTTCTGGCAATGGGGTCGTCGCGTTTTCGCCTCGACCGGGCGATGGGCAGGATCCTGCTCCGACCGTTCGGTGATCGGCCGGCGAACATCATGCTTGGTCTCATGTTGATCACAGGCACGTTCTCGATGTTCATGTCGAACGTGGCGACAACGGCGACGATGATGGCGGTTGTGCTGCCCGTGGTGGCAGCACTCCCGACTGAGGACCGGCTTCGCGTCGGCATGGTGCTGGCCATCCCGTTTGCGGCGAACATCGGGGGAATCGGGACACCCGTCGGTACCCCGCCGAACGCTATTGCCATCGGCCAGCTGGCCGGTGCGGGCATCTCCATCAGCTTCGGCAAGTGGATGGTCATGGCCCTTCCCGGCGCCATCGCGCTGATCTTCATCTCTTGGTGGCTGATCCGCAGACTGTTCCCCTCGGATACCAAGACCATCGACATCGAGATCGAGGGTGAGTTCGACCGTTCTCGCAAAGCCCGCATCTTCTACGTCGTGTTCATCGTCACCGTGCTGCTGTGGATGACCGAGTCATTCCACGGCGTCACCTCGAGCATCGTCGGGTTCCTTCCGGTGGTGGTACTCCTCATCACCGGAGTGCTCAACGAGAAGGACCTGCAGAGCGTGCAGTGGCATGTGCTCTGGCTCATCGCCGGCGGTATTGCCCTGGGCCGCGGCATTGTGGACTCGGGGCTGGACGATTGGGTGATCGGCCTGATCTCCTGGGAGTCACTCGGGGCAACCGTCACCCTCGGGGTGTTCACCGTCGCCGCGCTCGTCCTCTCCACCGTGATGTCGAACAGCGCCAGCGCCAACCTGTTGATCCCGCTCGGTGTCTCTCTTGCGTTGTCGGGAACGGTGGACGTAGATCCGCTCGTCGTGGGCTTCATGATCGCCATCGGAGCCTCGTTGGCGATGGCCCTCCCCATCTCGACTCCGACCAACGCAGTGGCGTACAGCTCTGGCCTGATCAAGACTGCCGACATGGCCAAGACCGGCATGTTGATCGGCATCATCGGGGTGATCATCTACCTGTTCGTCTCGCCGCTGCTGTGGTCGGCAATGGGGGTGGCATGACGGCTGAGAACGCAATCGACGACATCGTCTTCTGTGCGTCGAGCGATCCGACGACCCGCACCGACCTGGAGCGCGATCTGATCGATCTGGCAGAGGGTGCCTTCGCCGTGCGCACCGTCGACACTGCGGCTGCGCTCGAACAGGCGACGCTGGAGGCTGCTCAGGCGGGGGCGATGATCCCGCTGGTGCTGGTCGACGAGTATCTCAGCGACGCAACGGGCATCGACACGCTGCACGCCCTGCGCGATCTGCCGGAGCTGGGTACGGCACGCCGTGCCCTCATCTCGGAGAATCCGCACGAGCCGAGCGAGGTCATCGACGGCGTCCTGGGTGTCCCGTGGAGTTCGTCGCAGCTCAAGGCCCTCGTCTCCCGGCTCGTCACCGAGTACTTCATCGAGGAGGCTCCGCAGGACGTCGACGAGGTAACGGAGGTTGTTGACGTCGACGTGTTGTCCAAGGCGTTCGTGGAGGTCGAGGAGTTGGCGACCGCGGCGAGCGAGCGGCTGGCCCGGCTGCAGCGATCCTTCCTCGATGATCGTGCCCTCTCCGACGACGAGGTCGAGTCGGAGATGATCGCCGAGATCGACCGTGCTCTCGGGAACCCGCCGCGCACCACGGTCCCGGAGGGGACTCGGATTCTCAGCGCCGGCGACCCGGTAGACGGCATTCGCATTGTGGTGAGTGGCCGTGTTCATCTGACCCTCGACTTCGAGGGCAGGACCCTCGGGTTCCATGCCCGTACTGCGGGCCGAGTCATCGGAGTCAATGCGATAGCGCTGTCCGAGACGAAGGCCTTCTTCAACGTCGATGCAATCGAAGAGACGACGTTCATTGCCCTGACTCTCGAACAGCTCGACGATGCCCTCCGGCACAGCCCGACGCTCGCAATCCATCTGGTGACGGTGCTGCTGCGGGCGATGGCGCGCCGCAACCAGCGCTCGATCGAGCTGCGGATGATCGTCGACAACCTCGCCCTCGATCTAGAAAGAGAACGAGACGAGTTGGCCGAGACCATCGATGCCCTCAACCGCACCCAGGCAAGGTTGGTCGAGTCTGAGAAGCTGGCAACGCTCGGTCAGCTCGCCGCCGGTGTCGGCCACGAGCTCAACAACCCGGCCGCCGTGGTGAGCAGGGCTGCCGACTTCGTCACCGAGGACATCGAGGCGCTCACCGCCGGCGTCCCCGGTGCAGGAGTGTTCATCGATTCCGTCCGCACCGCGCGGGGAAGCGAGCCCCTGTCGACAAGGGAGCAGCGGGAGCTGCGGAGAGGATTGGCGGAGGCTCTTGGCGATCGCAGCCTGGCGAAACGGCTGGTGCAGATCGGAATCCATGACGAGGAGACCTATCGGAAGCTGTTCGCCGACAGTCCCGACGCCGAGCTCCAGCTGGACCGGATGGAGCGGCTGCACCGGATCGGGACCACGCTGCGCAATCTCGATGCAGCTTCACGCCGTATCGTCAAGCTGGTCGGATCACTCCGCTCCTACGTGCGCAGCGACGAAGCCGTCGAGAGCTTTGACGTCCGGGAGGGCCTCGAAGAGACCCTGCTGCTGCTCAACCATGAACTCGGGCACGTGCGTGTCGAGACGAGCTACGGGCCGAACACTCCTCTCATCAGCGGGTATCCCGGCGATCTGAACCAGGTGTGGACCAACCTGGTGACCAACGCCATCCAAGCCATGGATGAGGACGGCGCCAGGCTCATGATCGAGGTGGGAACGGAAGGTGACGACGTTGCCATCCGCATCACCGACAACGGCCACGGCATTCCGGAGGAGAATCTGGAGCGGATCTTCGAACCGAAGTTCACCACGAGGGCGGGACGGGTTGAGTTCGGCCTCGGGTTGGGCTTGCAGATCGTCAAGGACATCGTCGCCCGCCACCGCGGATCGATCACCGTCGAGTCGGAGCCCGGGCGGACTTGCTTCAAGGTGCTGCTCCCGGCCGCAAGCAATGGAGAGAACGAATGAGCCGTCTTGTGATTCTTTGCATCGAGGACGAGGACGAGGTCCGTGACGCCGTCGTCCGCGACCTCGAGGCGTTCGAGCCGACCTTTCTCGTCGAGATGGCCGAGGACGCCGACGACGCCCGCCAGGTGGTCGACGAAGTTGCAGCCGCTGGTGATCGTGTTGCGTTGGTCATCGCCGACCACCGGCTACCGGGCATGCAGGGCACTGACTTCCTCATCGAGTTGCACAG
>JASJBC010000067.1 GCA_030066715.1 Acidimicrobiia bacterium
CTCGCGCTGATGCTTGGGGCAGGCACCGGTCACCCTGCGGGCGCGGATCTTGCCACGATCGGACATGTACTTGCGAAGCACCGCTATGTCTTTGTAGTCGATGTACTCGACCTTGTCCTTGCAGAACTGACAGACCTTGGGGCGGCGCCGGGCGTCGGCCGCCGAGGGGCGACGACGCTTCTTACGTGTGTTGGGGGGCATTGTCTTGCTGTCCTCCTGGGGGAAGTGTGTTCTCTAAAACGGTGCTTCGTCCGGGCCGTACTCATCACGGGCGACCGGAGCGGGGGGAACGGAACCGCCACCCCCCTGGTTGCCGGCCCAGTCGCCACCGCTGCCACTGCGCGGGGTCCGGGTCACGGATGCGGTTGCCCACCTGACCGACGGGCCGATGTCATCGATGCGGATCTCGATCGTGGACCGCTTCTCGCCCTCCTGGTTCTCCCAGGAGCGCTGCTCGAGGCTCCCGGTGACGATGATGCGCATACCCTTTTGCAGCGACTCGGCAACGTTCTCGGCCATATCGCGCCAACAGGTACCGCCAAAGAAGCTCGTCTCCTCCTGCCACTCGTTGTTGCGGTCCTGATAGCGACGGCTCACCGCAAAGCGCACACGCGCCATCGCAACACCGTTGGGGGTGAATCGGAGCTCCGGGTCGTCAACGAGATTGCCGACGAGGGTCACACTGTTGTCTCTCATTACTCTCTTCTTTCCGCGCACTCGTTCACAGTGTGCAGTGCGGGGGTGACAAGTTTGCCTGCTTGCACAGCAGTGCTACTTGGCGCCAACCCGGGTGATCTTGTGCCTCACGACGGCGTCGTGCAGACCCAGGGCTCGGTCGAGGGTCTCGACCATCTCGGTACCCGATTCGAATTGGACGACCGAGTAGAAGCCCTCATTCAAGTGGTCGATCTCGTAGGCAAAGCGGCGCTTCCCCCAGAAATCGGTGTCGGTGACCGAACCGGAATTCGAGATCACACCTTCTACCTCGCCGACCAGAGTCCGCACATCGGTCTCTGCCAGCTCGGGACGATGGATCATCATCAACTCATACGAACGCAATTATTCACCTCCTGTGGACAGCCGCACGATCCCGGCACCGGCCGGCATCTTCAGCGAAAGGCCCCCGGACTCTCCGGGAGCAGGGGTCGGGAGCGTCGTTACGCCCCTGTTGCGAACGGCGAGTGTAACCGGACTCCGGCCGCTAATCCAGATCGCGATATCCGCAGATCAGCTCGGCGTCACCAGCGGGAGCGGCTCCTCCGTCACACCTTCGCCAACCCGGGCGACCCGGTACGCCTGCGCATCGCCGTCGACCGACACCGCGGCCTCGAGTTCGGTGCCTACGAAGTGAACAGCCGATCCATCCTCGCACGCAAAGCCTGCCGGAAGCTCTCCGCCGGCCACCATGCGCATGTAGTTGGGCCTGCGTTCCGGCTCAGAGGAGTAGTGGGGGCAGAAGCTCCCCGGTATGAAGCCGACGCCGTCATTGAGAGCGTCCGCCTTGCCGACCAGATATGAGTCTGTGGTGCTGGCGTCGAACCAACAGTTGGCCCCTGCGCTCAGCCCGCTCAATACGACACCGCTGTACCAGGCCTCCTCGAGCACCTCGTCCACTCCGTGGAGCCGCCACACTGCGAGGAGGTTGGCGGTGTTCCCTCCGCCGACATAAACCATGTCCATGCCGAGCAGGTAGTCCCGGATGTTGGCGACCTCCCGCGAGAAGAGGTTCAGCACGAAGGGCTCACAGCCGTAGCTGCTGTACGCCTTGTAGAACTCGAGGGTGTACCCGGCATCGTCGCCGCTTGCGGTCGGGATGAAGCAGACCTTGGGCCGGGGTGCGGTGACCAACGAGAGCGCATACCGATCGAGCATCGAGTTGCCCGAGGCAAATCCGCCCCCGCCCATCGCAACAATGTGACGTTCCGCCATCTCCGCCTCCTACAGCTCGAGTTGCTCCACTGCTTGGGGCATATTGCCCGCCGGCATCTCCACGGCATACCGGTACGCCCCGCTCGGCCGGTAGCTCGGACAGGACGGTGTTGTGCACGGTTCCATTACAAACCCGTCCACGAACGATCCGTCTGCCGCAAAGAACGCGATGTCGAGCGGAAGCAGAGTGTCCTTCATCCAGAACCCGCCCGTTGTGTCGCTGCCGAAGACAAACAGCATCCCGTCGAGGCTGCCGAGATCTGTGACCCCCATCAGCCCTTGCCGTCTGAGTTCGCCCGTGTCCGCTACCGCGACCGAGTAGGCGACACCATCGAGACGCACTGATGTGATCGCAAACCCGGCAAGTTGGGGAGGGATCACCGTTGTGGGTGTCGGCTCGCTGGTCGCCGGCACAGTCTCGGTCGTCGCCGCAGGCTGTGTCGTGGTCGGAAGAGCCGAGGTCGCGGTGGACGCCGGGCTTGGATCTGCGACGTCTGCCTCCGAGCAAGCGCCGAGAAGGGCGAACGCAGCCAGCGCGAGGATTACTCGCCGGGCTCTATTGAGAAAGGCTGCTCGGTCTTGCACGGGGCACCACACTATCCGGCGCCTGCGCTATGCCCGAGTCGGCAGATCTCAGTAGGGCATCTTCCCCGGGTCCCAGGCGGAAATGGCACCGATCGGGGTGACGAAGCCATCCGGCTTCACCGCCAGCACCGATCGGTTCACATCGACGAGCACCCGCTCGGCGGTATTGCCGATGATGTAGCCGGGGATCCCGGAACGGGCGAGCGTGCCCATGACCACAGTTGCAGGGTCGATCTCGGCGATCATGTCGTTGATGACATCCGCAGCGTGCCCCTTGCGCACGTGGATCGAGGTGTTGGCGGGCAGCTCCACCTCGTCTACGAGGCGAGCGAGCGCAGCTTCGGTATCGTCCCTCACCTCACTACCCATCTCGGCAATCTCGTCCGGGCCATAACCGAGCCGCGGGCTGCGTAGCATCGTCTCGCCTTCCAAGCGCCAAGCATGCACGATGTGTAGCTCGCTCCCTGTAGTGCGGGCCAGCGATGAGCTGAGTTCGAGAAGCTTGCGATTCAGTTCCTCCGACTCTGGCTCCATCGGCCCGATGGCGGCAACGATGGCGTCGGCCGTCTCGGCAAGGGGAGAGTGAACCCAGACCGGCACCGGGCACTTGCGCAGCAGATGCATGGTCGTCGAAGCCGACCCGAGGCCGATACGGCGGATCGGGGGCATGGGAACGGTCAGCACCAGATCATGTCCCAGCAGGTTGACCCGCTCGATGATCTCGATGTGCGGGGTGCCGGAGACGACCTCGTAGAAGACGGGGACGTCGCTGTGAGGCGTGGCTGCCATCAACTCGGCCTTGCGGCCCTGGATCATCAGTTCGACGAGATCGCGCCGCCGCCCGCCGACGGTCTTGTAGCGGCGCCGCTCCGGAACTTTCTCCACAACGGAGAAGACGGTGAGCGCAGCACCATTGCGACGTGCCAGATCCATGGCGGAGTAGATGAGAGACCGTGTCTGCCCATCGTCGCCGTCGGCAACCACAAGGATGTTCTTGAACCGCTTCACTATGCCCTCCGTTTCTTGAATACAAGTTGACGACCACTATAACACGTATTAAGTTTCGTGTATTCCTGGACGTAGGTGAGGAGGAGCGATCATGAGTCTCGACCCCTTCAACCTCATGCTGGTATTCGCTGCCGCCCTTGCCGGCGGATGGGTGGCCCGTCGCCTCGGCTACCCCTCGATCCTCGGGGAGCTCGCCGCAGGCATCGCACTGGGACCTCCCCTGCTCGGGCTTCTGGGAACAGACGATGCGACCACAGTGATCGGAAAGCTTGGAGTCACCCTGCTGATGTTGTACATCGGCATCCACCTCGACCCGACGTCCTTGGGCAAAGCGGCGCGTCCCGGGCTGATGGCTTCGCTCGGTGGCTTCCTCGTGCCGGCCGGGCTCGGCTTCGGCTTGATGATGTATGTCGACGGAGACCCCGTTGCCGCATCCTTTGTTGCGGTTGCTATGGGAGTCACCTCGCTGGCAACCAAGTCGCGCATCCTCGTGGATCTCGGGATTCTCAACACACGAATCGCCCACGTGCTGATGGCGGGCGCGCTGTTCTCCGATGTCGCCGCGCTCGTCTTCTTTGCCGCATTACTCGGGCTGGCCGCAACCGGCGCCATCGCCCTATCCGGGATTCTGGCGACCGTTGTCAAAGCCGCGCTGTTCCTCGCTGGAGCCTGGATCGTCGGCACCAGGGTGTTCCCGAAAGTCGGCAAGTTGCTGGCCGATCGCAAGGTGGATAGCTCCTCCCTGTTCATCGCAGTGGTCGGGATGGGCCTCGGCTTCGCCGGTGCGGCGGAGGCAGCCGGTCTGCACGGGATCCTTGGTGCGTTCCTCGCCGGGCTGTTCATTCGCCCCGGTGTTCTCGACCACGATCAACTCCATGCCGTCGAGAGTCGGGCTCGCAATGTGTCGGTCGGGCTCCTGGCACCCGTGTTCTTCGTCACCGCAGGCTTCAAGGTGTCGTTCTCGGTGTTCACCGATTCCTTCCTGCTCGTGATCGCAGTGATTGTGGTGGCGACCGTCGGCAAGATCATCGGAACCGCTCTGTTCTACCTACCTACGGGCTACGGGTTCCGGGAGGGAGTCGCAGTTGGCGCGGGGATGAACGGACGGGGCGCCGTCGAGATCATCGTTGCCGAGATCGCGCTCACCGCCGGAATCATCGACGAGCGCATCTTCTCCATCCTCGTCTTCATGGCCGTGTTCACGACGGCAACGGTCCCCGTCCTCCTCACCAGGTCGATCAATTGGCTGCGGCGCAGGGGCGAGCTCGTGGCGGACGATCGCGAAGGCGTGGTCATCGTCGGTGCCGGTCCCGTCGCACGGTATCTGGCCAGCCTCCTCGTCACCGACACGTCTGTGACTCTGATCGACACCAACCTGGAGCACGTACGGGCAGCGCAGGCGATGGGTCTCGATGTGATCAAGGGAAACGGGATCGACGACGACCTCCTGGAGGAAGCCGGGATCCGTGGTGCCCGCGCCGTGATTGCGACCACGACCAACGCCGAGGTGAACCTGCTTGCGGCCAAGATCGCCAAACAACGCTTTGGCGTGCCGACGGTACACATCGCTGTGCCCGAGGAAGCCACACAGAGCCTGATCCGGATGCTCGACGAGATAGGCGGCAAACAACTCTTCGGACGCCCCATCGACCTGACGGTGTGGGACGTCGCAGTGGCAACGGGGCGAACCGTGGATCTCGAATACGCAGTTGCCGACCCCGAAGAGGTATTCAGCAATGAGCCCAGAGGAATCGGTCGGCGCGAGTTGGAGTCTCTACCGCTGGTCATCCGCTCCGAACAAGGCTGGGACCTGTTCTCGGTCGACCGCGAGATGAAACCGGGCGAGACGATCCTCGCCCTGGGAATGAAGTCGATCCGGCGTGCCGGGACTCAACAGCAGTTGGAGCACGACCCCATGACGTAGCCGGGCGTCCTCCCCGGCCGGCGCGGTACCGGTTGCCGCGGTCTATGCAGGCTGCGGGGTGACGAGGGCGGCGCACACGAGGTCCTCGAGCGCAGCAACGTCCTTTCTCACAGCTGCGACCGACTCGAAGTGGAGCACGTGGACGTACAGCACGAGCGGATCCTCGGTGAGTTCGACCGTCAGGGTGCCGGGGGTGTAGGTGATGGCGTTAGCCACGAGCAGCGCCACCGGGACCGAGGCGCAGCTGATGGGCACCGCAACTATCGCCTCGCGAATCTGGTCGTTGCGAGGGGTGATCACCTCCCACGCCACCCGCACGTTCGACATGGCAACCATCCACAGGTAGCGGGATAGGAAGACGAGTGCGGCGCCGGGTCGGATCTTCACTCGCTCGCTTCGCCGTCGTCGGATCAACTCGATCAGCGCGGCAATGGCAACGCCACCCACCCACACTCCGAGGCTCGCATCACGCCACAGCAGAACCCAGATGATCACCAGCGGGATCATCCGGGTCGGGGACGGTCGCCCACGCTCGTCAGGACGGAACGTGAGGGTCTGCGGCGCCGCAGTAGCGAGGTCATCGTGAACCAAGCCGGACACCTGGCCGGCTGCATATGTTGCCCTGCCCAGCATGTGACCCGATATCGGGGCGGTCAGGAACATGAAGATTGCCACGAGCAAGCCGATTCCCACGAGGCCCGCCGATTCGGCGGCAACACCGGCGCCAACGGCTATGAGCGCCAGCCCCAGTGAAGCGGACTTGGTTGCGGCATGCATGCGCGCAAGTGCAGAGGGGAAATCGAGAAGCCCCCACGCCGCAAGGAAGGAGAGCCCAACCCCGGCGAGGAGGATGGCGCTGCCGATGATCTCCAGGATCGTCATCAGCCATCCCTCCACTCGATGAAACGGGCGACGAGAACCGTCCCGACAAAAGCAACGAGCGCAACAACAATGACTGCTCCGACAAACAACTGCGACCCGTCGCGAGCACCATGCGCGGCCAGTCCTCCGGCAACCAGCAACAGTACGAGGTCGAGGGCAACAATGCGGTCGACGAGGTTTGGCCCGCGCACCGCCCGGACCAAGGCGAACGCTGCGGCGAGACCGAGCAACACCTGGACAAGGGTCAGCACCCCGCTCATGGCTGCACTCCCAACACGAGCCGCGCATAGATGCTCGGGTCGACAATATCGCCGGCGGCTCTTGCAGCCAGATCGGCTATCGGCCCGGCGAGCACCGCAACAGCAAGACTCAGCCCGACCACGAGCACGGTCGCGGCCACCATCCCGGGTGCGGCCTTCGCCTCCGCTTTCGATTGCTCCCCCCAGAAGACTCCGCCCCAGATCTTCGTCATCGAGAACAGAGTCAGGAGGCTCACCGCAAGGCTGACGGCCACGATCATGCCGCGATCGAGCGCCAGCCCTTCCTGGATCAGAGCCAGCTTGGCCACGAATCCGGAGAAAGGTGGAATGCCCGCAAGGCTCAGGGCGAGTGGGAGGAACATTGCCGCCAGGACCGGTCTGCGGTGAAGCAGACCGCCGATGCGATCAAGCGCCCCGGTGCCGTGCTCGGCTTCGACCAGACCGCCTACGAGGAACAGCCCGGTCTTGACGACGATGTGGTGAGTTATGTAGAGAATCGCTGCCGCGAGTCCCGCCACCGAGAGGAACCCCAGCCCCATGATCATGTAGCCGATCTGACTCACGATGTGGAAGCTGAGGATCCGCTTGACGTCATTCTGTGCGATGGCTCCGAGAACCCCAACGGTCATGGTCGCCCCGGCGACAAAGAGCAGCAGGGTCGATGGCTCGTCCTGGCTGAAGAGAAGGGTCTGGGTCCGGATGATCACGAAGACACCGACCTTCGTGAGCAGCCCGGCGAAGATCGCGGTGACCGGAGTGGGCGCGGTGGGATAGGAGTCGGGCAGCCACATGAAGAGGGGAAAGAGCGCCGCCTTGATGCCAAAGACCACGAGCGTCAGCATGCTCAGCCCGGAGCGCACTGCCGGGTCCACTTCCGCCATCTTGACCGACAGGTCGGCGAGATTGAGCGTCCCAGTCGTTGTGTAGACAAAGGCAATCACGAGCAGGAACAACGCCGAGGCGACGAGGTTGATGACGACGTAGCTCATCGTTGCCCGCACCTCGTCGGGACCCGTCTTCACCGTCAGCAAGACGTAGGACGCGATCAGCATTATCTCGAACCCAACGAAGAGATTGAAGAGATCGCCGGTCACCAACGAGAGTGCGACACCGGCCGTGAGAACGAGGTACTTGGTGTGGAACCACCAGTCGAGGGCGTCCCGCCCGAGCTGAGCCATGGCGTAGATGAGCACCGCAAACAGCATTGCCGCCGACACGGTCAACACGATGCCGGCAAAACGATCGGCGACGAGAGTGACTCCAGCCGGGGCCGCCCATCCGCCCACCTGTGTGACCTGGGCGCTGCCCGAGTCGGCAGAGATCAGCAGTGCAATGGCCGCAACGAGCACGAACCCGACGCCGGAAACGGCGATGACTCGCTGCACCAGCAGCCGGCGCCCGGCGACGACGGTGAAGCCGGCCCCGAGGACGGGAACAGCGACGACAGCAGGAAGTAGCCAGCTCACGCTGCCACCTCCGGTTCCTCGTCGGCTCGGTCAAGGCGACCGATCCTCCGGTCCTCGATGTCGTCTTCAACAGCGTCGGTTCCTGTGAGCAGGTAACTGCGCAAAGCCAGCGCCAGGAGAAAGGCAGTGATGCCAAAGGTGATCACGATGGCAGTCAGCACCATGGCCTGCGGAAGCGGATCAGCAACCGTCGGCGCAATCTCACCGGTGACGACGGGTGGGGTCGCCGGCCCGGTTCCGGCCAGCATTATCAGCAGGTTGGCACCGTGCGAAATGAGACCGAGTCCGATGATGACCCGCGACAGCATCCGTTGCAGTATCAGATAGGTGCCGACAGCGAAGAGTATGGCCGCTACCGCGAGAGTGATGAGACTCATCGTCCCACCTCAGCCGGCTCGCCTTCCTCGCCCAAGGCCTTGATCAGGCCCAAGGACATCCCCACCACAACGAGATAGACGCCGATATCGAACAGCAATGCCGAGACAAACTTCACCTCGCCGACAAGTGGAATCGAGACTTCCACGTACCCCGACTCCAAGAACTCGAGACCGGGTATGAATGAAGCGAACCCGGTTAGCGCGGCGACGACCAGTCCCGTACCCATCAATACGGTCGAGCGGAGTGGGAGAACCCTGCGGACGGTCGTGGTACCACCCGCAGCCCATACCAACAGCACGGCGATGCCGGCCACAAGACCTCCGGCAAAGCCACCACCGGGCTGGTTGTGGCCGGCGAGCAACAGGTAGAGAGAGAATACGAGCAGCGGACCGGCGACGGTGATCACACCGGCCTCGAGAATCGCGGACGAACGCGTCGCCTTCATGAGCCCGTCCTCCCGTTTCTGATGACGGGGATCACCAGGCCCGCAGCGCCGAGCACGGCTGCCACCAGCACGGTGATCTCGCCGAGTGTGTCGAAGGCGCGGAAGTCGACGAGGATCACGTTGACGACATTGCTCCCCGCGGCTTCAGGCACCGACTGTTCCAGGTAGGTCGCGGCAACGGAACTCGGTTGCCGGGCGGCATTCACGAACAGGCCGGCGCCGAAGACGAATGCCCCCACCAGGAGGGCGACCGCAAGACGGGGCAGTTGTGCAGTCACGGGACGGCTGAAGGTTGCCGGTAGGTGACGCAGGACAAACGCAAACAATGCGATCACCAGCGTCTCGACGAGCAATTGAGTGAGGGTGAGATCGGGCCCGCCGAAAACGGAGTAGAGAGCAGCTATCCCGTACCCGACTCCCCCGAGCAGAATGACAACCGCAAAGCGCCGGCGGATGAAGGCCAGCGCAACGGCAAAGCCAATGATGAGCCCACCGAGGATCCACTCGAGCAGTGACCCGCCCTCTGGAACGGCGAAGCTGGGGCTCTGAGTGAGAACGGCGACTGTGGGAGCGACCACCGCCACAATCAGGATGATCGCCAAGTAGGCCGGCAGGGAACCGTTCTGCAGAACGCTGCTCGACCTGTCGGCGAAGCGCAGCAGAGCGGGAATGGACCGCCGGTATGTGTGCTCAGCATCTGGCAGGTGACTCGACACGGTTGCGACCCGATCTCCGGCTCGCCGCATCAGATCCGACCGCCCTGCCAGGAAGAGGCCACCGGCAAGGGAGGCCAGCGACCACGCCAGGGCGGGGACCCACCCGGGCCACACCACCAGCTTGCCGGCCTTGGCCACGCCGGTTACCGCTGCCGTTGCGGCATCGGTCAGCGGGAACAACACCGTGGGAACCAAGCCCAACACAACCGAGGCGAGTGCCAGCGCTCCTGGTGAGGTGAGCAGTGGATCACCGGCAGAGAGGCGCCGCCCGAACACCGGATCGCGGTCGACGTCATGATCACCAAACGCGCCGCGCAGGAAGCGAACCGTGTAGGCGACGGTGAGAGTGGAAGCAGCCGCCGCAATCGCCACCCACCAGACGTTCTCGTCGAGCAACGCCACGAACGCGGCCTCCTTTGCGGCGAAACCGAGCATCAGCGGGACGGCAGCCATAGACAGCGACGCGGCGGTCGCCACCCAGAAGAGGCCCGGCATAGAGCGGCGCAAGCCCGACAGCCTGCGGAGATCCCGCGTGCCCGTTTCGTGATCGATCGCACCAACGACCAAGAACAAGGTCGCCTTGAAGAGCGCATGACTGAGCAGGAGCGCCACACCTCCGAACACGAGCTCCGGATCTCCGGACCCCATCAGCAGGAAAATGAAGCCCAGCTGCGAGACGGTGCCAAAGGCGAGCAAGAGCTTCAGATCCGTCTGCCGCAGCGCGCGCCATCCGCCTAGAACCATCGTGGTTGCCCCGAGGGTGAGCACGACTGGCTGCCACCAGTCCACAGAACCCGCCGCGGCGACACCCAACCTGCCGACCAGGAAGATCCCGGCCTTGACCATCGTGGCCGAATGAAGGAACGCACTTGCCGGCGTCGGAGCGGCCATCGCGCCCGGCAGCCAGGCGTGAAACGGGAACTGAGCCGATTTCGTCACGGCCCCGATCAAGACGAGAGCCCAGCCTACGGAGACCGCCGTCGTGGCGGGCGGCGGGTTCGCCGTCAACTCCGAGATCACGTACGTACCGGCTTCGTTCGCCAGCAGCACCATGCCACCGAGCATGGCCAGTCCCCCGGCGCCGGTGACCAACGCGGCATGGAGAGCCGCCGACCGGGCCGAGGCCTCCTCGTCCTTGTAACCGATGAGCAGGTATGACGAGATCGTCGTCAACTCCCAGAAGACGAAGAGGGCGAGGAGGTGGTCGGCAGCGACGAGACCAACCATTGCCCCGGCAAAGACCGTCATGGTCGCCGCAAAGATCGTGGCGCGACGCGATGCGGTGAAATAGCGCTGGGAGTACAGAAAGATCGGCACGCCTGCTCCGGCGATCACGAGCAGGAAGACGAGGGCGTAGGCGTCCACCCGGAACACGATGTCGAGATCAAGGCTGGGAACCCAAGAGACCAACTGCTCGACAGGGGCGCCGGCAACAACTCCGTCGTAATTCGCCAGAGACCACAGCAATGTTGCCGCCGGCCCCACTGCTCCCAACAAGAAGGCGCGCTTGTCGAGCCGACGGTGGAAGACGGCGAGCGCGATGGCCACCAAGAGGTGGAGGAGAAGGACCAGGATCATACGTGAATCATTTTACACGAAATAGAGAGCGTATATAATGGGACTCTCTGACTATAAAGGAGGTTCGGCGGTGAACGGCAAATGGACGTTCTTCACCAACCACGCCCACGTTCTGTTCTGCATATCCGAGGATCCGGACATTACCCTTCGCGAGGTTGCCATGCGGGTCGGCATAACAGAGCGGGCGACCCAGCGCATTGTCGCCGAGCTGGAGCACAGCGGCTACCTGCGACATGAGCGTAAGGGCAGGCGTAACCACTACGAGCTCGTCTCCGACATACCACTCCGCCACGAGATCGAGTCCCACGTCACCATCGGCGACATCCTGCAGGTCTTGGGCAAGGACATGGCCAAGCGCTGAAGGGTATTGACAGCCGAATCGTAATTAGGTATTTTCAAAACACGATAACTGTTTCGTATTTAGGAGATACCATGAGCAACCAACAGGTCCTCCGGGCGACCCGAACGGCTCCGGGTCGGGCTCCCCAGCAGACTGAGCTGAACAGGGTGTGTGCGGCAGCGGGATGCGAAACCCGTCTCAGTCGCTACAACAAGCGCCAGTTCTGCTACTCGCATTGGCCGACAGTGCTGCCTGTTCAGCGCGGCGTTGAGAAGAAGATTGCGGCCTGAGGAGGAATCGCTATGGCAGCAACAACGCTGATGGTTTGGATCGATCAGGACCTCTGCACCGGAGACGGGATATGCGAGGAGATAGCACCGGACGTATTCGTCGGTCGCGACGACGGGTTGTGGGTGGTAAAAGAGGAAGCGTCCCACTTCGGGGAGACGATCGTCTTCGACGGTGAGGACGGTTCCGGTCACGGGCCCGACGGCGCCCGCGGCGTTGCCCGGGTTCCCGACGACCTCGTCGATGCCGTTGTCGAGGCAGCGGAGGAGTGCCCGGGCGAGTGCATCATGATCGAGCCCTA
>JASJBC010000060.1 GCA_030066715.1 Acidimicrobiia bacterium
ACCTCGCGCCGGGCGACGCTGCGCTTGTGCACCTCGTCCGGCCCGTCGGCGAAGCGCAGCGCCCGGCCCCAGGTCCACAGCGCGGAGAGCGGCGTGTCCGGGGTGAGCCCTGCGGCGCCGAAGATCTGCATCGCCCGGTCCATGATGCGCGTCTGCATCGGCGGCACGACGTACTTGATCATCGAGATCTCGTTGCGCGCGGCCCGCGAGCCGTGCTGGTCGATCATCCACGCCGTCTTCAGCACGAGCAGCCGCGCCTGCTCGATCTCGGCGCGCGACTCGGCGATCCAGTCCGCGACGTTGGCGTGCTCGTGAAGCGCCTTGCCGAAGGCCACGCGCTCGACGGCGCGCTCGGCCATCAGCTCCAGGGCGACCTCGCACTGGCCGATCGAGCGCATGCAGTGGTGGATGCGACCCGGGCCGAGGCGCGCCTGCGCAATCATGTAGCCGTCACCCTCGCCGGCGATGACATTGGCGGCCGGGACGCGCACGTCGGTGAAAGAAACCTCACCGTGCCCACCGCGCTCGTGGAACCCGAAGACTGAGAGGTCGCGCTCGACCTCAACGCCCGGCGTGTCCATGGGGACAAGGATCATGGAGTAGCGAGCCTTGGGTGGAGCTTCCGGATTCGTCACGCCCATGAAGATGGCGATCCGGCAGTCCGAGCTCAATGCCCCGGTGGTCCACCACTTGGTCCCATTGATGACGTACTCGTCGCCGACGCGCCGTGCGGATGCCTCGAGATTGCGCGGGTCGGAGGACGCCACGGCCGGCTCGGTCATGGCAAAGCAGGATCGGATCTCACCGTTGAGCAGTGGCACGAGCCACCGCTGCTTCTGCTCGTCCGTCCCGAAATCGGCGAGCACCTCCATGTTTCCCGTGTCGGGTGCCGAGCAATTGGCTGCTTCCGGGGCCAACTCGATGGATCGGCCCATGATCTCGGCAAGGGGTGCGTACTCGACGTTCTTCAGCCCGGCGCCCCACTCCGACCCGGGGAGGAACAGATTCCACAAGCCCTGGGCACGGGCCTCCGTCTGCAGTCTTCTCAGCACCGGGGTGGCCTCTGGTCCGGATTCGTCCCGCTGCAGTTCGTGTTCTGCCTCGGCGGGGTACACGTGCTCAGCCATGAAGCGGTTTAGCTTGTCCTGCCACTCCCGGCTGCGCTCGCTGTGGGCAAAGTCCATTCGCTACCTCCTCCAGCTACTGACCATAGAACGAGAAGAGGGACGACCGCATGGTCGTCCCTCTGGTCATCCGGTCGCAGGAGGGTCAGATCTTGCCCAGCGCCTCCAGATAGGCATCGAACTCACGCCCGATACCAAGCGCCTCGGTGTTGATCACCTCGGAGATCACGCCGTCGGCGTCCAGCACGAAGCTGTAACGGTTGGCGACGCCCACCTGGTCGTTGAAGGCACCGTAAGCCTGGGCGGTGACGCCGTGCGGCCAGAAGTCCGAGAGCACGGGGAACTCGAATCCGTTCTCGTCCGACCACTTCTTGTTGGTGTTGAAGCCGTGGGCGGTGATGACCACCACGTTGGCGTCGAGGTTGCTCAGTTGGGAGAGGTTGTCCCGAATCGCACACCCCTCGTCGTCGCAGATCCCGGTGAAGGGGAACGGGATGAAGACGATGAGGGTCTTCTTGCCCTTGAGCGAGTCGAGGGAGACGAGATTCTTGTCCTGATCGGGTAGTTCAAACGAAGGGGCTGGGCTTCCTGCCTGCACGTTCGGTCCTTTCTGGTCGGCGGAGCGCAACATAGCCGTCCCGGATGGGTTTAGTGACGCGCCGGAGTCAGTCGAGGAGTACGCGGGCTGCCCATCCGACCGGATCGGTCAGTTCAGCAAGTCGGGGCAGCTTCTCCTGATCCTCCCACAGGCGCTGCAAGGTCTCTCCGCCCCAACGCCGCTCGATCTCGGAACAGAACTCGGCCGCGTCGCCGGCGCGATGCCGGTCGATCTGGAGCCCCAGCAGCTGCTGGAGGAACTGTTCGGCCTCGTTCGGTTCGCTGCGACGAAGCCGCACTGCGGACTCGATCTCGGTCAGCTGCGGCATGAGGTCCGCCGCAGCGGTGCGCACTGCGTAATCGCCGAAGCCCTCCATGAATGCCAGAAACGCCTGGATGGGCTCGAGGGCTGCAGGATCATGGGAACTCCCCAGCATCCTCGCCAGCCCGCCGGGTTCGTCCACCAAACCCTCGAGGGCGCTCGGGTCGCTGAGCCGCGCCGGGTCCTGCAACCCGCCCAGCATGTCCAGCAGACCCGACGGGTCGAATTCGACCGTCGCATAAAAATCGTTGATTGCCTGTATGAAGTAGTTGCGAACCCATTCCACGTTGAGGATCGCGTGGTTCGTTACTTCGCGCAGCACCGCCCACATCCGGATTTGATGCGCCTCGATGCCGTGGTCCATGGCGAATGCCTCCACGTTGGGCACCACGAGGAACAGGCTCTCGTGATCGAGAGCGGGCAGACCCGTGTCGAATTGGCCGAGAACCCGATGGCTCATGAAGCCGACCATCGTCCCCGCCTGGATTCCCAGGATCACTGGAGCCATCGGTCCGAGGAATGCTCCGGCCATTCCTGCCGCCCCGGACGTCCCGGAGAACTTGTCCGCAAGCGGCTCGATCAGATAGCGGAAGCTCTGCTCGTTGCGTTCCGCCCACGTGTGGCGGTCCACCGGATGGATGGTCGTGGTTGTTGCCACGTCGAGGCTGAGCCTGTCTGCCAGCCGCAGCTGCGCAGCCAGGGTGAGTTCCTGATACTCCTCAGCCACCCGGGGCTCGATAGGTTCCGGCGCTCCGGCGAGCGATTCCGTTATCTCCTTGCCGAGACGCCAGTTGACGGGTCCCGGGGTTTGGAGAAGCTCGAAGAGTCTGTCGAACAGGTTGTCACTCACGCTGCGATCTCCTAGATATCGTCCGGTCGCACGCCGAGAACCACAGGGATCTCGAGCTGCTCCGAACCGCGTGTGATTGAAAGCGTAACTTCTTCACCGGCGCGGTAGCCGCGTAAGCCGCTGATCAGATCATCCGGGATCAGAACCGGATTCCCGTTGTAGGCAGTGATCAAGTCCTCTAGCTGGATACCGGCATCTGCGGCGGCAGATGGCTCGATGGCGAAGCCGGTGACGAAGGCCCCGGCGGGAGTCTGCGACCCGTCGGAGTTTGCGGCAAACGCGGTGTCGAGGCTGACTCCGATGAAAGGATGCTGCACCGCTCCGGTCTCGATGATTTCGTCGGTGATCCGGCTCATCAACTCAACGGGGATCGCAAAGCCGATGCCTTCGGCCCCGGCGCTGCTGATCCCGATGGCGGAGGTGATCCCGAGCAGGCGGCCGTTGGCGTCGACCAACGCCCCGCCACTCGATCCCTCGGTTATCGGAGCGTCGGTCTGCAACATGTCGAAGAGCGTGTCGATCGGCTCCGGCCCGGTCCGTACCTGCCGCCCGAAGGCAGACACAACACCAACCGTCACCGAGGGGCCGCCGTCGAGACCGAGGGGGCTCCCCACAGCGATGGCCGTCTGTCCGATCTCGGCTGATGTCGTCGATCCGAGCTCGATCGGGACGAGGTTGTCTGCATCGATTCGCAGCACGGCGAGATCGGTACGACGGTCGGAACCCACGAGGTCGGCCGTGTAGATGCGGCCGTCGCTGAAGACCACCTGGTACTCCTCAGCCTCGGCGATGACGTGGTGATTGGTGGCGATGAGCCCGTCACGGCTCAGCACCACCCCGGAGCCCGATCCGAGCAGCTGGAACTCCCCGTCGAGCAGCACCCCGACATCGACGGTGACTATCGAGGGGACGACCTTGCGGGCCACGGCGGTTGCACTGGTCTGCTCCCCTGCGGTAACCACTTCGCGGATGGTCGGCGGGCCCTCCTCGGCCCCCAGTTGACCTGTTCCCCATAGAACGAGAGCCAGCAGGGCAGCTCCGACGAATCCGCCGAGTAGCGGGCCCAGCCACGAGCGACGTTTGCGTTCCGGTGGTTCGGCGGGCGCCGCGACAGGCTCGGCGTAGGGGAAGAGAGGAGGAGACTGCTGTGGCGGGGCGGACGAAACCGACTCCGCCGGTTCGGCCGGGGGCCGAAATGCTGCGTGTGGGTCGGGGTTATTGTTGTCCACAGTGATGATTGTATGACCTCGACAGAGAAACCAGGACGGGGCGCCGACTTCGTCGAAGTTGGGCCCGACCCCGTAGAGCCGGAGAAGTTGATTGCGATGGTCTCGACCCCGAGCTGCGGGGCCATTGCCCTCTTCCTGGGCACGGTGCGCGACCACTCAACCGGGAAGACCGGTGTCACCCATCTCGAGTACGAGGCGTACGACGATGTCGTTGCCGACAAGATTGCGGAGATCGTTGCCGAGGCCAGGGGTCTCTGGGACCTCGAGACCGTTGCCGCGGTGCACCGGGTGGGTTCCCTCCAGGTCGGGGAGACCAGTGTGGCCGTTGCCGTTGGCTCCGGGCACCGCGAGGAGGCGTTTGCGGCGGCCCGCTACGTCATCGACGAGCTCAAAGCGAGGGTGCCGATCTGGAAGAAGGAGCACTGGCCCGGTGGTGCTGAGTGGGTCCGCGAGGATTTGGAACACCGCAGCTAACCGGAGATCAATCGCCGTGGCCTGTCTGCCTTCCTACGACCATCTCTGCGGCCTCGCGCACCATGGGGTTGCGGTCTGTGGCGGCCGCCAGCAGCGCGGCGGCGATGTCCTCTCCGTCGAACACCGTTAACGCGGGAACGCAGCGTCTCCGAATCTGCGGTGGGCCGGAGGCGATCAGATGGAGCAGTGCGGGGCGAGCCCGCTCGTCGGCAATGGCGCCCAGCGCCGCGACGGCGGCCTCGCGCACCAGCTTGTCCTCCTCGTCGGCTGCGGCAATGGAGATGAGCAGGGGGACGGGCTCGGTGTCCGCCGCCTCCCCGAGAGCGGTGATGGCCGCTTCTCGCACAGTCGGTACCTCGTCCGCCACAGCCCGGATCAGCTCGGTGACGGGTCGTGCGCCTGATCGGCCCAACACCTCGGCACACTCCCGCCGCACTGCGGGGTCGGGGTCCGCGGCCAGCATCTCGATCACCCTGTCCCGCAGGCTGTCGTGCCCGGCCGCAGCTGCAACCGCAATGCGGCGGATATCGGCTTCGGGCGCTCCGAGCAATGCGCCGGGATCGGTGACGAGTTGGATCAGCTGGTCGCGTTGAGTCATGGCTCGAGGCGGTAGCCGACCCCGCGAACGGTCGTGATCTGCGGGGCCCCCTCCACTTGCTCGAACCGGCGGCGGAGACGTCTGATGTGCTGGTCGAGGCTCTTCGAGTCGCCCCAGTCGATACCCCAGATGCGTTCCAGCAGCGTTTCCCTGGTGACGATTCTGCCCTGTCGTTCCATAAGGAGTTCGGCGAGCTCGAACTCCTTCCGGGCCAGGGCGAACGTACTCTCCCCAATCCGCATCTCGTACCGTCCTGGGTCCAGCACTGCGTTGCCGGCGGTCAACACCTCCTGCTCGGGATCGGCGATCCGTCTGGTGTTGGCACGGATCCTGGCGACAAGCTCACGAGACGAATACGGCTTGGTCAAGTAGTCATCCGCACCGAGTTCGAGGGCGGTGACGATGTCGGCCTCGGCGCTCTTGGCCGACACGACGATGACCGGGACATCGGAGCGCTGCCGCAACCGGCGAAGGACGTCGAGACCACTGAGGTCGGGAAGCATCAGATCGAGCAGAATGACGTCGGGCATCGCCGCTTCAAAAGCGGTGATCCCGGCCCTGCCGTCTGCGGCGGTGGCAACGGCGAAACCCTCGGGCTCCAGCGTGATCTTCAGGGCTTCGAGATAGCTCGGCTCATCCTCGACTATCAGTACGTTCAGCACTCTCACTCTCCCGTGCCGGGAGCGTTATCCGGAACGTGCTCCCTCTGCCTGGTACGGATTCGACCTCCACATCCCCCCAATGATTCTGGACGACGTGGCGGACGATGGCCAGTCCGAGGCCGGTCCCTCCGCTAGCGCGACTTCGTCCTTTGTCGACCCGATAGAAACGCTCGAAGATGCGGGTCTGGTGGCGTGCGGCGATGCCGATGCCGTGGTCCTCGACTTCGATGATCGCTTTCTGCTCGTCGCGGAACCCGCGCACCGACACGGGCTCGATCGACTCAGCGCCCTTGGCGCTTGTGTAGGTGATGGCGTTCTCCAGCAGATTGGCGACCGCGGAGACCAACCGGCGATGGTCGCCGAGAACCTCTACCGACTCGCACTTCACTTCGATCGGCACACCAAGCGCCTCGGACGCCAGTTGGGCCTGACGTAGCGAATCGTCGACGACGTCACACAGGTCGACTACGCCGCGGACGCTCTGGTGTTCTTCGATCAGTGAGAGGTCCAGGATGTCCTCCACGAGCCGGGTCATCCGCGTCGCTTCCGATTGGATGCGCTCGCTCAGCGACATCTGTGCATCGCGATCCGTGGTGGTGACCAGCGCCTCGGCGAGAAGCCGCAGCGCACCGAGCGGGGTCTTCAGCTCATGGCTTGCGTTGGCCACGAAATCGCGTCGGATGGTGTCGACCCTGGAGGCGGGAGTGAGATCGTCGGTAAAGGCGATCGTTCCGGCCGGGCGATCCCCGATCAATAGCGGCATTGCCCGCAGCCGAATCGTGCGCTGCGAGGGGGTGAAGACCTCGATCTGCTGCTCCTGCGGAACGCCGGTATCAGCTACCTCGACGAGGAGTTCACGCAATCGGATACCCACGACGGCATCTCCAGCTCGACCCGTTGCATACGACGTTGCGGCCTGATTGGCGAACACCTCAGTGCCGTCCTCGTCGACGATGACGATGCCCACATGGGATACCTCGAGAGCCGCTTCGAGACGCTCCGCATCCTCCTGCGCCATTTGCGCCCGCCGTGACAGTGCGCCGGCGGCGTTGAGCAATCCTGTCTCGCTTTCGGTCGGCGCCTCCAACGATGCCTGGATGCGACGGCGGAACCGGGCATGGCGCGACTGCTGTCGCCACAGCAACGAGGCCATGACGATCGTGCTCAAGGCAAGGAGGATGAGCAGCGTCTGCACCGACCCGACTATAGGAGTCGGGATTGCGAGCTCACCTCTCATCGCACCGCATCCACCGACAATTCATGGCAAGTTCACGTTGGAGTCGTGTTCCGGCAATCTCGGCTCGTTACCTTCGTTGCGGTCGCTGGTCGATTCGCCGCCGCCGTCTTCCCGCATGCCGGCCGGGCTGGGGCTCCTCCCTCAGCTCGGCCGGTCTCGGATTGGACGATGTTGCCGTGGTCAGTGACACGGTGATGTCCAAAACGTAAGCTGAAAAGAGACGCCAACACTGGAGCGCAAAATGGAGGCCGAGGGAAACGAAACAGCGGCTGCGGCCGAGCCCTCTCGAATTCATCACGACGAGCCGCGTCATCACTTCACAGATACGCTGGCGGAGATCCGCACCGGGATCGTCGAGATGGGGGCCCTGATTGCCGAGAACGCCCGGCGCGCCGGTATCGCTATCACCGAAAATCAGATGGATCTGGTCCCGGTCGTCATCGCTGCCGACGACGAGATCGACAACCGCTACGCCCACCTGGAGAAACTGACCTTCGAGACGATGGCGCTGCAACAGCCGGTCGCCGGGGACCTGCGGTTTCTCGTGTCGGCGACGCGCATCCTCTACGAGCTCGAGCGTTCGGGTGATCTGGTCGTGAATCTGGTCAATGCTCATCAGCGAATCAACGGTTTCCCAGACTCACCCCATCTGCGCAACCTGCTGGAGCGATTGGTCGAGGCCAGCACCGATCTCTTCAGCCGGTCGATGGATGTATTCGAGGCAATGGATGCCACGGCAGGCGGGGAATTGGACGACGAAGACGACGTTGTCGATGACCTCGTGGCCGAGTTCTACAGGCAGATCGGACGCGAGAGCGACGAGATCGGGCTCGAGGCCGGCATCGCCCTCACCAGGATGGGCAGGTTCTTGGAGAGGATCGCCGATCATGGCGTGAACGTCGGCGAGCACACGACATACATCGTGACGTCGGAGTTCCCCCACGCTGCCAACGCATCGCAACTCGACGGCCCCGAGTGAACTCCGGCGCTTCGCCGGAGTAGTGCGTTGACAGGCGCGCGGCGCCGTCATTACGCTCCCCGCCACCAAACGAACGATCGTTCGTTCGATGGAGGGAGACCAAGGTGAGTGCAGTCGACGCCGGCGCTTCCGCGACGGTCGACTCCAGTGGCACCCGGAGCCGCGAAGACGTAGTCGCTGCCGCCAGTCGCTTGTTTGCCAAACGCGGTTTCCATGGGACCTCGATGCGGGACCTCGGTGAGGAACTCGGCATGCTGGGTTCCTCGCTCTACTCGCACGTGAGCGGCAAGAACGAACTCCTCGTCGAGGTGGTCCAGCGCGGAGCACAGTTCTTCAATGAGGTGGTTGCGTCTTCGCATCTGGCGGAGGCGCCGGCAGTAGACCGGCTCCGGCTTCTGGTGTACGGCCACGTTGGTGTTGTGATCGAACACATCGACGAGTCACGGACCTTCCTCTTCGAGTCGAGGTTTCTCCCCGCCGCAGACCGTCAGAAGATCGTGGAGATGCGAGACGAGTACGAGGCGGTCTACCGGAGAACCATCCGGGAGGGGATAGCCGAGGGATCGCTATCGCCCGAGATCGACCCCGGCATCACTGCGATCTTCATTCTGTCGGTTCTCAATGCCCTGGTTCGCTGGTACCGACCGACGGGGGAGCGCGATGCCGATCAGATCGCCGCCGAGATGTGGTCTTTCGTCGCCAATGGAGTTGTTGTGGAGGGGGCCGATGGCTAGCCCCGTCCTCACTTCACAGCAGGAAGGTCTGCTCGCCATCACGCTCAACCGTCCCGACCGGCTGAACGCATTCACCACCGGGATGCTCGAGCAATTCAACACCGTGCTCCAGGAGGCAGCCGACAACCCCCGCGTCCGCACCGTTCTGCTCACCGGCGCCGGTCGTGGTTTCTGTGTGGGACAAGACCTCAACGACCGGGCGGTGACGCCGGGCGCGGCACCACCCGACCTCGGCGAGTCGCTCGAGCACCGCTACAACCCTGCGGTTCGAACCATGCGGTCGATGCCGAAGCCGGTCGTCGTTGCGGTCAACGGTGTCGCGGCCGGGGCCGGGGCCAACCTCGCCCTTGCCGGGGACGTCGTCTTCGCCGCACGGTCGGCGCGTTTCATTCAATCGTTTGCCAAGCTCGGTCTCATTCCGGACTCGGGTGGCACCTACTTCCTCCCGCGCAGAATCGGCACGGCACGTGCGATGGGGTTGGCTCTTCTCGGCGACTCGCTGGGCGCAGAGAAGGCTGCGGAATGGGGTCTCATCTGGGCGGCGGTCGACGACGAGAGTCTGCTCGAAACAGCGACAGATGTCGCCCGTGAACTTGCGGCCGGGCCAACAGGAGGCTTCGCCAAGACGAAGGAAGCCATCAACGCCTCTGGTGGCAACTCTCTGGACGCACAACTCGATCTGGAGCGCGACCTGCAGCGAAGCGCCGGGTACTCCGCCGACTACGCCGAAGGGGTGGCCGCCTTTCTGGCGAAGCGGGCTCCGCAGTTCAAGGGATGACGATGGTTCGAGGAATCGCCGCAGGGAGCCCGGTCGCGGTTGTGGGAGCCGGGACCATGGGGACCGGGATTGCCCAGATCGCCGCCACTGCGGGCCATCCCGTTTTTCTTTTCGACACGGCCGATGGTGCGGTCGACCGTGCTCTGTCCGACCTGCGCAGCCGCCTGGACAGGTCGGTCGCAAAGGGGCAGCGCACCGCCGCGGAGGCAGATCGGATCGTCGATCGTGTGGTTGGCTGCGGCTGGCTGGCGGAGTGTGCGCCGGCCGGCATGATCGTGGAGGCGGTCTTCGAGGACCTCGAGACCAAGCGCCTCGCTCTTGCGGAGATCGAGAACCTCGCTGCTGCCGAGGCGATCATTGCAACCAACACCTCCTCGCTATCGGTCACGGGGATCGCGGCAGGGATGCAGAGACCGGAGCGGTTCGTGGGCATGCACTTCTTCAATCCCGCACCGGTGATGCCTTTGGTCGAGATCATCTCCGGTGCCGCAACCGACCCCGAGATGGCTCGCCGCGCTGCGGCCACAGTTGCGGATTGGGGCAAAGTGCCGGTCCATTGTGCTTCCACTCCCGGCTTCATCGTCAACCGTGTAGCCCGACCGTTCTACGGCGAGGCCTTGCGGTTGGCCGCCGACGGCGTGGGAGACCACGCAACCATAGATGCCGTGATGACTGGGAGCGGCGGGTTTGCCATGGGCCCCTTTGCTCTCATGGATCTCGTTGGGATCGATGTCAACCTGGCCGTTTCCAAGTCGGTCTTCGAGCAGTCATTCCACGATGCGCGGTTTGCCCCGCACGTGACACAGCAGAGCCTCGTCGACGCCGGTCATCTCGGTCGCAAGAGCGGGCGCGGGTTCTATGCCTATGGTCCCGATGCCCCGCATCCTGCGCCCCTCACGTTGGACAAGATGCCGCCGCCGGAGAATGTGGAGGCGCACGGCGACCTGGGTTGGGCTTCCGGGCTTGTCCCCCGCATGCTCGATGCCGGCATCGAGGTCGACGTGGTTCCGGGGGGCGGTCCCGGGCATCTGATCTTCGCCGGTATCCATCTGATGCCGACCGACGGCAGAACCGCCACCGAATTGGCGTCCCGGCAAACGCTGGGCACCAACGAGGTCGTCGTATTCGATCTCGTTCATGACTGGGAGTCGGTGACACACATCGGCCTTGCCGTCGCCGACCAGGCGGCTGCAGGCGCGATCGAGCGCGCCGCCGGGTTGTTCCAGGCAATCGGGTGCCATGTCAGCCGGCTCGACGACGCCCATGGGCTGGCCGTGATGCGGACCGTTGCCCAGCTCGCCGCAGTCGGGGCGGACACCGTTGGGCAGGGCATTGCCTCGCCCGCCGACGTTGACACCGCAATGAAGCTGGGCACGAACTACCCCTCCGGGCCGCTCGAGTGGGCGGATCAGATCGGGGTTGCTCGCGTCGCAGCGGTGCTGTCGAACCTGCGGGCCGGTTTCGGCGAGGACCGCTACCGCGTTCCCTTCTACCTGGGGCGGCGGGCGGCTACGGGCCAAACGTTGCGTGACGGGGGCAAGAATGACTGAAGCCCTCGCATGCGATTCGAGTCGCCCCCCGGCGTCCAGATCACGGCTGATCGAAAGGACATGAGATGGAGTTCTTTGCCGAACACGAAGAGACCCTGAGGCGAGCGCTTGCTGCGATAGCCAGTCGGGAGTATTGGAGCCCTTATCCGGAGAGCCCACGCGCCTATAGCGACGATGCCCCGCAGGATGGAGAGCAGGCGTTCCAAGACCGGTTGGGCAGGCAATTCGAACTCGATCAGCCCTCGCATGGCTACTCGACCGGGGGAGAGTCTTCTCCCTACGGCGTCGCCCTGGACGTCAGTTATCCGGTCGCTGCCGTCGACGACTTGGTTGCGGCCGCACAAGCGGCGATGCAGGACTGGGGCAGGGCGACCGTGGAGGATCGTGTCGGTGTTTGTCTCGAGATCCTCGATCGGCTCAAGGGCAATAGCTTCGAGATGGCCCACGCCGTGATGCAAACCACCGGCCAAGCATTCCTGATGGCCTTCCAGGCAGGTGGGCCGCACGCACTCGACCGGGGCCTCGAGGCGGTGGCTTACGCCTACTCCGAGATGACCCGACTGCCGGGCGGCCAGATGCGCTGGGAGAAGCCTCAGGGCAAGCGCGACCCTCTACAGGTTGACAAGCAGTGGCGGATCCGGCCGCGCGGGGTTGCGGTGACCATCGGTGTCTCCACCTTCCCGACGTGGAACGGCTACCCCGGTATCTTCGCCAGTCTCGCTACCGGCAACCCCGTGATCGTCAAACCACATCCGGGGACGATCCTCCCGCTGGCGCTCTTCGTGGCAACCGCACGTACGGTGCTGGCCGAGGCCGGATTCGACCCCAACACAGTGTTGCTGGCGGTGGATACCCCGGAAGCTCCTATCGCAAAGGAGCTGGTGATGCGCCCCGAGGTCGGGATGGTCGACTACACCGGAGGCTCCAGTTTCGGCAGCTGGCTCGAGGCGAACGTCACCCATGCGCTGGTCTTCACCGAGAAGGCAGGCGTGAACTCGGTCGTTGTCGATTCAGCAGAGGATCTCAAGGGCGTGTTCCGCAACCTCTCCGTGTCGCTGACGATGTACTCGGGGCAGATGTGCACCACACCGCAGAACGTGTACATCCCCGCCGACGGGATCCGCGTCGGCGAGGAGCACGCCACTTTCGATGATGTTGCCGGGGGCCTGGCTGCCGCCATCGCGGGGTTCCTCTCGGACGATCAGCGGGCTGGCGACATCCTGGGTTCCATCAAGAGCCCCGAGATTGCCGGCCGCATCGCCGACGCAGCAGCCAGCGGCGAGGTCCTCCTCGAGTCTCGCGAGGTCACCCATCCGAACTTCCCTGCCGCTGAGGTGAGGACCCCGGTCATCGTGCAGGTCGCCGCGGCCAACCGCGATGCATACATGCGCGAGATGTTCGGTCCGGTGATATACGTTGTGGCAACCTCCGGCACCGAAGAGAGCTTGCGCCTCGCCAAGGAGTCGGCCCAGCAGCACGGTGCCATCACCTGGCTGGTGTACACGACCGATGAGGAAGTGATGGAGTCGGCCATCGATGCGGCCGTTGAAGCCGGTGTGTCGGTTGCGTTCAATCTCGACGGTGGGCTCTATGTCAACCAGTCGGCGGCCTTCAGCGACTTTCACGTCACCGGCGCCAATCCCGCCGGCAACGCCTCGCTGACGGACGCGGCATTCGTAGCCGGGCGCTTCCGGGTGGTCGGGGTCCGCATCTCGGCGTGAGCCTTTCCAGAACGGTGGTGCGGGGCCGGTTGCGGACTCGCCAGACGATGTAGAGAGGGCCCCGTGTGGGGCCCTCTCCACATTTCAGATTGCGATCAGCGGCTCAGGGGACGAAGCACGGTGCAGTCAACTCGTAAGCCGTTGCCGTCGGTCCGGTGAACATCCCGGATGCGGTGACGGTGCCGCCGGGAGCGGTCGGATCGACCTGATTGATGATGCTCTGCCGTGGCACGATGTCATTCGGCGTGCCGACGTAGCTCTGGTTGGGCAGCATGCCCTCGAAGCTGACATCAGTGAGTTGCTCGATTGCAGCCACGACACCCGCCCGGGTCAGATCGCCACTGGCAACAGCGTTCTCGATCAGGGCCTTGACGGGATACTGCGACGCCCAGCCATTCAAGAACCACTCGTTTGGTGATTGCTCGATTGCCTCAGCGGCGGCCCGGGCCTTGTCATGGCCCTCGCTCTCACCGAACCAACCCGGCACGAAGCCGGACTGGAAGTATGCAGCCTGCAAGGCCGGCAGCAGCGCCTCCTGAGCGACCAAGCCGGGATTCCACGTCGGATGGGTGCCGACGAACACGGCCTGACCACCAGCACCAAACACGCCACCCATGGTTTGGGCGAGCTCGAGCGGACCGGTCGTGATGAACACAACATCGGGCGCTGTAGCCAGGATCTGCGACACGGCTTCGGAGACATCGCCTCCGGCCGAAAGCGGAACCTGTGTCAGCTGGAAGGCCGGGGCGCCGAGACCGTTGGCGGCCGCACCGACTTCAACCCCCGCTGCATAGTCACCGCCGTAGTCGCCGGGGAAGCCGACCACCGCATAGCTGATCTCGTTCCCCAATTGCCCTACGACGAAATCGACGTCATTCATCGCCTCGATGCAGTAGTTGACGCCTGCCTCGAGTACGAGGCCGTTGCCGTCATTCTCGGGGAACGCCCAACCGGACCACCAGGTCGCGGGGACGGCGACCATGTTGTCCTCGATGTACTGCGGCAACGCCGCCTGGGTCTGTGGTGTGCCGAGCGATTGGGCCAACATCAGGATGTTCGGCTCGATCTCGACATAGCCCTCGACGTGCTCCGACGGGTTGTAGCGAGCGTCCACAGTGTTCTCGGCCGTGATTGCGACATCGAAGCCGGCGACACCGCCTTCGGCGTTCACGGTCTTCCAGAACTCCTGGACACCGGCCACGGCGGGAATCGCCAGTGCGGCAAACGGTCCGTCGCTCAGGTCCGAAATCACGCCCAGGTAGATGCAACCGTTGTCCGGGTTGCCTCCTTCACAAGGCTCCTCGGTGACACCGGCGTCGAACGCCAGGCCCGGCTCGGGTGCAGCCGTGGTCGTTGCCGCAGCGTCGCCGGCCGTTGTGGTCGTCGCCGCAGCAGCGGTTGTAGTCGTCGCCGCAGCGGCCGTTGTGGTCGTTTCCGCCTCATCGTCCTGCGAGCACGCCGTCACCAGCAATGCCAGCACCGACAGTAGAACTAGGGCCTTAGCCCATCTCGTTCTCATTATTTCTCCTCCTCCTGTTTCCCCCGGCAGAGCCGGAGGCGGACCTCAGTATGAGAATGGCCATGCTTTCCAGTAGTTGCGTATGCGAATCCAAATGCCGTACAAGCCCAGCGGCTCGACGATCAAGAACACCACGATGAGCAGACCAAACAAGATCTGCTCCACTTGAGCGACGGTGAGGAAGCCACCGGACGGGGAGTCTTCAATCAAGGGTATGTATCTCGCCATCAGATCCACGATGCGGGGCAGGAATGTGATGAACACCGCCCCCATGATGGAGCCCATGATCGATGCCGCGCCACCGATGAGGATCATTGCGATGTAGACCACGGACAGCGTCAGGCTGAACGAGCGTGGCTCGACGAATCCGATGAAGGTCCACAACAGCGCTCCAGCGATCCCGGCGTAGAACGACGAAACGGTGAATGCGATCAGCTTGTGGCGGGCCAGATTGATCCCCATGATCTCCGCAGCGACATCCCGGTCGCGAATCGCCGAGAACGCACGACCGATACGGCTGCGCACGAGGTTCTTGGCGAGCAGCCCCATTACCAAGAGCACGAACAGCGCAAACAGCAGGTACTGCTGCTCGGCGGAGAGCGTGAAGCCGAGAAACTCACCCTCCCGGCTCAGGTCGTAGCCGAAGATGACCGGCTTGGCTGCGCTCCTTCCGACGCCGATTCCGCCGGTGAGCGAGTCCCACTCGCGAAAGATGTGCTCGCCGATGAAGACCAGACCCAGTGTGACAAACGCCAGATAGAGGCCGCGGAGCCGAGTGGCGATGGGCGCAACGATTATCCCGGCGACGGCGGCCACCAACCCGGCTGCCGGCAGCCAGATCCACATTTCCAGGCCCAGCCCGATCAGCGGTCCTCCCGGCTCCCCGCCGAGGGCGGCCGCCGTGTAGGCGCCGACACCGAGAAAGAAGGCATGACCCAGCGAGATCTGGCCGGCCCAACCGGTGACGAGGTTGAGCCCGATTGCCCCGACGGCCGCAGCCGCAGCGCTGGCCCCCCGCAGTGCGAGGTCGTCGGAGAGCACGAACGTCAGCAGCACCATCGCCAGCGAGAAGGCGGCAAACCACACTCGCTGCGTGGTGGTCGGGAAGATCGCCATGTCCCGCTCATATGCGGTGACCAGACCGGGCCTGCCCCTCATACCCGCACCACCTCCCGTGTGCCGAATATGCCGTAGGGACGGACCAGCAAGACGAAGAACATGACGACGTAGGCAATCGCCGTCGAGAAGTTCTGGCCGAGGAATCCGAGATACTCAGCTTGGTAGGCAACGGTGTAGGCCTCAGCAAGCCCGACGATGAGACCGCCGACGATGGCGCCGGGGATGGAGTCCAAGCCGCCGATGACCGCAGCCGGCAGCGCTCTGATCGCACGCACGCCGATAGCCGCAGTCACGCCGGTGCCCGCTCCGAGAAACACCCCGGCGATGGTCGCCAGCCCGGCAGCGATAGCCCAAGCCACGGCGAAGACCTTCGCCACCGGGATGCCTTGCGCCAGCGCCGTCTCCTGATCGATGGCGGTGGCCCGCATGGCCAAACCGAAACGGGAATAGCGGAAGAAAGCCAACAGGGCGCCAACGACGACCACGCTGGCGATGATCGTGGCCAGATCCTTGCGGCTCACCACGAGCTCGCCGAGCTCGACCATCTGGATTCCCCAGGGATCGCCGAGCGACCGGATCTCGACCCCGATCAGATCGAAGCCGATAACGGTGAGCGAGATGTTGAGGCCGATGGTGAGAATGGCGACGGAGAACGCCGGCTTGCCGACCATGGGGCGCAGCATGCTTCGTTCGATGGCGACGCCGATGGCCGCGGAGAGGAGAACTCCCAGCACAACGGCAATCCAGAAGTTGAGCGAGAGCACGGTGGAGAAGTAGACCACCCAGAATGCACCCAGGATCATCAAGCCCGACTGGGCGAAGCTGAGCACCTCACTCGACTTGTAGATGATCACGAAGCCCAGGGCCAGCAGGGCATAGATCGCACCGGTGGCGATGCCGTTGACCGTCGCCTGGAGGAACTCGGTCACGAGTACATCTCCTCGATGAGGTCGGCGAACTGGTCTTCGAGCACGCGTCGCTTGATCTTCTGGGTGGCCGTCAACTCGCCCTGGTCGTGGTCGAGTTCCTTGGGGAGCAGGCGGAACTGCTTGATCTGTTCCACTCGCGCGAACTCGGAGTTGGTCTCGTCGACCTGCTTGCGGATCAGGCGAACGAGTTCTGGCTTTTCGCTCAGGTCCCGGTAGGTGGTGAAGGTGATGCCTCTCCGTTGTGCCCAGTTGGCGGCGACGTCGAACTCGATCCCGATCAGCGCAGAGATGAACTTCCGCCGGTCACCGATCACCATTGCCTCCTTGATGAACGGGGAGACCTTGAGCCGGTTCTCGATCTCCGAGGGCGAGATGTTCTTCCCGCCGGCGGTGATGATGATGTCCTTCTTGCGGTCGATGATGCGGATGTGGTTGTCGTCCCACTCGCCGATGTCCCCGGTGTGGAGCCACCCGTCGGCATCGATCGTCTCCGTCGTGGCCTCCGGGTTCTTGAAGTAGCCCTGGAATATTCCGGGATGCCGAGCCAGTATCTCGCCATCGTCGGCGATACGAATCTCACACCCCGGCAGCGGCTCGCCGATGGTTCCGAGCTTGATCCGATCGAGTTGGTTGACCGTTCCCATGGCCGTGGTCTCGGTCATGCCCCAGCCTTCGACGATCGGCACCCCGAGGGCCATGAAGAACTTGAGGACCTCGGGGGCGATCGGTGCCGCACCCGAAACTGCCTGCAGGCACCTCGACATGCCCAACTTCTTCTGCAGAGCTCGGAAGACCAGCAGCCAGCCGAGGCGATTGACCGCCTCACCGACAAATCCTCGCGAGCCTCGTTCGAGGATGCGATCCGCATTCCACATCCCGGTCTTCAGGAACAGGCCGTACAGCGCCTTCTTGATTGGGGAGGCGTGGGCCATGCGGATCTGAGCCCCGGCGGCCATCTTCTCCCATATCCGCGGCGGCGCCGGGAAGTAGGTCGGCTGGATCTCCTGGAGGTCGCCGACCACGGTGTCGACAGACTCGGCGAAATTCACAGTGGCCCGCGTGGCGAGACCGTAGGCGATGTCGTAGAGGCGACCGAAGACGTGACACAGCGGAAGGTACGACAGCAGCTCCACCTCATCCGGCATGTCCCCGCCGGCAATAACGGTGCGGGCTTCCGCCGCGGTCCACACCAAGTTGCG
>JASJBC010000061.1 GCA_030066715.1 Acidimicrobiia bacterium
AGGCCGGGGATCTCGCGGAACTGACGCCGCACCTCCTCGATCATCTGATTGGCGGCTCGGCCGACGGCCTTGATGGTCATCGAAGCAAACAAGAACGGGAACATGCCACCGAGGAAGAGTCCGACGATGACCGGAATCTCCAGGATGTCCAGGGCGTCGAGATTCCCGCCCGCGTCCACCACTGCCTGACGGAAGGTGAAGAACAGGGCCAGAGCGGTGACGGCAGCCGAAGCAATGGCGAAGCCCTTTGCAATCGCCGCCGTGGTGTTGCCGAGGGCATCTAGGGCATCGGTGGCCTCGCGTACCTCGGGCGGCAGATGAGCCATCTCGGCGATGCCGCCTGCGTTGTCGGCGATCGGACCGTAGGCGTCCACCGACACCGTGATTCCGAGGGTGGAGAGAACGCCGATGGCGGCAATCGCGATGCCGTAGATACCCGCCAGCTCGGCGTCGAAGGCCAACTCGCCGCCCCAGTAGGCGCCGAGCATGCCGAACGCAACCACGATCACGGAGAACGCAGCAGAGCGCATCCCTTCTGCGGTTCCCTCGAGGACCACCGTTGCCGGACCGGTCTGCGACTGACGAGCGATTTCCTTGACAACCTTGTGATGGTCGCTGGTGAACCACTCAGAGATCTGGCCGATGAACCACCCGACGAACAAGCCGATGACGACCGATATGAACAGGCCCCACGGGTTGTCCACGCCGTCAACGCCGTCGAGGAAGAGCGGAGTGATGATTGCGACGCCGATGATGGTGATGGCCATTGCGGCGTAGGTCCCCCGGTGCAGGGCGCCGGCCAGGCTGCCTTTGCCAGGCTTGACCAGGAACGAACCGATGATCGACGCTCCCATGCCGACGGTGGCGATCATGAGCGGATAGAAGAACGCAGCCTCTTGCAGTTCTCCAGCAAAGGCAAAGGCTGCGAAGGCGATCGGTGCGATGAGCGAACCGACATAGCTCTCGAAGAGGTCGGCGCCCATACCGGCAACGTCACCGACATTGTCCCCGACATTGTCGGCGATGGTGGCCGGGTTGCGGGGATCATCCTCTGGGATGCCGGCCTCGACCTTTCCAACCAAGTCGGCACCCACGTCGGCGGCCTTCGTGTAAATACCACCACCGACGCGAGAGAACAGTGCGATCGATGAGCCGCCAAGGCCGATGGCCGTGATGATCTCGAACGACTGCGGGTCCTCGAGGATCGTCTCGAAGAACAGGTAGCCGAGGCTCAGGCCGAGCAGGCCCAAGCCGGCGACGGTGAATCCCATCACGCCGCCACCACGGAAGGCCAGCGGCAACGCCTTCTGGATGCCACCTTGGCGCGCTGCTTCCGCAGTCCGTGCGTTGGCTGCGGTTGCGATCCTCATGCCCACGAATCCGGCAAGCGCCGACAGCACCGCACCGAACACATAGGCGACGGCGCCCCACGGGCGACCCCAGTCGAGCAGCACGAAAATGAGGACTGCCATCACTGCGACAAACACGGCTACTGCCATGTACTCGCGTCGGATGAAGGCCATTGCACCCTCGCGGATGGCACCCATCAACTCCTGCATCCGGGCGCTGCCCGGGCTGGCGGAGTTGACTTGACGGGCGAATACCGTGGCGAGGACGAGAGCGGCCAGCGCGGCCGCAAGGGCTAGATAGAGCCAAATCTCCACAGAGTCTCTCCCAGTTGATAATCGGTCTCCGCGAGTGTAGCTAGGGCTGCCGTGGCGGCTTAATCACGAAGGCCGTATGCCGTAGGGCCGTTCGGCCCTTTTCGATGAGGGGTATCGGCGGCCAACCCGGGCACAGATTTCACAGATCTCGAGCGTCGCTAACATCGCTCCTCGTGCGAATCTCCCGTATCTCCCTGTTCTTGATTGTGTTCGCCCTCGTCGCCTCTGCGTGCAGCGGCTCGGACGAGGACGCGGCGGTGGCGAATACCGGCACCGAGGCCGCCGCAGAAAGCACGACGTCGAGCACGTCGACCTCTACCACTGCGGCACCGACAACAACCCAGGGGCCGCCGGAACCGGTCACGCTGGGTTTCGAAATGGCAGACGGTTTCGGCGATCCGCTGAATGAGTTCTACTCCTGGCTGGCCGATGACCGCAATCCGCAGCCGAACGCCCCGGCCGGCCTACTCGAGCACGTTGCGGGCACAGCGCGAGCCAACCCGGGGGAAGTCGGCGCCGTCAGCTCTTCACAGATGTCGAACGGAGACAGCGTGGCGGTAGCGCGGGTGGACAACGACATCCTGCTTCTCGTCGAGGACGGGTCCGGCTGGCGCATCGTCGGTGCGGCGCTCGACGGCTTGACCCCGTGGCTCGGTGCGGAGCCGCGCATGGTCCTGGTCTTGGGATCGGATGCCCGGGTTGGGCAAAACCAACAGCGGTACCGGGCCGACAGCGTGCACATTCTCACGGTCGTCCCCGACCAGGGCGCCGGCGCCATAGTCGGCTTCCCACGCGATGCATACACAGAGGGACCGATTCGGGGCTTCGACAAGCTGACCCACCACATGGCGAGCGCCGGTCCCGAGGTGATGCTCGAGGTTGTGACCGACCTGACGCAGCTCGACATCGAGGGCTACTTCGTAACCGGCTTCCTCGGGTTCGAAACCCTCATGACGGAACTCGGCGGGCTCTACATCGACCTGCCGTCGGTGATGCGCAGCGGCAACAACTGGGCGAACTTCCCCGCCGGTCCGCAGAACCTGACTCCCGTTCGTGCCCTCCAGCTGGCTCGTATCCGCAAGGGTCTCGCCGGCGGGGACTTCACCCGATCACTGAATCAGGGCAGGATCATGCAGGCCGCAATGGACATGGTCCAGGTCCCCGGCATCGACATGCTTCCCGAGTGGGTCCGAATCCTTCTGGACAGTGTGTGGACCGACCTCTCAACAGAGGACGTCCTCACTCTCGGGGCCTCCGCCTACTTCATGGAATCGACGGCCCTCACCAACATCGTGCTCCCCGGCACCGTCGGCACGACGAGCGGCGGAGCCAGCGTGGTGTTCCTCGACCCTGAAGCCGAGGCCATCTACCGCGACCTCGAAGACGGCCTCCTCGAACCGGCAACGGACGAGGAATAGCGCGGGAGCGCTCTAGGGAGTCAGATCGCTCCCGGTGGTACGTGCGATACCTTCCGGCAAGGCGTCGCCGTCGACGCCACCAGTCGACGCAGTTCCGTGCGGCTCGAACATCAGAATGGCGCCGCCCTGCGAGGTCGGCTTGTGCTCGACACCCTGCGGCACAACGAAGGTGTCTCCCTTCGTCAGCTCCACCGTCTCCTCTGTGCCATCGGGATTGCGGATCGAGACGGCGAAGTGGCCGTCGAGGACGAGAAAGAACTCGTCGGTCCGGTCGTGAGTGTGCCAAACATGGTCGCCGAGCGTGTGGGCGATCTTCACGTCGTAGTCGTTCACCCGGCCGACGACCCTCGGGCTGTAGTTGTCGTCAAAAGCCCGGAGCGCTTCATAGAGGTTGACAGGTTTCATGACGGCATTGTGGCATGCGGGTTCCGAGCAGACCGGAGCCCATAGGACCCATCCGCACCGTGCTCGGTGTTGCGGTGGCGACCTTGCACTCGATGCAGTGGGGCGATTCGGGACCTCTCGGACGGGTCCGTCGACTCACTTCTGCTCGAGCGCCACAGGTCGAAACTCGGCTGCTGCCACGGCGAACAGGTTGCGCGACCCGAGCAGGCGTAGATCGATTTCAGCGGAGACTCGCACGACGACTGTTCTCGGCGCCCAGCTGTGGTCGTACGAGCAGCTGCACGAGACCAGGCCCGCCCCGTTGGCGGTGGCAACCTGGCGGGCCGCCCGGACCGGATCACCGCCGGTTGCGAACTCGTTGAATGTCAACGGGGCCGCCGCCAGGGCAGCGGCCTCCGCCGCCGTGGCAAGCTGCTCTCGTTTGGCGACAATGACGGCCACGTCCGTCACCAACAAGCACAGCAACACCGCCAGGCCGGCCAGGGCCGCCACCATCAAGCCGACCGCCCCGTCCTGTCTTTTCACCGCTCCACCCGCATGACCGCCGACGCTTTGAGCGGCAACGTCGGACCCCCGAGCAGCGGGAGGTCGATGGAGTGGCGCAGGGAGACCGTCACCCTCGCCTCCGCACCGACAACATGCGGCCGGTGCACGTTGACTCGGGCGTCTGCTGCCCTGGGGCCAAGTGCCCGGTCGACGGCTGCAGCAGCTGCGGCCGGATCAGGCGTGGTCGCCGCCACGCGTGCGCCCTCGCGCGCGGCGGCCACGATCTCGATCTGTAGCCGAGCAACCAGAGCCACCTCGACCATGGCGATTACCAACACGATGATCAGCGGGATCAGCAAGGCAAGTTCCACAGTTGCGCTCCCGCGCTGGCTCATATCAAGCTCGATACACGGCTGATGACAGCGTCAAATAGCGCAGTGAGCGCACCGCTGGAAGTCGCCCAGACGATGAGTGTGCCTGCGATCGCTGCGGCAGCGACCACCACCAGCGCGTACTCGGCGGTGGCCTGGCCGGATTGGTCCCTCAAGAGGTTCTTCATGACTATCTCCTCTCCGGCTACCGGCCGGTGCGGTGGGAAGCGTCAGATTTCGAGCCGTCCGAACGCGTCGAACAGAGCCGGGGCGACGGCGAGCAACAGGAACCCCGGCAGGATCAGCAGCGTCAGCGGGAACAGCATTGCAACTGGAATCCGCCGCACTGCCGCAAGCCTCTGGGCGGCCAGGTCGGCGTTGAGCTCGTCGGCGAGCCGGGACACGGAGTCGAGCAGAGGGGCGCCGGTCGCGTTGGCCCGGCCGATTACTCGGACGATGCAGCCGATGTGACCGTCGGCGACTGCACCGCTCAGACCGTCGATGCGAGACCGACGAAGCACAGCCTCGATCTCCCGCCCGACCGTGCCACCGACCGTCCGCCCCGCCAGCGAAAGGGCAGCAGGGGCCCCGAGCCCGCCGGTGAGGCCAAGTGCGGTGAGCTCGACAGCCTCGGCCAAGGAACGGCGGGTCGCCGTCTGGAGGTTCGCCCGGGACCGCATCCTGTGGCGAAGGGCAATTGCGATCGCACCGAGACTCAGCACAGGAATCGCCGCAGGCGCCACCGTCACGAAGGCAGTGAGAGCGCCGGCACCGGCCACGCTGCGAAGCGAACTGTTGCGACCAATGAGACCCAGAGCGATGACAACTGCGGCCGTCATGCCGCGGCCAATCGCCACACCATGAGTACGCCGACCGTCTCCATAGCGACGCCGACAAGCGCAACGGGTGTCCCACCGGCTTCCACCAGGCTTTGCAGACGCCCGACGCCGCCAAATGCAAGCCAGAGCAGGGGAAGGCCGCCGACGATCCCTGCCGAGAGTCTTGCCTGGGCCGTGAGCACTCTCCGCTGCCGGGCCAGGTCGGCCTCCGAAGCTGCCCTGTCGGCGAGGCGGAGGAACACTGCGGCAGCCCTGCCCCCGGAGTGTGCAGCGACACGAACCGCAGCATCCGCCGCGGCTCCCATGGTGGGAAGTCGTGACAACTCAGCCGCAACTTCGTCGAGTGAGGCTCCCGACGTGGCCAACCGGTGTACGCCTGCCAGGACGGCCCCCTGGCCCGAGGCGGCTTGGGCGAGAGCTTCTCGGACGGACGCCCCCGCACGCAGCTCGGCGTGCACGGCAGCGAAGTACTGCTGCTCATCGATCGGCTGCGACCGTCGGGTCCGCCTCCTCTCGATCCCCGGAACCGCCACGATCAGCAGCACGAGAGCGAGGGTCACGAACACAGATACACCTCCGTGAGTCCTTGATCCACCTGGGTGATACTGCTCACCACGCGCCGCCCTTCGGTTCGGCCGAGGACGACTACCGCGTCGACGACCGACCTCACTTGGCGGCGCAATGTGCTTGCCGTCGCCGCCGGCTCGAGAAGCGCCAGTGTCTGGATGCGCCACAAAGCCTCCTCCGCGCTGCTGGCGTGAACCGTCGACAGTGACCCATCGTGTCCCGTCGACAGCGCCTGGACGAGATCGAACGCCTCGGCCCCCCGTACTTCCCCGACAACGATGCGATCGGGGCGAAGCCGCAGCGCATGCCGCAACAACTCGCGCAGCGTGATGGCGCCGAGACCTTCGCTGTTGGGAGGCCGCCCCTCGAGCCGAACCACGTGGCCGCTGAGCTGGAGCTCCGCAGCGTCCTCCACCGTCACTACTCGTTCCGTGCCTGGAATCTCCCAGGAAAGGACGTTCAGCAGCGTCGTCTTTCCCGAGCCCGTTGCGCCGCAGACCAGCATGTTGCTGCGCTCCTCCACCAGCCCGCGAAGCACATCCGCCCCCGCCGCCGTAATGCTCTTCATGGCAACCAACTCGTCGAGGGAGGCGACGAACCGGTTGAATCGTCTGATCGCAAGCACCGGACCATCGGGAGTCGCCGGGGGCATCATGGCATGCAGACGCGACCCGTCGGGGAGTCTGGCGTCGACTGCAGGGCTGGCGCGGTCGAGTCGCAGTCCGAGAGGAGTCAGGATACGTTCGATCGTGATCATGAGCTGCTCCGGCCCATCGAATCCTCCCGCCTGGGGCTGGAGCGAGCCGTCGCGTTCGACCCAAACCGAGCCGTCGCTGTTCACCAGAATGTCGCTCACACCGGGTTCGTCCAGTAGCGGCTCCAGCGGCCCAAGACCCACCACTGTGTCGACAACGGCCGAGATCGTGGACGGAGCCAACAGCGGGGCCTCCGTGGGAATGAGCCGCCGCACCTGATCGGCAACGGCCTGGCGTTCGAGCGCCACATCGCCCGCGATGACCCGGCGGGCCAGCCGTTCGACTACACCCACGGCATGCCCCAAACCTGCTTCCAAGCGCTGATCCATCTGCTTGCGGCCGGCATCCGCCCCTCCAACAGGGCAGCGACGGTGCCCCGGGCTGGGGTCGGCATCGTGAGTGCCGGGCCCGGCGCCTGTTCGTGCCAGCCCAACCGCTGATAGACGGCGGGACGATCGCTCTTAGGCGTCATTCCGCCCGGCAGGAGCGGGATCACGGGAACCACGGGCAGCGAGATATTGCCGCCACCCCTCGGGAGTCGAAGCACGACGTTCGGCCAGCCTCGCGCCAGCGCAGCGACAACGTCGCCGGCATCGGTCGCCTCGATACCACCGTTGCGCAGCACGGCTACACCCGATCGGCCGGGGACGAGGTCGTCGAGGCGCGGGCCTTGCTCGACCAGCTCAGCTAGGGATCCAGGGCCGGGATAGCGGGGCCCCGCGGGATCCAGATCGACAACCAGCGCAGTGGTGGCCGCAGCGGCGAGTGCCAACGGAGCCACGATGCCCAGCACACCGTCGGTCTCGCATACCGTCGCCAGCGCTGCCATCTTCCCCCTTCGTGGGTTTCTCCACGGGGAAGCAGCGCGAACATATGTGTTGGCTGGGGGCGATACAAGACCCCCGCTTTGCTCAAGCCTTGCCGCCAACCGACCGTATGATTCACCTATGGAGGCAGCATTCTTCGACCTCGACAAGACGGTCATTGCCAAGTCGTCGACCCTGGCGTTTGGCAAGCCGTTCTACAAAGCAGGGTTCGTCGGCAGACGTGCCCTGATGAAGATGGGCTTCGCCCAGCTCTTCTACGTGCTGTTCGGGGCGGACGAAGACCAACTGGAACGCGCTCGCGACCAGCTGTTGATGCTCACCTCCGGATGGCATCGTGCCGAGATCGAACAGTTGGTGGAGCAGACCATCGACGAGGTTGCCGACCCGATCGTCTACGCCGAGGCGCTTTTCCTCATCGACCAGCACAAACGTGAGGGGCGCAGGGTCATCATCGTCTCAGCGAGCCCGGAGCAGATCGTCCGACCGCTGGGACGCCATATCGGCGTCACGGACTTCATCGCCACACGGGTCAAGACGGATGCAGCCGGGTTCTTCCTTCCGGAACTGGAACTCTATGCAATGGGTGACGGCAAGGTGGACGCCATCAACGAACTGGCGGAACGGGACGGCATCGATCTCGACAACTCGTATGCCTACTCCGACAGCGCAACCGACCTCCCGATGATGGAGATGGTGGGCAACCCGGTTGCGGTCAATCCCGACAAGGAGCTGCGCAAGGTTGCCGAGGAGCGCGAGTGGCCCATCCTCGAGTTCGAGCGCCAGGTCAGCCTGCGCACCAGGATCCCTGTCGCCAACCCGTGGTTCTCGGGAGCCACGGTCGCCGGTATCGCCGCAGCGGTCGCCGCTGCAATCCTGCTGCGGAAGAAGGACTTCTAGCTGCCGTCCGCTCAACCCACCCGGTCGAGGAATGCCAGGGTGCGGGTCATGAGCAACTCAGCGGACTCCGGTTGGAACTCCCCAAAGCTGCTGTCGGCAAATAGGTGCGCATCGCCGGGATAGGTGAACAACTCGCCCTCCTCGGCCCGGCTCATCAAATCCCTGATCGCCGCAGGGTCCGCCCACGGATCGCCACCCGTGACGTGCACCTGCACAGGAAGAACCGTCGGCCATGGGGCACCTATGAACTCCATTGGGATCGCGTCGTGATAGAGCAGGGCCCCACGAGCACCGGGACGCGTCTGAGCGAGCTTCTGGGCAGGAAGCACACCGAGAGAGAACCCGGCATAGACGAGACCCTGGGGCAGACGCTCTGCGTATTCGACTCCGGCGGCCATCACGGCCTCGAATCCCAGCGATTCGGCGTTGGCGACACCTTCGTCGATCGAGTCGAAGACCTCACCCTCGTAGAGGTCGGGACAGTGGACTGCGTGCCCGGCCGTGCGCAGGGCCTCGGCAAACGCGTGGACACCGCTGGTCAAACCGAGGGCGTGATGAAAGAGGAGAACGGTTGCCATGGTTGGTCACTCCTGCGCTCTTGGTCGCCGGCCGGCTCGGGCGGCGGGTTGCTTGCATCGTAGGTGGCCGAGTTGGGCGAATTGCGGTCCACCTGCATTCAATCTCCCCCGAGGGCGCACCCGGTTGCCGTGCGAGCCTGGTCAAAGCGGTTCAGACAGTCGCGGAGGCCGCCGCTCTCCGGTGCCTGCGCCGATAGCGGATGGCTAACCCGCCAACGATCAGAGCGCCGCCAGAGGCAGCAAAAGCAGCAGCAACACCAGAACTGCCTTCACGGCCGCCGCTTGTCACAACGCGGTTGCGACGGCCAATTCGGCCGCCGCAACCGTCGGACTCGATTGTGGCGTATCAGTCGTCCGAATCCTCTTCGATCGGAGGCGGCGCCCCGGCGATTCCAGCCTCGCTGATCGCCTCCGATGCGACCTCGCCTTCGGCCGGCAGCTCGCCGGCCTCACGCTTGGCTGCAATGCCCTCCTCGCGGGCTGCCTCGATCTTCTCGGTCGTGAGCTTGGGGGCGGCATAGATGAACACCAGGACCCACACGGCGGCAGCAACCAGCCATGGGATCCGCAGCGAAATCTCTCTGCTGAACTGTGCCTCCGCGCCGACGACGAGCAGGCCGCCGATGGCCGAGCCGATCGGGATCATTCCCCAGGCGAAGAAACGGTAGACGCTGTTGACCCGGCCCAGCAGGCGGTCCGGGATGATGGTCTGCCGCAGTGAGACCGTGATCACGTTCCAGAGCACCGCAGTGAAGGTGCCGATACTGAACATCGCCCAAGCGATCGCCCAGTGCGACGCCAACCCGGTGACCAGCGTCGTGACCGCGCTGCCGATGATCGTGAGATACAGCGCAGACCCGCTGCCCATCCTCTCCGAGACTTTGCTCGCCCAGAAGGTGGCGGCGAGTCCCCCGATTGCGCCTCCCGTGCCCAAGATGGCGAAGGTGAAGGGGCTCACGCTGAGCACTTCTTGCGCAAACAGCACGAAGGTCGCCATCGTCACCGAGAACAGGCCGTTCATGATGCCGAGGATGATTGCCATCGGGCGCAGCAGCGGGTGCTGCCACAGCCACTCCCAACCTTCCTTTATCTCTCCCCACCAATCGATCTTCTCCGACAACTCCCCCGGCTCGTGACTACGGAAGTTGCCGGTGATCAGGAACACGAGTCCGGCCGCCACGGCAAAGGTCCCGGCATCGAAGAAGAACGGCAATGCGAACCCGATACCCAGCAGGAGGCTGCCCAAAGGCGGGCCGACGAAGCTGTTGGCCACCATCTCGACACCCCACATCTGCCCATTGGCCTTCTCGAGACCCTCCGGCTCGACGATGGCAGGCAAGATTGTCTGCGCCGAGTTGTCACGAAGCACCTCGGCAAAGCCAAAGAGCAGCGAAGCCCCAACAAGCATCCAATAGAGCACCTCGTCGGTGGCGATGGCGACGCCGCCGGCTATCTCGTCGGGAGCGGGCAGGACGTCCTGCTTCATGAGTACTGCGACCGCCACCACGAGGGTGACCGCGGTGCGCACCAAATCCATCGAGACCATGATCTTGCGGCGATCGACGCGATCTGTGATCACTCCGGCCGGCAGCGTGAAGACCAGCCAGGGGAGCCGCTGGGCGATGGCAATGAGCGCGATGTAGAAACCGTTGCGCGTTACGGCCGATGCCAGCCACGGGTAGGCGATGATGGCCACACCATCGCCCAGGTTCGAGATGACGCTTGCCGTCCACAGCCGCCAGTAGCGTGCTCCGAGGCGGATCTTCTGCTTCGTCTCGCTCATGCTTCCTCTCCTCCACCGGTGGGCGAGTCGTCGGGCAACGTCGGCAGGTCGGTGGGGTAGATCGCACCGAGGAAGCCGTAGACCCGTTCGCCGCCCCGAGGAGCCTTGGCGAACTTCACCGCAAGCTCCATGACCTCCTCCCAGAACTCAGCTGCTTGCTCTTCGCTCATCCGAACGTGGCGCAGCGTCGTCGCCGGCAGGGCGGACCCCTCCTCGATCACAGCCTCTTCCATGGCATCCTGGAGCATGAACAGCTTGTTCTGGGCCTCCGGCATCCCGTGAAATACGACGGTGTGGGCGACACGGCCGTAGAACTTCTCGGTCATTGCCCGCACCCGGCGGGTGCGGACAACACGAATGAACCCGGCCTCCTCGAGGATCTTGACGTGGTATCCGATGGTTCCCTTTGGCTTCCCGATCGAGACAGCCAACTCCGTAACTGAAGCAGCACGTTCGTAGAGAAGATCGAGGATGGTCATCCGGATCGGGTGGCCGAGTGCCTTGAGCTGGTCGGAGGTCGACGCGTGGACAAACTCCTCGGCGGTGTAATCGAGCCCGGTGGCGGGTTGTGGTGCTGGATCGGTCGACATTTGCCGAATTGTCGAGGAAATTCGACCGATTGTCAATCGGTTGTCAGCAGCTCCTCTGGCTCCGATTCCTCATCATCCCGGGCGCGAACCGATCCAACCGTCCAATAGGCGATCAGCGCCAGAGCTGCGGTGCCTGCGGCCAGGCCCAACCACCCCCAGCGTGCTCCCTCGGGAGTCACCAGAGAGTCGTCATCCTCACCAAAACCGCTGTCCGGGTTGTCGAGGGAGAAGATGGCGCTGTCGACACCGAGCTCGGTGAGCGTGTGCAGCTCGGAGACGATCGCCGGGCCTTGCCGCGGGATGCTCTCGAACCCGATCAGGATGTTCTCCACCACGGGCAGCTGCACGATGCCCTCCCATCGCCCGTCCCCTCGGTCCGCCAGTGCCACCGGCGGCAGCTCGCTGTCCCCGGGAGCGATCCCCCGCACGATGACCGCCACCGGTGTGCCCTCGACCACGACCGCGACGTCGATCTGCAGGCCGCCGTCCAGCGATGTCGCTGTCGCCGTCGCCTCTTCGAAGGGAGCCGACAGCGGCAGCAGAGCCAGGATGATCGAAACGAGCACAGTCACGAGTGCAGGGTACCCCCGCAGCAGTGACTCGCCATGCCATGGCCACACAACCGTCCTCCTCGGTGCGGCAAGGCCGTGCAACGTCACTACAGTTGCCGGTCACACGGAGGAGACGCCGGTGACAACACCAAAGACCATGTACGAAAAAATCTGGGCGGACCATGTTGTCCGCGACGGAGGCGGGAATGAGCCCGATCTGCTCTACATCGACCTGCACCTCGTCCATGAAGTGACCTCACCCCAGGCATTCGAATCACTCGATCTCACCAACCGCACGGTGCGCAGACCCGATCTGACACTGGCCACCATCGACCATGGCGTCCCCACGGAGGGCAGAGAATTCGGAATCAAGGACCCACTCTCGAAGAAGCAGATCGACACCCTGGTCGCCAACTGCGCCAAGCACGGCATCGAGCTGTACGACATCAGCGACATCCGCCAGGGCATCGTTCACGTCATCGGTCCCGAGCAGGGAGTCACTCAGCCCGGGATGACGATCGTGTGTGGGGATTCGCACACATCCACGCACGGTGCCTTTGGTGCCTTGGCGTTCGGCATCGGCACTTCCGAGGTCGAGCACGTGCTGGCTACGCAGACCCTCCCGCAGACCCGGCCGCGGTCAATGGCCGTGAACGTGAACGGCGAGTTGCCGCGCGGGGTCACTGCAAAAGACGTCATCCTCGGCATCATCAGCCGGATCGGCGTGGCAGGTGGCACCGGCTATGTCATCGAGTACCGCGGCTCGACGATCGAGGCGCTCTCGATGGCGGGCCGGATGACCATCTGCAACATGTCGATAGAAGGCGGAGCCCGGGCTGGGATGATCGCCCCCGACGAAACGACGTTCGAGTACCTGAGGGGGCGCAACTACGCCCCGCGGGGAGACGACTGGGACGCAGCGGTCACGTATTGGAAGTCGATTCGAACCGATGCGGGAGCGGTGTTCGACGTCGAAGTCGACATCGACGCCACCGATCTGGCTCCGTACGTTTCCTGGGGCACCAATCCCGCCCAGACAGTGCCCGTGACGGGCGTCGTTCCGGACCCGGCAACCTTCGCCGACCCCCTGGAGCGCGACGCCGCCCAACGCGCGCTCACGTACATGGACCTAGAGCCGGGAACACCGATGACGGACGTTGAGATCGATCGGGTGTTCCTGGGCTCCTGCACCAACGGCCGCATCGAAGATCTCCGCGCCGCCGCGGCCGTGCTGGAAGGCAAGAAGATCAACTCGGAAGTCCATGCGATGGTCGTACCGGGCTCCGGCCTAGTGAAGCTTCAAGCCGAGGAGGAGGGCCTGGACCTCATCTTCAAGAACGCGGGCTTGGAATGGCGGGATGCAGGTTGCTCCATGTGCCTGGGCATGAATCCGGACATCCTGATGCCGGGAGAACGGGCCGCGTCGACCTCCAACAGAAACTTCGAGGGACGGCAGGGCCGCAATGGCAGGACCCATTTGGTCAGTCCGGAGATGGCGGCTGCGGCTGCGGTAGCCGGCCGGTTCGTCGACGTGAGGGAGTGGAGCTGATGGAACCGATCTCGGTGATCACCGGACAGATGGCGCCGCTGCCGCGAGCCAACGTGGACACTGACGCAATCATCCCGAAGCAGTTCCTGAAGCGAGTCGAGCGGAGCGGTTTCGGGCCCTACCTGTTCTACGAGTGGGCATACGACGAGGAAGGCGAGATCATTGAGGACTTCATCCTCAACCAGCCCGACTATGCCGCCGCCGAGGTGTTGGTCAGCGGACCCAACTTCGGGTCGGGCTCGTCACGAGAGCATGCCCCGTGGTCGATCGAGGACCGGGGTTTCAAGGCCATAGTCGCCCCTTCATTCGCCGACATCTTCTACAACAACTGCATCAACATCGGGCTTCTCCCGGTTGTCCTCAGCAACGAGGAAGTCGCCAAACTCACCGAGATCGCCAACGACCCGGAGAACTTTGTGACGATCGACCTCGAAGCACAGACGGTGACGGCCATCGGTTTCGAAGCTCATTTTGACATCGATCCGTTCGCCAAACACCGCTTGGTAAACGGCTTCGACAACATCGCCCTGACTCTCGAGCACGCCGAGGCGATCGATTTCTACGAGGAGAGTCGACTCGGATTCAAGCCCGCCCTGGGCTAGGAGACTCAAGCAAGCAGCGCATCGGGCCGATTAGATATCGACTGACTATCGATACAAGCGGGCTGCCATGCGCTGGCTATATGGAATCCCGGGGAGCTCCGGCGTTCGTCGCGCCATGCGACGCACCGTCGCACTTGCCCTGCCGTTCGCCCTCGTACTGACCGTCATCCCAGTGGTCGGTGCGCTGGCTGAATCGCGCACGCTCTATCTCGACGGCGACGGGGTCCCGAAGGCGTCCCTGACCGCCGGCGGCCCGGGCGGCTCGCTGCGCAACCACGACTCAGGCCGCAACTCCGACCCCGGTCTCACCTTAAAGAAGGGTGGCAGCGGAGCCGGAGAGTCGGATGCAACCAAGTACCAGATGTGGGTGGCCGCAGCCGGGGAGCTGAACCTCGACGGTCCCGTCACTCTCACGTTCTGGAGCGCCATGAAGGATTTCGAGGACGACAAGAAAGGCTCGGTACGCGCCTTCTTGCTGGATTGCAACGGTGCCGGCAACGACTGCGACACGATTGATGCTGCGAATAGAACCGACAATCCATGGAGCCCGTCGGAGGACTGGACGGCCAAGACCATCAGCTTTGGCCCGGTCAAATACTCGCTACCGGCTGGGCGCGCCCTTGCGGTGAAGATCATCGTGCGCGACAACTCGAATGACGACATTTGGTTTGCCTACGACGCCGCGGCGTACCCGAGCCGATTGACGTTTGAGGTGGGAACCGCAGCAACGACGACCACGACGACCCTCGCACCAACTACAACTACAACCACCAGCACCCCACCGACAACAACCACCACCACGACAACTCTCCCACCAACGACGACCACAACAACCTCCCCGCCGACAACAACAACCACCACCGTCCCGCCGACAACAACAACCACCACCGTCCCGCCGACAACAACGACGACGATTGCTCCGCAAACCGCCACCACCGTGACCCCCACAACGACCACAACGACTACCCAGCCAACCGAGTCCGATCCGGACGACAACGTGGCCACAGCGACAACTCAACCACCAGTCGACCCAGAGGGTCCCCCGACCCCGCAGTTCGATGCGGCGATGACCGCTGTGTCCGACGCAGTGGATCCGTCTCGGGACGGCGGAAGGACCATGTCGGCCGAGCTCTTCGAAGGTCTCGACGTGGTGATTCCACCCCTCGTCGTCGGTGCTCTCCTGTCGCCGCTCATGCTGCTCGAAGCCCTCGTCGGCGCATTCGTGGCCACCGGGCGCGATCTGATCCTCCCCGCTCTGATCCTGCTCGCGCTGGCCCTATGGATGGCGAACGACCTCCGCCGCCACCGAAGAAGCAGCGAAAGGGCGACCAATGGCTAGCGGCTCGCGGCAAGCTCGCACGGCCTTCAGCGTGACTCTGGTCGCAGTCGTGCTCGTTGGCATCGTTGCGGCTGCGGCGGTCTTCTCGATCGCGCGCGGCGCCCAGGAGGTCGCCGGTGACGGAGCGACAGGCATTCTGGCTGAGGCCACCCTCAGTGCGGCGGCGGCCACGCACAACGCGGTGTCGCAGGCACAGGTTGTCGCCGAAGGCGAGGCCCTCGGCGTCGCCTCGAGCGAGGATCTGGAAACGACCTTCGGGCGGGCCGACGAGGCGATTGCGGAGCTCGACAGCAGAACCCGGCAGGTACTACAGGAACTCGGCGACGGAGCCACCGGCGCTGTCGTCGCCTCGGAGTCCCAAGCTCTGCGTCGGGTGGCAGAGGAGACAGTTGCGGCCATAGAACAAGGTCAACTCGACCGTTCGCTGGAGCTCGTGGGTGGCGATCTCCGCACTAACTACGAAGCACTGGTCCTTTCCCTGGTCGACATCCGCAACGATTCCTACTCGCAGATCAGCCTCACCAGAGAGGACATGGGCCGGCTTGCGGACGCGGCCCGCTTTGTGGTGGTGCTACTCGTACCCATCGTGATCCTCATCGTCTACCGCAGCCGGATCCGCAGGTTGCAGGCGCAGCAGGAACTCGAAGCGGATCTCGAGAAGGAGCAGGCGGTCAGCCAAACCAAGAGCGAGTTCATCTCGCACATGTCGCACGAGTTGCGGACTCCGCTGACCAGCATCTATGGATCGGCGCTGGAGCTGCACGATCCGGCCATCAGCAGCAACACTGCGCTCTCCCTCGAGCTCACCTCGATGATCACCGAAGAAGCGGCCGAGCTTGCCCGCATGGTCGAGGACATCCTGGCTGTTGCCGCTGAAGACCAGGATCAGCTGACGGTCGAGGCGGTGCGGATGGACCCCGTGACCGAGATCGGCAGCATCCTCGAGCCCCTCGAGGTGATCGGACGCAAGACCATGCGCCACGTCGCCCCGGGCGACGTGATGGCCGACCCTCGCCACTTCCGGCAAGTCATTTCCAATCTCGTGTCCAACGCTCACCGGTATGGGCTCAGTCCGGTAGTGATCAAGGGCTCACCCAACGGGTCTGCGTATGTCCTAGAGGTCATCGATCACGGACCCGGCGTTGGGGACGAGGTCGAGGACAAGCTCTTCAACCGCTTCGTCCATGACGGTGACTCGCCGCTGATCACCGGGACTGTTGGCCTCGGGCTCTCGGTTGCGGAGATCCTCGTGACACGCATGGACGGATCGATCTCCTATGACCGCCGCGACAACACGACGGTGTTCTCGGTCCGCCTACCTTTGGCCAATCAGCAGCGGCGCTAGCAAACCAGGGCAGCCGACGACGTCTTCTAACCCAGTCGCTGCCACCACCGCGTAGGCTTGAGGCACGATGTACATCGTGTACGAGAGCCGGCGGGGCCGAGCGCGCCGTGCGGCGGAGGCGGTCGCAGAGGCCGCAGCCTCCCACGGAGTGCCCACCCTCATGCGCTCCATCAGCAACGCCGTCTCGGAAGACATCGTGGACGCCCCGGCGCTGATCGTCGGCTGCTGGACGAAGGTGGACACGCCGTTCGGCGGAGAGCCCGTCGCCGCAGTGAAGCAATGGATCGCCGGGCTGCCCGAGCTGCACGGCAAGCCGATTGGCATGTTCTGCACCTACACCTTCTTCCCCCACACGTTTGCCGACACCGCGGCAAGGACTTCAGAGGTGCTCGCCCTGCTCGGCGGCGCAATCGAGGAAAAGGGAGGCAAGGTCGTCTCCTCGCACTCGCTCCACTTCCAAGCTTTCGAGAAAGGCGGAGAGACCCTCGTGAGCGAGGTTCTCGACCACACCACAGCCTGAGCCGTTCGACTCCGGCCGGCGCTGTGGACGGTTTTTCGCGACATCGAAACGTCACGAACGGGTAACGGCCCGTTTACTGACCCGAAACCATTTCGAAACAGTACCTCCGTACTTTGCTGCGCCACGAAACCGGCCGGCGTGCGGGCATCGCCCCCTCTGGTTCGGCTGATAACCGACAGCAAGGGAGAGATACATGAAGCGGAGACTGCTGTTCATAGGAACGGGCGCAAGCCTGGCAACGTTGTTGCTGGCCGCCCCGGCGATGGCCCAGGACGGGACATCCATCGATGCGCTCCAGGCAACCCTGGACAACATCTGGATTCTCATCGCAGCCGTGCTCGTCATCTTCATGCAGGCCGGCTTCGCCCTCGTCGAGGCTGGGCTGACCAGGGCAAAGAGCGTCGCCAACATCATGATGAAGAACCTGATGGACTTCTCCATGGG
>JASJBC010000007.1 GCA_030066715.1 Acidimicrobiia bacterium
GGTGTGATCAGTCACGACGACGGGGACGGGAACGACTCGACCCTGGTGCTTCCGGCGACCGAGCTCGGGTCGCAATATTGGGTGCCGACCAGTTCGCAATACACGGCGATGGCATGCCCGACAGCGGCGTCGGCGGACGTTGCGATCACCATCAGCCCACCCGGGCTGCCGGATCGGCCCGTCACGTGCTCCGGCGGGCCCGACGTGGCGTGGGCGGCTGACGTTGCAGACCTCACAGTCACCACGTCAGGGATCTCGATCAGCTCGGACGATGGCTCCGTCTTCACCGCTTACTACGAGGATCTCGCCACCGACAACGAGATCGGCCTCTACGGCATGAAGCAGGGCCGCCAGTACACCTGGCCAGAGCCGATCGTGACCGCCGGGGGAACCGAGGGCATATACGAGTCGGCCGGCACCTGGGAAAGCGCCACCGTCGACACCGGCGCCGGGACCGGTATCTTCGGTGAGGTCACCATGGCAGGCGTCACACCGGGGTCCACGACACTTCGCATCCAGATCGCAACTGCGCCGTCCGGCACCCCGACCGACTTCGTCGGACCGGACGGCACCCCGGCAACCCACTTCGAGCTGGCCTCGCTGCCGGAGGTTGCGGACTTCGCCCACGACGGCGAAAGGCTGCTGCGTGTCCGGGCCGAGCTCGCCACATCGGATCCAGTTACGGCGACGCCACAGCTCGACCTCGTTGCGGTCGACGGTCAGTTGCCGGCGCTCGACCGGTCATTCGGCGGACCTCCGCCTGCGGTGCTGACGACGACGATCGACCCCGTCGTCACCACGTCATATCTGTTGCGGGTCAAGACATCTGATCCAACAATCACGGGGAGCGAGGCCGGCGCCGTGTACCGTAGTGCGACGAACCTCGCCAATCTCGCCGAGGAAACAGTGCGGTTCGTCAATCGGGCCGCGGGAGTAGACAGCGTGCAGCAATCGAACACGCAACCCACCGACCCTCCCGTGCTGTTCCAGGTCGATAGGCCGCATTCCGTCGTTCTGGACCATGCCGCGGTTGGTCCGGGCACGACGAATATCCAGTTTGCGTGGCAACTCGACTACGGCGCCGGTGGATCGATCCTCATCGAAACGGATTTTGCGGTCGAGGTGACGGCGCCATGAGCGATCGCGAGATGTTCCCCGAGGAGTTCCCCCCGCTCCCTCTCGACGAGATAGACCTCGCACCTACCGTCGGCACGCGGCGCGAGGAACGCACTTACGAGACGCTCGTCCTCACGGCCTTCTCCGCCGCGCTGACGGTTCTCATCGCCAAGATCGCCGCTGTGCTGCTGATCGGCAATTTCCTGGGGGCCACGATCACCATTCAGTTCTTCCTCGGCTTCCTGCCCTACTTCGGCATCATCGCCGATCCCAGCACCTTCACGACCATCGTGACGTTCTCGACGATCGCCATGATCACCGCCAGTCTCGTGTTGCTCGTGCGTCCCGTCTTGCAGGCGGGTTGGGACAGGCAGGCTATCTGGGGGCGCGGCGTTGGGCTCGCCATCGCCGCAGAAACCTTCTTCCTGGAAGCCCTCCGCCACTGGATATGGCCGGAGGTGCTCAGGTGGGATTGGGCCTGGCTCGCCGGATTCGAGCTAGTCCTCGGCTTGGTGCTGCTGGTCACAGCGCTCAAGCAGTCAGAAACAGGTACCGATAACGTGCTTAGCGCCCGAAGCGCGCACGTTGATACGACGGAGGAAATCCGATGATCAGCTCCTGGACCATGACACGCCGCTGGGCGGGGATCCTCATCGCAATGATGATGATCGCAACACCCGCTTCGGCTGCGGTGATCACCCAGAACTTCATGAGGGCAGACGTATCCGTGGACGCAGCTTGCTTTACCAAGATCGCCGGCTCGGACGTGACCAGCGGCTCCGGCTTCATCACGTTCAACGGCGGCGCCACGATCACGGATCCGACCGGTACGGTCGACCTGATCCAGGAGACAATGTCTGTACAGGGATTCGCCGGGGACAGGTTGATCTATTCGGATGCGGTGCAGTTCAACAACAACTGCCCCGATGACATCGCCGTGACGTTCGTATCGGAGAATGACCCTTCCGGCGCTATCGCCGTCGACCCGGCGTTCGGGCCCGGGGTCATCTGGACCGATATCGACATCTCGCTGTACATGGCTACGGTCGCCGTTCCATCGGGTATCCCCGGGTCGAGCAGCGACTGGCAGATCATGATGCGGGTGTCCGGCGGCACCGTCACCGATCAGATCTCAACCGTGAACATCCCGGACGGATCGAGTCGAGCCATGGCCGTCGTCGTCGACACGGATGACGGCGTGACAACCACAGCCACGGGCACCCTGCGCTGGACGGCACAGGCGACTCACCCGTAGGGATCAGTCCTCGGCCTCAGCTTCGTCGGCGAGGAGTTCTGCGAGTTCCGCGGATGAATCCTCCTGTCCGTCGACCAGGAACTCGCGCAGCACCTCGTAGCCGCGATCGACGTTGACCAGCGGCACCGACTCTGCCTGCTGGTGAGCTAGACCAGGGTCGCCGGGACCGAAATTCACCGCAGGGATCCCCCGGGCGGTGAGCCGGGCCACATCGGTCCAACCCTGCTTCGAGGACCGGGAGGCGCCCGATATCTCCAGCAGGCGGTCGAGATGCACGTTGTGCTCGACGACCTCTCCCGACGGAGCCCTGTCCTTGATGACGATCCAGTCTGCTTCGGCAGCAACGGCCTGCAAACGCTCTTCTGCCTCCTCCAGCGAGTAGATGGGCGGGAATCGGTAGTTGAGGTTGATATGCAGGTTGGCGGGAAGGACGTTGTTGGCGATCCCACCTTCGGCCATCGTGACCGAGAAGACCTCACGGAACTCGAGACCGTCGATCTCAACCAGCTCCGGCTCCCGCTCGTGCATCGCTGCCAGCCAGCTTCCGGCCTTGGTTACCGCGTTCTCACCCAGCCAGGGACGAGCACTGTGTGCCGCTTTGCCCTCAAACACAACATCGGCGTTCATGGCACCGTTGCAGCCGAGCTCGACACCGAGGTCGGTGGGCTCGAGCACAATCGCAAACTCGCTGTCCGCCAGCCAGGGGACCTTGTCGAGCACAGCCTCGAGCCCGTTCTCCGCCATCGGCCCCTCTTCCTTGTCGTAGAAGACACCAACCACGTCGTAGGGGCCCGTCCGCACGGCGTCGTCCTCGAGAAGATGGATCATGATGGCGAGACCGGACTTCATGTCGACGGTGCCGAGACCGAACATCCGCCCGTCACGGACGACCGGTTCACCATTGTCCTGCACCGGCACCGTATCGAAGTGCCCGTAGAGGGTGAGCAAGGGCCGGCCCGTCTGCTGGCCGACGACCAAGGCATTGCCGATCCGGGTAACCCCCTGCATCGTCCACACCTTCAGCAGCCGCTGCGCCACGGCGGTGCAGAGTCTGCCCTCATTGCCGGTGACCGAATGGATCGAGACGAGCTCGGCGAGGGTGTCATGAATGGCCGTCATACGGGAACCTCGAATACGCGAAGGGCTTCATTGAGAGAGGTCTTGCGATCTGTCGACGATGAGCGGCGCCCGATGATGAGGGCGCACTGCAAATCATACGAGCCGGACGGGAACTCCTTGGGACGGGTGCCGGGAACAACAATCGACCCTGCGGGCACCCTCCCCCGGTACTCGACCGGTTCTTCGCCGGTGATGTCGATTATCGGCGTCGACGACGTGATCGTCGTGTTGGCGCCGAGCACAGCCGCTTCCTCGACGACGGTGCCCTCGACGACGATCGAACGGCTGCCGATGAACGCACCGTCTTCGATGATGACCGGGCGCGCCCCCGGGGGTTCGAGGACACCCCCGATGCCGACACCCCCGCTCAGATGGACGTCGCTGCCTATCTGCGCACAGGAACCTACGGTCGCCCAGGTGTCGACCATCGTCCCCGATCCCACATAGGCACCGATATTGATGTAACCGGGCATCACCACGACGCCGGGCTCACAGAAGGCGCCGTAGCGCACGGTTCCCGGAGGAACGACCCTGATCCCGGCCGAGGCGAGGTTCTTCTTCGTGGGGATCTTGTCGTGGTACTCGAACGGACCGCTGTGCGTTGTCTCCAACTCGGCAATGCGGAAGTACAGCATGATCGCCTCTTTGACCCAGAGGTTGACCTGCCACTCCCCCTCAATCCTCTCGGCGACACGAACCTCTCCCTGGTCGAGCAGCTCGATCGTCCGCTCGATCGCGCCGACGGCGTCGTCGAGGAGACTCAGATCAGCGTATGCGGCTCGAATGGCTTCCTGATCGTTCGTCAGCTCAGGCACGAAACCAGCACCTCCACGGCTTGCTCACACTCCTCAAGCGTAGGCACCAACGCCAAACGCAAGTAACCCTCACCTCCGGAGCCGAAGAAGCGGCCCGGGGCGACGACCACCCCTCCGTCGAGAAGACGTTCCGTCGCCTCGACATCGTCTCCGACACGCACCCACAGATACAGACCCGCAGTGGACGCAACGACATCCATATCGAGTTGGGCGAAAGCCCTGCGCAGCGTCGCCCGCTTGGCAGCGAAGATCCGGCGCCGGTCCGCGGCATGAGCGTCGTCCGCCCAAGCCGCGGTCGCGGCCGATTGGACAAATTCGGGTGAGGCGGTTCCGGTGGTGGTGCGGAGCCTCTTCAGCGCTCCAATGGCCTCCGGATCTCCCACGATGGCCCCGGAGCGATATCCGGTCATACCGGAGCGCTTGGACAGGGAGAGGAAGGCAAGCACGCCCGGTGTGCCTTCACCGGCGACCTGGAGAATCGACGGAGGCCCATCGGGGTGCTGGTCGGGTTCATAGATGTCGGCGTAGCACTCGTCCGACAAGAGAAGGGTCTCGTTGCTCTTGGCAGTCGCCAGCAGACTCTCAAGCTCATCTCGATTGGTCACCGCCCCGGTCGGGTTGTGCGGAGTGCAGATCCACAGAAGGCGAGTTCTGCTCCACACCTCCTCTGGAACGTCGCCGGCTCGCAGCACGAAGTCGCCCCGCAGCGCAACCGGGTGGGTCTTCGCCCCGGCGAACAGGGCACCCCTTTCGTAGACCGGATAGCCCGGGGTCCCGTATGCGACCACATCGCCGGCCGCCCTCTCCACGAATGCGAATGGAGTGTTGAAGACTGCCTCCTTCGATCCGGAGGTCGGTATCACCTGTGTCTCCGGGTCTACCGAGACCCCGAAACGACGGCCCACGTAAGCCGCGATGGCGCTCCGCAGCTCTGCCCTCCCGGCCGTCGTTGGGTACTGAGAAACCGTAGGGACCGCAGAGCGCAGCGCATCCGGAATGAAAGCCGGAGTTGGCTCTCTCGGGTCGCCGATCGAGAAGTCGATGACCCTCTGGCCGGCTTCACGCATCGCCCTGGCTCGTTCGTGAACGACGGCGATGGGATAGCTGCCGAGTTGGTCGAGCACGGGGTTCAGTCGCATCGGGCCACGGTAACCGAAATTCAACCGCAGACCTTATGATCCCCCTGTGAATCGCTATCGCCTCACCTTCACTCTGCTCGGACTGGCTCTGGCCTTAGTTGCCATCGGTGCGGTGGTCTTTGCGCCTTCGGGCTTGGAGTCCACTCCCCCCGATGTCCTGGAGTCATACTCGCCGCAGGACAACGCAACCGTGCTGCGCCAGATCGGCGTCGAAATCGACCTGCCGGTCGACTACCGGATCGATCTCGTCGTCGATGGCGTCGCCATCCCGGCCGCCGAGATCTCCGTTACTGAGGAAACCGGCAGGTTCTACTGGGAGCCGGGACCGACCACGATCATCCCCGAGTGGAGCACCGGGATCCACACGGTCTGGGTGCGCTGGGACCGCATCTCGGGTCTTCCCGACCCGGGCGAGTGGATCTGGTCCTTCCGGGTGCAATAAGCGAAGCCCCCGGGACGCGGAACCCGGGGGCTTCTGAGGTGCGACGGGAGAGGGAACGTCGCAGGTCTTTGGCGCTTTACCTACCCACTAATCAGTAGCCGGCGCAAGAACGGATGACCCCGATGCCGGATTTCTACTCGACGAGGGCTTCGGGGCCGGCGACGAGCAGGTGGTCGAGGCCGTCCTCGTCGAGAACCGGCACCCCCAGCGCCTCCGCCTTGGCCAGCTTCGATCCGGGAGAAGCTCCGGCGATGAGAGCGGCCGTCCTCCCCGACACCGACCCGGTGACCTTGCCGCCCCGGGCCTCAATGGCGGCCTTCGCATCTGTGCGGCTGTATCCGTCGAGGGTGCCGGTGACCACGAAGGACAACCCGGCGAGCAGGGTCGCCTCCGCTTCCCGCTCCTCGGGCTCCGGATCGGCAAGACGGACACCGGCCTCGTCGAGGCGTCGCACGAGTTCGATGTTGTCGCCGTCCTGGGACCACTCGGCGACCGAACGTGCGATCTCCGGGCCGATGCCGTCGATCGCTGTGATGTCTTCCTCCGTCGCCGCCATGAGAGCGGGCAGAGAGAGAAACTCTGCAGCAAGCGCTCTAGCCACCGTGCCGCCGACATGGTCGATGCCCAGTGCGGTGAGCAGCCGGGCGAGCGGCTGGTCCTTTGCCGCTTCTATGGCTCCGAGCAGGTTGTTGACCGAAACCTCACCCCACCCCTCGAAACCGAGCAGTACGTCCCGATCGAGCGTGAAGATGTCTGCCGGATCGGAGATCATGCCTTCGTTCAGGAGCATGTCAACCGTCTTGTAGCCGAGCCCTTCGATGTCCATCGCCCCGCGAGACGCAAAGTGGAACAGGTACTCGCGAAGACGGCTGGGACACGTGAAGCCACCCGTGCACTTGGCCTTGGCCTGCCCATCAGGGAGGACGATCGGGTTTGTGCAAAACGGGCAGTTGGCAGGCATGTGCCACTCGGGAAGACCATCAGGCCGCCTGCTGAGCACGGGCCCCACCACCTCCGGAATCACATCTCCAGCCCTGCGCACAATGACTGTGTCGCCCGGCCGCAGATCCTTACGGTGCAGCTCGCCTTCGTTGTGCAGCGTTGCGTTGGTGACAGTCACCCCGCCGACGAAGACCGGATCCAGGACGGCATAGGGGGTGACGGCCCCGGTACGCCCCACGTTGATCCGAATCTCCTCGAGCGTGGTCGTCTTCTCCTCGGGCGGCAGTTTGTATGCCACAGCCCAGCGCGGGCTCTTTGCGGTGTAGCCAAGATCGGACTGCTCGGCGAGGTCATCGACCTTCACCACTACGCCATCGATCTCGTAGTCGTTGCCGTGTCGAGCCTTGACGGCAGCCGTGACGTAGGCTTCCACTCCGTCGAGATCGGCGATCCGTTTGCTTGCCGGGTTCACCCGCAGACCCAGCTCGGCAAGCCACTGGAGAGAATCCCAGTGACTCGCGAAGGTGGGGCCGCCCGTGACCTGACCCATCTGATAGAGCCAAATGGACAGTGACCGCTCGGCCGTCTTGGCCGGATCCTTCTGCCGCACCGAGCCGGCTGCCGTATTGCGAGGATTCACATAGGGCCGCTCTCCCAACTCGGCTTGCCGAGCGTTCAGCTGGTCGAAGGCCGAGACCGGCATGTAGATCTCGCCGCGCACCTCGATCAGCTCCGGCGGCTCACCCTGCAATCGCAGGGGCACGGCATCAATGGTGCGCACGTTCGCGGTTATGTCCTCGCCTGTGGTCCCGTCGCCACGGGTGGCGGCACGGGTGAGCACGCCGTTCTCGTACGTGATCGATACAGCAAGGCCATCGATCTTCAACTCGCATACGTAGGCGGAGGGCTCGCGTCCCAGGGCGCGGGTCAACCGGGCTTGCCACGCCTCGAGCTCCTCCTCCGACTCGACGTTGTCGAGAGAGAACATGCGTTGCAGATGGGTCACCGGGGCAAAGGCCTCGCCGACCGGAGCGCCGATGCGCTGGGTCGGCGAATCGGGTACGACGAGGTCGGGATGTTCGGTCTCGATGGCGACGAGCTCGCGCATCATCTCGTCGTATTCGATGTCGGAGATCTCGGGGTCGTCGAGGACGTAGTAGCGGTGGTTGGCCCGGTGCAGCGCCGACCGGAGCTCCTCTACCTTCGCTTCCAGATCACCAGCCACTCTCCACCTCTCCTACGACCTCTGCGAGCTTGTCCGCAACCTTCTCGGCTTCGGCAACCGATACTCCCGCCAAGCCACAGGCGGGAGTGAACCATGCGTCTGCCCGCAGCGCCGCAAACGGCGCCCCGGCGACGACGAGGTTGGCCACAGCCGTACCGTACCTTCCGACTAGGACATGTGTCTCCGGCAACGGCCCGGGCGTCGTGGGCACGATCCCCCACATGATCCGGGTCCCCTTGCCGAGGGCCCTTGCGATCCGATCGACACCGTTGTGGAAGCCGGATCCAAAGGTACTGACGTCCCAGGACAGCCAATCAAAGCCGATATCGGCAACACCTCCCCAGTCCGTGTCGCCGCAACAATGCAGGCCGACCGAGACTCCAAGCGACGCCACGATGGACTCCAGGGCCGAGCGAGCTGCGTCGGGGATTGTGTCGTGCTCCCCGAGCGCGGCCAGCGCCGGCTCGTCGAGAACGAGCACGACATCATCCGCATGGCCGCCCACCCAATCCAAGTGAAGCTCGATGCGGGCGAGAAGCTCCTTGGTGACCTGCTGGACCAGCCCCGGCGCGTCCACACCGCCGGCGCGCAGCGCAGCTGCCAGCGTGACCGGACCGGTTGCCTGTGTCTTGACCTGCCCGCCGTTGACTCTTGCCAACGTCGCCGCGGCACCCCGGAATGCCTCTTCGCTGATTCCAGGATGGCCGCCGACGGCCAGCGTGTTCCCGTCGACGCCGGCCCCGCCGATCCCGTCACCCCATTGCACCAGCATGGACTCTTGGGGGTGGCGGTTGGGCAGCTGGGGAAGATACGGGACGTCACAGGTGGCTAAGACGAAGTCGGCAGCGATCTCCGGGTCGATGTGCGGAAGGCTCCCCACCCCGCAGCGCACCAGGGTCACCGGACCGCCCTGGCGATCGTGCCTCCACCCAGGACCTCGTCGCCGTGATAGAAGACGGCCGCCTGACCCGGCGCCACCGCAGCCTGGGGATCTGCGAAGAGGACGCGCCAGGATCCGTCGCCTTCGTCTGCGATCTTTGCGGCGACCGGCTGCGCCCGGTAACGGATCTTCACAGTCACGTCACGGTCAACCGGTGGTCGACCCGACACGAAGGAGACGTCCTCTACCTGGCAGCCTGCGACCAGCAACTCGTCCTTGGTGCCGAGCGTCACGGTGGCGGTGGTGGGGTCGATCCCGACTACGTAGCGAGGCTCACCGAGGGCGACCCCAAGGCCTTTGCGCTGCCCGATGGTGAAGTCGACCATGCCTTCGTGGATGCCGAGAGTTTCGCCGTCGCTGGTGACCAACGGGCCGGGCCGGGCGGCATCGGGAAAGCGCTCCCGGATGAAGTCCCGGTACGAGCCCGCACCGATGAAGCAGAGATCCTGGCTGTCCGGCTTGGCTGCGGTGCGGAGCCCCATTCCGGCGGCATACTCCCTGACCGCGGTCTTCGTCATCTCGCCGATGGGGAGCCGGACCTGGGCCAGATCCCCCTGTCCGAGCATGTGAAGCACGTATGACTGGTCCTTGGTGCCATCGACGCCCTTGACCAAGTGATAGCCGGCGGCGTCGTGGCGGATGCGGGCATGGTGGCCCGTGACGAGGACATCACATCCGAGGGCTCGGGTGCGTTCCAGCAGAACGCTGAACCTCACCCGTCGGTTGCACTCGATGCATGGGTTTGGCGTCTTCCCTGCGGCGTACATCTCGCCGAAGTGGTCGACGACCTTCTCAGTGAACTCGTCGACGTAGTCGAGCACGTAGTACGGCACATCCAGCTGGGCGGCGACACGACGAGCATCCTCCGCATCGGACACGGTGCAGCAACCGGCAAGTGGCATCGCCCCGTCGGCGCCCTCCCACTGCTTGAGGGTGGCACCCACGACTTCGTAGCCCTGGTCGAGCATCAGCGCGGCGGCCACCGAGCTGTCGACACCACCAGACATGGCAACGAGGGCTCTCATCGCAACCCCGCCACTACTGCGGCAACTCGCTCCGCCGCCTCGACCCCGTCGTCCGTGCCGCTCGACCAGCCAAAGCTGAATCGCACGCACTCGGCAGCCTCGCCGTCGCTCATGCCCATTGCGGCGAGGACGTGTGATACCTCGATGGCCCCGCTGCTACAGGCCGAGCCCGCCGCGGCCGCAACTCCCTCCTGATCGAGCCTGATGAGCAGCGTCTCCGCCGTCACCCCGGGCACGCGGAAGTGGCTGTGCTGCACGAGACGGGGAGACCGGGCGCCGGTGACGACGACATCGGGCACGGCCGCTAGCAGCGCAGTCTCAAAGCGGTCACGGATGGCCGCCACCCGGTCGTGCATCAGCTTGCGCTCGGCGACGGATACCTCCATTGCCGCCACCATCCCCACGATGGCCGCAACGTTGTGAGTTCCGGAGCGGCGTCCCAGCTCCTGCCCCCCGCCGTGGATCACCGGCTCCAGTTCCACATCCCGCGGCACATAGAGCAGCCCGACACCCTTCGGGCCCCCGAACTTGTGACTCGCCAGAGTGATCATGTCGGCCCCGGTTGTGGCGACGGTGATCTCCTCCGAGATGAAGGCCTGAACGGCGTCGGTATGGAACAGCGCAGGAGTGTTGCGAACTGTCGCTGCGACATCAGCGAGCGGGAAGATCACACCAGTCTCGTTGTTGGCCGCCATCACCGAAACAACTGCAGTGTCGGTGCGGATGCGACTGCCGAGTTCTGCAAGGTCGAGTCTCCCGTCGCCGTCGACCGGGACACGGTCGACCCGGCACCCGAGAGTCTCGACAAAAGCCACCGACTCCAGGATCGCTTCGTGCTCCACTGCGGTGGTCACGACGGCCCGTCTTTCCCCACCGGCCAGGGCTGCTCCCACGACGGCGAGGTTGTCCGCCTCGGTACCGCCACCTGTGAACACAACCTCGAGCGGATGGGCCGCACCGATCAGTTCGGCCGCTTGCTCGCGGGCGGACTCGAGCGCGTTCTTTGCCCGCCGCGATATCTCGTGGATCCCGGACGGATTGCCAAAGACATCGTCGAGGAAAGGCGCCATTGCGGTGCGCGCCTCGGGACGAACCATCGTGGTTGCGGCGTGATCGAGATAGATCATGACGCAACCAGTTTCGCAGAGAACATGGACCCTGAGGGCGGTACGAATCACACTCCCTCATCGCCCTTCGCTTTGCCTGGGCACTCATCCCAAGGGGGTGAAGGAATCGGACTCCCCTGGGCAGGACCCGTCGCGCCTCGCCGAGGAGGGGAACGATCTGAGCGCCTGTTACCGTCACCGCCATGCGTGCGCTACAGCTGATCACACCCGGTGAGCCTCTCGAAATGCGGGAGGTAGCCGATCCGATCCCGGGGGGAGATGAAGTTGTCATCGACGTGAAAGCCGCCGGGATCTGCAGCTCGGATGCTCACTATCGAGAGGGCTTTCCTCAGGTCGGACCGCTGCCGCTGACGTTGGGCCACGAGGTTGCCGGTGTGGTGGCGGCGGTCGGCCCGGAGGTGGCTGCTTTCACCCCGAGCGATCGTGTGTGCGTCCACTACCAGGTGGGGTGCGGACGCTGCGAGTACTGCGAACGCAGGCTCGAGATGTTCTGCCCGGACGGGAGGATGATTGGCAACGGCCGGCCGGGCGGCTACGCCGAGCAGATCATGGTGCCGGAGCGCAACGTCATTGCGATTCCGGGCGCAGTGCCGGTCGAGCACGCAGCGGTGATGATGTGCTCGTCGGCCACGTCTCTGCATGCGCTGCGCAAGGGCCGTGTCGGTGCGGGGGAAACGGTTGCGGTCTTCGGCGTCGGAGGTCTCGGGATGTCGGCGATCCAGCTTGCCTTCATTGCGGGGGCCGCACAAGTGTTCGCGGTGGATATCAAGCAGGCAAAGCTCGATGCCGCCGCCGACCTCGGCGCAATACCGGTCGACGCAAACGGGGATCCCGTCGCCGAGATCCTCGCCGCAGGAGGATGTGATGTTGCCATCGACCTCGTCGGCTCGGCGACGGTCATGCGACAGTGTCTCGATTCGCTGGCACCCATGGGCCGGGCGGTCGCCGTCGGCCTCACTGCGGACACGATGGCGATCGGGCCCTACACCGATTTGGTGAGCGGCGAGTCGGAGGTCATCGGGACATCCGACCACACGGTCGGCGAGATCGTGGAGCTGCTCGGACTCGCCGCCGACGGCCGGCTCGATCTAGACCGCGTTGTGCAACGAACAGTGCCGCTGGAGGAGGCCGCGGTCAACGCGGCGCTCGATGATCTTGTCCACTTCGGCGACACCATCCGCACCGTCATCGCGATGTAGCGGTCAGCTACCCGGAGACGAAGCGGAGCCGCAGCTCGGGCTCCCCCGTGTCCTCTTCGACCCGGCGACCAACGACCTCGAATCCATAGGCCGCGTAGAAGCTCTGCGCCAGTTCGTTCTTCTCGAATACGCCGAGCTCCATGGCCGAACGCGACTCGAACGCATGGTCGAGCAGCGCCCGCCCGATCCCCTGCCGCTGCAACCGGGGCTCCACGAAGATCCCGCCGACTTCGTCGCCGACCATCGAGACAAACCCAACGACGCGGCCGTCACGCTCATACACCGAGGTCTCCGACTGCGGCAGATACTCCTCCGCAATCAACTGCCTCTCCCGGGCAAGGAACTCGGCGGACAGGAAGGGATGGGCCACGAGTGACGCCCGGTACCAGACGTCGAGCACCTCCTCCAAGTCCTTCTCTTCGTATGTACGGATCATGGGAGCAGCCTACGACGCCTTCGAGCCGTTTCCTGGAGCCACCATCACCAGCGACGACAGCACCCCTAGCATGCGGCGTATGACGAACGAATGGTCCAAGCCGGTGACGGTGGAAGAGATGTACGGCGATTGGGATTGGGAGGCTGCCGTTGCGGCGGTGGATCGCAGCCTCGATCCACGTCCCAGCTCGTCCATCATCGATATGTTCGGAGCGCTGGGTCCCGGGCCGGGCGACGTCGTTCTCGACATCGGCGGACGTGATGCGGCTAACGGACTGGAGATCGCCAAGCGCTACGGGTGCCGGGTGATTTCCGTCGATCCCGCCGAAGCGAACATCGCAGACGGACAGGTTGCGATCGCTGAGCACGAGTTTGGCGAGCTAGTCGAGGCTGTCCATGGCTTCATCGAGGAGATCCCCGCCGCCGATGGAGCGTTCGATTTCGTGTTCTCTCGCGACATGTTCGCCCACGTTGCCGACGCCGAACGGGCTCTCGGCGAGTGTGCCCGTGTGCTCGCCCCAAGCGGGCTCATGCTGTTCCACCAGGTGTTTGCGACCGATCGGCTGGAGCCGATCGAGGCGGCAGAGGTGATCGGGCACACCGCTGCGGTGCCGGAGCGGTTCTCGGTTGAAGGATTCGAGAGCGCCGCGGTTGCGGCCGGGTTCAGCATCGAGAATGTCGACGTTGTGGGATCGGAGTGGTACGAGGCTTCCCAGGAGGCGGGAACAGCGTCGAATTACCTGCTCCAGGTCTCCCGGTTGCGACGCAACAAGGCAGCCCTGATCGACGAGATCGGAGAGGTCGCCTACCGCGTGGTCTACGGCAATGCGCTGTGGACCATCAATCAGATCCTGGGCAAGCTCGAGTCCCGCGTCTACACGCTGCGCCGCAACTAGGGGGAGGGCTCGACCCTTTCTGCTTTGGGTCTTGTCTCGTCCGTGATGGGGTGATACGCCTGTAGTTGACCGCGGAGGTGGTCCATGACGCGTTCGCGCGCTCCGCAGTGGATTTGCCTGGCGCTTGCCGTGGCACTGGTGGTCGGACCGGGATCGGCATCGGCGGCATGGCCGGGAGAGAACGGTCGGCTTGTGGCCGAGTCCATTGACGGCATCTACGTCTGGGAAATCGGATCCTGGCGTGCCGTTTGGCTCGCTGATGGGGAGTGGCCGAAGTGGTCGCCAGACGGGTCTGAGATTGCATTCGGCGCCGACGGGGACATCTGGGTGATGAACGCCGACGGCAGCAACAAGCGCAACCTGACCGGCGGCGTGGGGTGGACGAACCATCATCCGACATGGTCCCCGGACGGCTCGATGATTGCCTTTGGGGCGATTCGTGATCCGTTCACGAACATCTGGGTGGACGGCGACTACAACATCTGGGTCATGGACGCCGACGGCTCCGGCCAGCTTCAACTCACAGATCGCCCGGGTTGGGAGCACCGCCCGATGTGGTCCCCCGATGGCTCCAAGATCGCCTTTGTTACCGGGCAGGACTCTCTCCAGATCTGGGTCATGGATGTAGACGGCGGCAACCAGAGGCAACTCACCGCTGAGCCGGGCTATGCAGCGCACGGCGCTTCTTGGTCTCCGGATGGCTCGAGGATTGCGTACACCAGGTATGAGGACGTCATGGAGGGCGAACCCGGAGATGTGTTTGTGATGGATGCCGACGGCGGCAACAAGCGCAATCTCACGAATCACCCGGCGGCGGATGGGTTCCCCGTCTGGTCACCGGATGGTCACACGATCCTCTTCTGGTCCAACCGGGTGGGAGAAGGAGGGATCTGGTCGATGAACGCCGACGGCACCGGTGCGGCGCCTGTGGACGTGCCCGCCCAACTCCAGTACACCCAGTGGTTCGACTGGGAGCGCGTCCGAAACGCTCACTTCGACGACGTCCCTGGGACCCACACCTTCTTCGGTGACGTCGAGTGGCTTGCCGGAGAGGGCATTACCAAGGGCTGCAATCCGCCCTTCAACACGATGTTTTGTGCTCAGGACCCGGTGACCAGAGGGCAGATGGCGGCGTTCCTCGTTCGCGCGCTGAGCCTCAGCGACGACGGTGGCGGCGACCTTTTCACCGACGACGATGGCTCCGTATTCGAGCCGGCGATCGACAAGCTGGCCACCGCCGGCATCACACAAGGATGCAACCCACCGGAAGACACGATGTTCTGTCCCAACGACCACGTAACCCGAGGCCAGATGGCGGCGTTCCTGCACCGGGCTCTGGGGTAGGCACGGCACCGGCAGCGCCCAGCGAGACAGAAAGGGGACTCTGTGGATCTCAAACGAAAATGGCAGCTGCTCTCGCTAGCCGTCCTCGTGATCGCAGCGATGGCGGTCCCCGCCCGCGCCGCGATCACCCGGTTCGTAGATGTGCCGGATAGCAATATCTTCGCCAACGACATCAAATGGATGGACGACAACGGGATAACCCAAGGATGCGGAACCGACCTCTTCTGCCCTAAGGGCAACGTGACGCGTGAACAGATGTCCGCCTTCATGCGACGACTGGCCAACAGTCAGGCCGTCGATGCCGGAACACTCGACGGCATGGACTCTTCTGCCTTCAGTCTCGGGGGGCACAGCCACTCGGGAGGAGAATTGAGCGGGTCCTGGGCAATCACGGTCGGGCCCGACGGCTGGGAAACGACCGCCCCCGACACGAATCTATTCATCTTCAGGGGGAACGGAACCAAGATCTTTGGTGCTGTGAGTGCCCCATGGTCAGCCCATCTGCTCATGAACCCGGACCTGATAACGGTTGTCGGAAACACGCCGCTGCGGTTGACCGCCGTGGAGCAGTGCTACAACGCAAAGCTGGCGACGATGACTCGCTTCGAGGTCGGCATCTACCAGCAGAACGACGTGCGGGACATGGGCGATCTGCGGCATGAGTTCACGTTTGAGACAGACCGCACCGGGAGCGCCTGCGATGTCCTGGAGCTCAGCGCGCCGGTAGTAATGACTGCCGAACATGGTCTGTCGCTTACGGCAGTCGTCAACTGGGCGAACGACGGCAACGAGTTCGACTTCGGTCGCACGACATTCTTCCTCGAACCCCAGCCGGGAGCCGATCCTCTGATCCCGTAGTCACGTCCCATGCGACGCGAGCGTATCCCCCGGCCACCTGTCGGCCAGGGTGCGTGTTGTGAATGGCTCCTATGGGCCCACCGCATCCACGGTGGCCGACATTCGCTCGAGTTCCGAGATGAGAGCCTCAAACTCGGCGCGACCGAACGATTCGATCAGACGTGTCGAGAATGCAGCTTGCCCCGGAGCGATGCGTTCGATGGCCAGACGGCCATCCGTCGTTGGTGCCAGCAACGGCGATCTCTTGTGCGCCGGGTTGGGTGATGCCTCGAGCAGGCCCTCGGCGATGAGGCGATTGGCGATCCGCTGCACTGCCTGCCTGGTGATACCCATCTGGCGGGCGATCCCGGACGCAGTCAGGGGCTGTCGCAGGACAGCCCCCAGCACTTGCCACCAAGCGACGGTGATGCCCGCGGGTTCGGCGAGTCTCTCCCCCGCAGCCAACAGCTGACCGTTGAGCTTGAAGATCGCCAGGGAGAACTCGCCGCCGAGCTGTGACTCATCCGGCATGCGCCATCCCTTCCATGAGGCCGAAGAACCCCGCCTCATCCTGCCTTCCGTAGAACAGGTACCAGTTGGCGCTCGTCGGCTCGGGATAGAAATCGAGCGCATCGAAGATCGCTCGGGCAAACTCGACCGGTGCAATCGCACTGGCAGTGACCAGATTGCCGTCGCGAACGGCCAACTCGTTTCGATAGCGGTCGTGGCCGGTGTACGCCGGAGATTCGAGAATCTGCGGCGCGTTCGACGTGTGGTCTATGTCGTTCAGAAGGCCGCCATGGGCAAGACCGATGGTGGCACCGCAGATGGCCGCAACCGGAACTCCGGCGCCGAGAAAGCCCCTTGCCGCTTCGACAAACGCCATGTTGGAGCCCGTGAGCCAGCTGTCCGCGCCGGGCAGGATGAGCATGGCGCTATGGGCGGGATCGAGTTCGCTGATGGTGATGTCCGGGGTGAGCGAGATTCCGCCCTTGGTCGTCACCGGATCGAGCGACTCCGCCAGTGTCACGATGCGATAGCTTCGCCCGTCCGGCTGCCAGTCGCCCGAGCCGAGATGGGCGAGGGCGTACCCCGCCTCCCAATCCGCCCAGGTGTCGTAGATAGCGACGTGGATGGTTTCTGCCGTCATATTGCCTCTCCTTGCGTGTTGACAACATATTACCAAAATGACAATAGATTGTCAATCGTGATTCCCCCATCGACGTCGTTGCGCACAGGACAGCGCTCGAAGCTCGTCCGGCAGGATCCGCAGCTCTCGACACCCCTGGCCTTCCCACAATGAGGCTCTTTTTTGATATGGAGGCGCAGCCATGGCGTGCTTACGGCCCAACGCCTTGCCAGATGGCGGTCGGCCCCTGCGACCACGAGAACACTGAGAGCTACTGGTCGAGCGAGTCTCGTGCAGCTTCGAACGCCTCTGTGGGCGTCATGACCTGGCCTTCGTCGATCGCCTGCGATGCGGCCGCTCCGAGTGCTTGCCTGGCATCCTCCTCGACACGCGGGGTGAGCTCGTCTCCAGGGTCGGGTTGCAGCCCAGCGTTGCGGTACATCGCCTTCGAGCTGGCAATGAGCTCGAGCGCAAGTTGATGATTGCCGGTGATACCTGCCACAGCCCCTGCGCTTCTCACGAGTTCCGGGGCGAGATAGCGGTCGTCGGCTACACCGGGCGTACCCATCGCGGCCGCCAGGTATCTGCGGGCTGAATCTACGTCTCCGGCCTCCAGGGCCAGACTGCCCAGGTTCGCCCACTCCATCGCCTCGCCGGTCGAGTCGTTGAGTTCGGCGTAGATCGCTGCGTTCTGCTCGAACCGCCGCATGGCAGCCTCGAGATTGCCGCCGGTGTACTCGGCCCATCCGAGCATGTGGACAGCCTTGGATTGGAGTCGGAGATCCTCACCTGCGAGGTCGCCCACCCGATTGGCGTGCAAGAAGATTCGCTCGGCGTCACCGTCACGGAACGCGATACGAGCAAGATTGGTTTCGGACTCTGCTTCCAGGACGCGATCTCCGCTCTCTTTGGAGAAAGCCAGGGCATGCTGGGTGCGGTGCAGGGCTGCGACCTGATCACCTTGCCGGAAGGCAAGCTCACCCGCAACCAGGTGAACCCGGCCCCGCCCCTGTGAACCCTGGTCGTCCTTGATCCTCTTCAATGCAGATTCGGTGATTGCTCGGCCTTTGTCGACCAAGCCCTGCTTCTGCCAGAAGGACGAGAGCGACCCGAGCAGATTTGCGGCAGTGTCCGAATCTCCTGCGCCAATCAACGCGGTGACGGCATCATCAATCTCATCCGCCATTTCGGCCAACCGGTCAGCCGCCACCGAATCGGTATCCCAGCGCTCATCGAATGCCCGGCGCGCCACGTCTGCAAGAACTCGTGCATCGTCAATCTCCATCGGGTGATCCTACCGATCACCGCAACGGCTATCTGGACGTCACTTCGGAGCGCGCAACGTCCCCGCTCCCTCGGCGCCCGTGCCGCCATCTTCCCGACATATCCTTCCAGGTGGGTGTTGTGGCGTAGCGACAATGCGGGGTTCTGGGGCAGTGGAACAAGGCACCCTCACTCGTCGACTGTCGTGCCGGACATATCCACTTTGTAGCTCGACCTGTGCCCGTTTGCAGACAAGAGTGTGCTCGTGCAGTAGGTGTACCAGTCGTGTTCTGTCGGGGCCTCGAATTCGAGCGATGCCTCGCTGACGTCACTCAGCTCGAACCCTTCCGCGTTCAACATGGCTGCGAACCGCATCTGCAGCGACTTGAGCCCGCGATGAAGTGGCGTCTTGGCGTAACGTAGGCCGCAGACGTGAGGACATGGGTCGACGGCCAAGAGGTCGACCTTGGCGTGATCGAGTCCCGCCCGTCGACTGGCTTGGGCGAGATGAGGGTGTATCCACGACAGCCCACTCAAGGAATGGTGAGCGATGTTGTGGCAGACACTGTTCAAGCGTTTCCCGGAAGGCATACCGCGGAGGCTAGACACAACCGCAACTCGTCACTACTCCTGGGTTAGTCAATACGGGAAGACCTCGATCTGCGAATCGGCGCTCGTGACCTTCCCACGATCCGATTCAGCGTGAATGTTGCGGCATAGGTGTGCGAACTGAGTCTTGTTGGTGATTGCGGAGGGTCTCTCGGAAACTGGGGCGAGTGGATGCTGTGCGAGAATCGGACGGTGAACTTGTTCTGGCTCACCAACCTGTCCGTTGCGATCAATGGCACCCGCTATCTCGCAGGTGTAGATGACATGTTGCGCTTGTCTTACGTCGACCGCGTTGTCGTGGACGCCAGGCCCTTGGGTCCTCAAGGAATGGCCCCAGATGCGTTTGTTGAGTTGCTGAAGACCGAGGGGACTATCGGAGTCGATCTCGCTTGGGTTGGGGAGACCAGTTCTCTATCGGGAGCTGCGTGTGGGTTCGTGCTGGTACCCCGACCAGATCTCGGGACGTGGCGCATGCACTCGACATTCACCATGGGAGGCCCAGATCATGGATGGGACAGCACATTCGAGCTGTTCGTGGTCCCCGAGGGGACCGAGGGGCTATCGGTGCCAGAAGCGTCGAACGCATTGCTAGAGCTGCTGAGAGCGAACGACGACCACTTGGACGAGTTTCACCGGAACGCCGTCCACGATTCACAAAAGATGCTCGCCGGGAGCGCGCCTTGTCCCAGCTCGTTGTTTGGGATCAACATCGAGGCAATCGAGGAGGATCGCGCCCGCCTGCTGGCAGCCTCCGTAGGCATTGCAGCGGGGAAGCTCTCCGGCATGGGCGGATTCGACGACATTCAGACACCTACCGCAAGGCGATTCGACCCGGTCACCATCGTCGGCCAAGCGATTGCCGCCTCCATGACAGGACCCTGACAAGCCTCCCGGGTCCCGGCGTGGAGAACCGCGACCCAACAGCGGTCACGTCCCCGCACCTTTCAGCGCCCCTGACCTTCCCACCCTCGTTCTTGCGTTGCTCGTGCCGAGATATCGGCCTCATCAACGCCGGAACCATTGGAGCGGCTGACCCCTTTGTTCTTGCGTTGCTCATGCCGAAATATCGGCGTCAGCAACGCCGAAAGCGCCACCGACCTTCCCGCTAGAAGTCGTCGGCGATCAACTCGGCGAGGAACTCGATGACTGCCTCGTTGTAGCGCTCCGGGTCGACATTCCACAGCTCCACTCGCTCGGCGCCTTCGAAGCGGTGATAGGTGACGAGGTCTGGCAAAGCCTCCGCGAACTCATCCGCTGTTGCGACGGGGGCCACATCGTCCTCCGTTCCCTGTAGGAGCAGAAGAGGCACGTCGAACTGGTCGATGCGATCCATCTGATTGAGCTTGGCCCATTCCAGACCGAACCGGATCCGGGCCACGCCCTTGGCCGCGCTGCTGATCAACGCCGGGATGCCGCGCTCGTCCGCGATCTCGTCAACGACGGCGCCAAGATCCAGCACGGGCGAATCGAGCACCGCGCCGAGCACGTCACCGGTCGAGTCGGATTCGTGCAGATGGGTCAGCGCAATGGTCGCACCCATGCCGAAACCGTACAGGATGAACTCCTTGTCATCCTGGTCCCGGTTGCGCGCATATTCCATGGCCGCCTCGATGTCCTGCCACTCGGTGATCCCCCACAGGTAGAAGCCGCCATCATCGGGTGCGGCAGTGTCGTTGCGATAGGTGATGACCAACGCAGTGAACCCCGCCTCCTCGATCACGGGCAGGATCCGCAAGGCCTGGGCTCGCTCGTCCTCACCCTCCCCGTGGACGAGGATCACCCAGGTATCCGACTCGCCGGGGATCAGCCAGGCCGGATTGACTCCGAGCGATCCCGGCACACGGACCTCGGAGAAATCCATCGAATACGCTTCCATGGGATCCGGGCCAACCGCATATGCATCGAAGGTCACCACTTCGCCGGCGATGAACCGCCCGTTGAGGGTGCGGAAGGACCGCTCGATCGTCTCGGCGTCCTTGGAGATCACAGCCGCCATCTGCCCGTACGCCCCCTCTTCGTTGCTGACCCCCCAGATCCCTTCCCGTTCGGTTATCGCGTTGCGGGGCAACACGATGCGTCCTGCCCCAACCAACACGATCTCAGATTCCGGACCGGCGGGGCGTGGCTCCGGGGTCAGCAGGTCACGAGCGATCACAGAAGATCCCTGGAAGGCCCCGATGAGGGTGGCCAGCAGCAAGCCGAGCAAGACTGCCGCAGAGATCCTTTTTAGCCAGTAGCCGAGCTTGCTCTCTTCCACCGGCTGAGGCTACCTCACTCTCCGATGAACTCAGCTTGCTCCTTGTTCACGAACGCCAGGATGCCGGTTCTGGCGTCGGCGGTCGCAAAGACTTCCTCGAACGCTTCGCGCTCTACGCTCAACGCCGATTCGATTGTCAGACCGCTGCCGAGCGCCATCGCCTTCTTGACGGCCCAGTACGCACGGGTGGGCCCGGCTGCCCATTTCGCCGCATCCTCGAGCGCAGTGGCGAGCAGCTCGTCGGGCTCGACCACCTTGTCGGCGAGACGCATGTGCATAGCCTCCTCTGCATCGATGTGCCGCCCGGAGAAGATGAGCTCCTTTGCTGCTCGAAACCCGACGATCCGCTGCAACCGCTGCGTGCCACCGGCCCCGGGGATGATGCCGAGCAGAATCTCGGGCTGACCCACGCTGGCGTCGGAAGCCAGGTAGCGGAAGTCGGCACCCATCGCCAACTCGAGCCCGCCGCCAAGTGCATATCCGGAGATCGCCGCGATCGTCGGCTTCTCCAGCGACTCAAAGCGGAGAACGAGCCTTCCCAGGCCCGACGCCTGCGGTTCGGGATCGTCACTCTCGAAGGCATCGACAAACCCTTTGATGTCGGCGCCTGCCGCAAAGTGCTTCGTACCGTTGATCACGACCGCCCGGATCGAAGGATCCTCAGCCTCGGCAACGGCAGCGTCGATATCTGCGATCAACTCACTGTTGAGCGCATTCACCGGCGGCCGGTTCAAGGTGATTTGGGCAACCGATTCGTGAACCTCGTAGTCGACCAGACTCATTCCGCCTCCTCGTATCGCTACTCGGAGGCTACTCCCAGGGCGCCGAGAAGTTGTGTTGCGGCGCTCCACGGGTCGACACTCCGGCCGGCTACCCGCCGAGTCAACTCGGCCCATTCTCCGGCGGGGACGCTCGATCGAACCTGGTCCCGCAGCGAGGTCATGAGAGCAGACTCCATCTCCGCCACCAGCCTTCTGCTGCGGAGCTCGTCAAGACGTCCCGACGTCTTCAAGAAGACGCGGTGTTCCGCAATCGCTCGCCATAGCTCATCTACCCCTTCACCAGTGGAGGCCACCGTCGGCACGATCGGGGGTGACCATTCCGACTGCTCCCCGAGTTCCAGCATCTGTGTCAGATCGCGCACCGTCTCACCGACCCCGGGACGGTCGGCCTTGTTGACTACGAATATGTCCCCGATCTCGAGCAGCCCGGCCTTCGCCGCCTGCACGCTGTCACCCCAGCCCGGGTTGACGACCACCAACGTCGTGTCGGCGTTACCCGCAATCTCGACCTCGGCCTGACCCACTCCCACGGTTTCGATGGCGATCTCGGGGAACCCGATGCCATCCAGGAGAGCCACGACCCGCGGGGTCGCAGCCGCTATCCCCCCGAGGTGTCCGCGGCTGGCCATAGACCTGATGTAGACGCCGTGGTCGTCGATGTGGTCCTGCATGCGCACCCGGTCACCAAGCACGGCGCCCCCGCTGAACGGACTCGAGGGGTCGACCGCTACCACGGCCATTTCGTCGACCGACTCTCGTGCGGCAGCGATGAGGCGGCTGGTGATGGTCGACTTCCCGGCGCCGGGGGCCCCGGTGAGGCCGGTCGTCCATGCCTGCCCCCCGGCCGGAAACACTTCGGCGAGGATATCGGAAGCGATGCCGTCGCCGTTCTCGACGATGGTGATGAGCCGCCCCAGGGCGCGCCGGTCGCCGGCGCGAGCATCGGGAATCAGAATCGCGGGATCGGAGAGGCGAGCCATCGCCGCTGGAGCCTAGAGGAAAGCGATCGATGAGGAACTGACTGCGCCGGTTGGCTCAGACGCTGACGACTTCGGTGACCCCGGGAACCCGGTCTTGGAGGATCCGTTCGATACCGGCGGTGAGTGTCATCGTCGACAGCGGGCAGCCGCCACAGGCGCCGACCATCTGCAGGGTCACTTTGCCGCCTTCGGTGCCGAGCAGGATCAAGTCGCCGCCGTCGGCCTGGAGGGCGGGGCGGATGTACTCGAGAGTCTCATTCAGCAGATCCAGGTCGATCGTCTCGGTACCCGGTTCGTCGAATTGGACGTCGGTGGGCGAAGCCACCTCGATGATTGAACTCTGCTGCTCGGTGCTCATGTCTACTTCAATCGCTGGGGACGGCAAATCATTCCCGATTCGCACTATCAGTGTAGGGGAAAATACCTCGCTGATTCCCAACTCCGCAGCACCGGCCATGATCTCGTCGTCGGTCAGCCATCCCGCAATCATTTCCGCCTTCGCCGGCGTATGTACGCGATACAAGTGATACCAATGACGCAGCGGCCCGAGCTTGATCTCGGCGTCACCAATGTCTGTTGTCTCGGCTCCACTGATGGGAAAACGAGCGACGGCACCGTCAATCTCCAGGGCAAGACCTCCGATGATGTCGATGGAGACAGCGTCATCTCCGCCTCCCCAGCGCGCACCGAGCAACCAGGCGGATTCCCACGGCGGCGTACTTTGGCGCACCTCATGATCCGGGAAGATCAGCTCGATGACACTGCGGCCTGCAGGGTCGACGACGAAGTCGATGTCGCCGACCGGAACGTCAAAGCCTTCGATGGCGAGGAGCGCGCTTCCTCCGACGTTGTAGGCCACATCGGCAGCGTCGAGCAGCGCGGTGATCTCGACCAGTGCGGATTCGACGTGTGCGGGCAGCATTGTCACCTCGGTTGCCAGCGAATGCGGCGGAAGAGCGGTGAATCGTACACCGCCCCGCTGGGGCCAACGATCACCAACCCGGATCCGGACCGGCGGAAGACCCACTCCCCGGCCGGCACCTCGACCGGGTCGAAGCCCGGAGCCTCCAAGACAAACGGCCCGTCGGCGAGGACTTCGATGGCAGGCTGCTCGACGAGGAGGCCGACACGGACCGTCGCCGGCAGTCTGCCGGCTCCGTCGCTCGGTTCCAGGCCGTAGTAGTGGTCCAGGATGGATTCGTACGACGATCCCCCGCTCGCCATCGCCATTGCGCCCCATTGGCTCATACCCACCCCGTGTCCCCAACCTTCCCCTACAACGGTCAGGGTGCCCGTCGCCCCTGTCTCCCCCGGAGGCAGCAGCCGATGCCGCTCGGGACGTGGCGGCTCGTATCCCACCTCGAAGCTGTAGGACAGCACGGTCTGCGGCCAGCGTCCCCCCGTCGGACGGGCAGCCGGCATGAGGCCGGGGTACAGGTCGGGACCGTGCACGTTGAAGATGGCGCGAAACCGCGTCGCCGGTATTGGGGTCACACCTTGCTCGGTGCGAACCTCCACGGATTCGGGCCCGTTGCCCTCGCCGGGGCTGCGTAGCGACACGTCTTCGATGCGGGCACCGAAGTCGTAGCCGCTCCGGGCGAACACCCGCTGAAAGACATCGGTCGTCACGACGAGTTCCCAGCGCTCATACGGCGTGTAGGCAAGCTCCGGAGAATCCACCGCCTCCAGATAGGGCACACCAGCGCCACCCCAGATGTCCTGGACCGAACGGGTACGCGAACCTGCGCTCGACGAGTACAAGGCCTGCGCCGGCGAACCCTCGTACACGAGGATCTCACCCCCGGTTCTGTTCACAGCCGTCGCCCAGGCATCGGCCGCGCCCCCCGGGCCGCGGTAGACCTGACAGAACTGGGAGGCGCAGATGTCGTAGTCGTACTTGGTGCCGTTGATAGAGCGACCACGAAACAGCGTCCACGCCAGGTAGGTCCTCGCCGCCACCGCCTGGGCGGCAAGCGATTCATCGGGCCACGACGATGGGACTTCCGTGATGCCGAGCAGGTACCGATCGATCGTGGTTTCTTCGACCGCAGCGAGGCCAGCGTGATGGGACGTGATGTCGAGCGTGCCTTCATAAGCGCCGCGCCCCAGGCTGAGCGTGGTCCCGGCCTCCGGCGTCAGCGACACCGCCTCCACCTGTTGGGAAACGATCGTGACCGAACCGGGACCAACGGCGGGAGCCGCAAGCAGCATCAGGGAAAGGAGAAGGGCAGTGACGTCTGCTCCTATCGGTCGATGTCGGCCCCGAGCGAGGCGAGAACCTCGACGAACCCGTCGTAGCCCCGGTCTATGTGCTCGGCATCACGAATGATCGTCTCTCCATCCGCCGACAACCCGGCGATCGTGAGTGCTGCCGCTGCTCGGATGTCACAGCCGTCTACCTCGCAACCTGAGAGGTTGTCGACTCCACGGATCACCACGTGCTGCCCGTCGGCGTGAACATCTGCGCCCATCCGGTTCAGCTCACCGATGTACCGGAAACGGGCCGCGTAGACGTTCTCGGTGACGAGCGAGGTCCCGGTCGCTTTCGCCAGGAAAGCCACCATCTGGGGATGCATATCCGTGTGGAAGCCCGGGTACGGCAGAGTTGCGATGTCCTGTGCGTTGGGCCGCTCCGGGCCTGACACCGTGAAGGTGTCGGCGCCGCGGACGACCGTGCACCCGGCAGCCTCCATCTTGCGCAGCTCCATGCGCAGGAAGTCCGGGTCGCAGCCGTTCACCTGCAGGGTCCCGCCGGTCGCAGCAGCGGCAAGGGCGTAGGTCCCGGCGACGAGACGATCGGCCACGACGGTGTGATCGGCTGGGTGCAGCTCCGGGACTCCGTACACCTCGATCGTCGACGTGCCGGCGCCACGGACGTCGGCGCCCATCGCATTGAGCAGATTGGCGAGGTCGGCGAGTTCGGGTTCCCGGGCTGCGTTGCCGATGACGGTGCTCCCCTTGGCGAGGACGGCGGCAAGCAGAAGGTTCTCCGTCGCCCCAACGCTCGGGAACTCGAGAAAGATCTCCGTGCCCGTGAGCCCGTTGGGAGCGGTCGCGTTGAGCACCCCGTGGCGAAGCTCGAACTCTGCGCCCATCTGCTCCAATCCCTGGATATGCATGCCGATCGGCCGCGATCCAAAATCGTCACCGCCGGGCTGGGCGACCCGAGCCGCACCACCGCGGGCAAGCAGCGCGCCGAGGACGAGGATGGAGGCCCGCATCCTCCTCACCAAGTCGAGTGGCGCCTCCGGATTGAGCTTGTCCGGAACGTCGACCGTGATCACCGATCCGTTGCGGGTGCACGCAGCGCCGATGTGCTCGAGGACTTCGCCCATGATGTCGACATCGAGGATGCCCGGCACGTTGTCGAGCCGGTACCGGCCCGGGGCCAGCAGCATCGCCACCATGTGCTTGAGCACGGCGTTCTTCGCCCCGTGGACGGTCACTTCTCCTGAGATCGGGTTCCCGCCGACGACTCTGATGGAATCCATTGCGAGGAGTCTACGTGGGGGCGGCGCAAAAGCAGCCTCTCCGGTGGCGGCTCTGTTCGGGAGCAACCCAGCTAGCCTCCCGAACGGATCGAGAAAGAGGAACATGCGCGTCGCCATTGGATCTGACCACGCTGGTTTTGAGCTCAAGGAATACTTGAAGGACTACATCGCAGACGGCGGACACAGCGTCCTGGATCTCGGGACCGATTCGACCGAGTCTGTCGACTTCCCGGACTACGCGGCCGCAGTAGGCAGGGCCGTCCTGGCAGGTCGGGCCGACCGCGGCATCGTTGTCTGTGGTTCAGGAGCAGGTGCCGCGATCGCTGCCAACAAACTCGACGGGATCCGCTGCGCCCAGGCGTGCGACACATACACCGCACATCAAGCAGTCGAGCACGACGACATCAACGTCCTCGCTCTGGCGGCACGGGTGACCGGAGTTGCCGTCGCTGAGGAAATCGTCACGGCCTATCTCGGCGCAGAGTTCATCCAGGATGAGCGGTTCATCCGACGGCTCAACAAGGTTCTCGAGTTGGAGAGAAACCGCAAGTAGTCGACCGCTCCCGCGACGATCTAGGATTCCTGCGCCGTGACTGAGCCCTGGAACGACACCACAATGCTGATCGCCGGAGTCCACTGATGCCGCCGCGACCAATACTTGCAGCCGGCGGCGTCCTCTACCGGGACGGATACCCCGACAGTGGGCCCGAATTCCTGCTTGTGCATCGGAACCGGTATCACGACTGGTCCTTGCCCAAGGGCAAGCTCGATCGCAACGAGAGCTTCGAGGACGCTGCTGTACGCGAGATCCGCGAGGAGACCGGATTCAAGAGCCAGCGCAAGGATTACCTCGGTGCAGTCACCTACGAGACGAACCGCAGCCGGCTGAAGCTGGTCAAGTACTGGCTGATGAAGGCCAAGAAGGGTCGCTTCCAGCCAAACGAAGAGGTCGATCGCATCGAATGGGTCGGTATCCACGGCGCCCAGGCGCTGCTGACATACAACCGCGATGCCCGGCTGGTCGAGCGTGCTCACTCGCTGCTCACCAACCCGACATCGACCCGCATCTACCTGGTGCGTCACGGCAACGCCGGCGTTCGCTCCAAGTGGAAGGGCCCGGACAAGAAGCGTCCCCTGACGGAGAAGGGTCAGCAGCAATCGCTCGGCGTGGCCGAGATCCTCGCCCGCCACCCGGTAACGGAGATCTGGTCGAGCCCGGCACTGCGGTGCATCGAGACCGTAGGACCAACGTCGGACCACACGGAGACCGAGATCCAGGTGACCAAACTCCTGAAGGAGTTCACGGAACTCGATGTCATCTACGAGTACCTGAGCACTCTGGGTCCCGGATCCATCGCATTGAGCTCACACAAGGATTGGATCGGGCCCCTGCTCAAGGATCTGGACTCCCGGGGCGTGCGCCTGCGCGGCACGCGGAAGTGGCCCAAGGCGTCCATTTGGGTTCTCGATCTCGCCGACGGCAAGGTCGTATCCGGGTTCTACGAGGGACGCGGCTAGACCCCGATCCAGGACGCCGTCGCCGTCGCCAGATCGGCAATCACCTCATCGTGGGTTCGACCCGTCCGCTTGGGGACCTGGAACGAGTGGTCCCCGTCCGGAATCACCTCGACGGTCGCCTGCGGAAGCCTCTTCACGAGAGACTCGACCAGCTCCGGTGGACTGAGCCGGTCCCTCGTCCCCGCAAAGAAGAGTTGCGGAACCCGGATGCGCTCCAGGTGAGACGTGTCACGCGGTTCGGTCTTCCCCAACGCAACCAGGGGATATCCATAGAACACGAGGCCGGCGGCGAGCCAGCCGTCGTCGCCAACCAGGTGCGATCCGACCCGACCCCCCATCGACTTGCCGGCAACGTACACGCGGTCGAAGTAGGTGGCGGCCCGGTCGGCGGCGGCGTGATGCACCTCGAGGAGCTTCGGCATCCGATCCGGAGCCTTGCGCCCCTCCTCGGTGTAGGCGTAGTTGAAAGTCATGACACCGAGTCCGGCAGCGGCCAGCGCCGTGCGCAACGTCACCATGAACGGATGGTCCTGACCTGCTCCGGCACCGTGAGCCAGCAGTATGCCGGCGGAGGAATCCTCCGGTGGCTCGAGCCGTGCCGTCACCTTCTGCCCGGTTCCCCATTTGATCACCAGTCGTCGTGCCATGTGCTGAGGCTACATCGAGTACCTTTGACCTATGAGCGTTCACATCTTTCCGGACCCCGAAGCATTGGCCACAGCGACCGCAAACCACATCGCCGATGTCGTCGCCGAGGCCGATCGCATGATCACGCTCGGTCTTGCCGGCGGAGGAACACCAGCCGCCACCTATCAGAAGCTCGCCGGAGGATCCCTTGATTGGAGCAAGGTGGTCATGTGGCTCGGCGACGAGCGCTGGGTCCCACACGATCATGCCGAGTCGAACACGAGAATGGCCCGCGAAACTCTGGTCGATCCCGTGCTCGGCCGGTTCCTCGCTCCCAACACGGCATTCGGTGCACCGGAAGACGCCGCAGCCGACTACTCGCAGACACTGAACGACGTGTTTCACCAGGGACGGCCTGATCTCGTGCTGCTCGGAATCGGCGACGATGGGCACACCGCCTCGCTGTTCCCCGGCACCGACGCCTTGGAGGCCGAGTCCGGTGTCTACCTGGCGAGTTGGGTGGAGCAGAAGAACACCTGGCGGTTGACGGCGTCCATGCCGCTCCTATGGAGTGCCCGCGAAATCGTCTTCCTCGTCCAGGGGCAGAGCAAGGCGCAGATCCTCTCTCAAATCGTCGACGACGGTGATCCTTACCCGGCGCAGCGGGTCGCCCAAGGGGCGGACAACGTGCGCTGGATGGTCGATGCAGCGGCTGCCGGCAGGCTGCGGTCAGTCCCCCGCTGACCTGACGTAGCGCAACTCAACTCCGTCACCACTCAGCACCAGCTCATCGCCGACGAGGGCATAAGCGGCCACCAGTTCGAAGGCGCGGATGTACGTGATTTCGACGTTGCGCACGTCTGTTTGCTCGTCGCCGAGCGCATCTACGCATTCGAGCTCCGTGAGCGTCGTCGCTCCCTCCAGCCAGACCCAGAGACCGTCGGCGAGCCGCACCGGATAGAAGTAGCCGTTGCAGCCGGCGAACCCGTCTACCGAATCGTGTTCGATGGTCAGCGTGATCGGATGGTCCGGAAGCGGCGCCAGGGTGCCGGCACCAACGGTTCCCGACTCGAGCAGCCAGTCACCGTGTGTGGGCAGGATCGGGGCAACAACCCCGCCGCGAACCGACTCGAGGAAGACTCGCACAATCGGGTCGTCCGACTCGATTCCCTTGGTGGCTTCGGCGATCGCATCGTTGATGAGGACAACATCACAGTCGAGCTCGGCGACTCTCGCGTCGAGTTCTGCGCCGCGGGAATTCAGCTCCGCGATCTCTGCGGGCAGCTTGTCCGGGTCCCCACCCGTGGCCCCGATGTCAGTCTCCAGCAGGGTGTACACGTAGTCGTTCACGAGTTCGATGCCGACGGGGACCAGCCACTCGCAGGTCTCGACCTCCTCCGGTGCTTCCACATTGACAATGGGATCGGTGCAACCGGCGGACAAAAGCAGCAGCGGCAGAACCGCCATCATGATGGTTCTGCCGCTGCGAATCATGATCGAACTCTAGGAGCGTCGCTCCGCAAGTTCTCCTACTCGAAGATTCCCTGGTTCTTGAACTCCTCGATCATCAACTCACCGAGGAATCCGTCCGCGGTGAGGTTGTCCAGACGAGCCACGAACAGCTCCTCCATCTCGGCGTCGCTGCATCCGAGCGAGTCGGCCTGTGCCTCGAGTTCCTCAAACCTCTGCTCCATGTCGGAGATGAAGGCGGGCTCCTCTTCTCCCATGGCCGCAGCCTCTTCCAGGGTCATGCTGTCGATCTCGTCGATCACGTCCTGGAAGGCATCGATCGCCTGATCGGCGACGTCCTCGCAGGAGCCGGCCGAACCGGCGTCATCGCCGCCACACGCGGCGGCAACGAGGCCGAGCGCGGCAATGAGAATCACGAACTTGCGCATTGCGGGTCTTCCCCTCGATAGCTGAAAACGGTGTCCCTCCCACCGCAGCAGGACCGCGGCAGCCGGAACCCTACTCCTTGTCGGCCAAATTCGGGCAGCATTTAGTCGGAGTTCAAGAGAAGCCGCAGACACCCTTCTGGGATCGGGGATCGACTCACGCGAGGAGGTCGCATCTCACTAGAGGTTGGCCGGAACGCCGAACTCCACGTCGTCGATGATTCCCACGATGACTGCCCGGATCGGTCCGGTGGTCAAACCGAACATCTGCCGGGCCGAATTACCTTCATCCATGATCAGCACATGCTCTCCGACCCCGGCGCCGACCCTGTCCACCGCAATGGTGTACCCGCTAGTTGTGCCGTCTGCGTTCAAGTAGTCGCAGATCATCAGCTTCTTGTTGTCGTAGAAGGGGAAGTTGATCGTCGAGACCACGTTCCCGGCTACAACGCCGACCTTCACGACGTCACCTCTACCTCATCGACGATCCCGACGATGGCGTGATCGACGGGGACAAAACGCTCCGGCATCGCCTCGGCCGCCTCCCGGGAACTGACGTAGTACACCAGCTCACCGGGACCGGCCATGTGCACCGCATCCGCAGCCACGATCTCGGCTCCGACCGGCTCCTGGTACTTGTCGAGAGGTTGCACGATGAGAAAGCGAACGCCTTCGAGTCCCTTCGACTTGATTGTCGCTACGACCGTTCCCTTCACCCTGGCGAGTTGCATCTCAACCGCTCCGTTCCACGGGGCGGAGCACGATGCGATGACGGAACCTCAGGTCCGAACGCAGATTGAACGCCATCTCCGCAGCAAGCTGGGGAATGAGCCGCACCTCGAGAAGATGGCCGGATTCCTGGCTCCATTGCTCGGCGGCCTCGACTGCCGCCTCAACATCGGCGACCACGCCGGAGAACAGGACATACCCCTTGCCACCAAGACCGTCCGCCATCCGGACTGCGCTCAATTCCACGTAAGCGGCCTTGACCCCGGCATCAGCCGCCTGCAGAACCGTCGCCACCCGATCTGTCTCGATGATGCCGAGGGCGTCCCCCGTCACCCAGGCGGCTTCCTCGCCGCCGGCGATGGCGCCGGTGACCGCCGGATGGATGTCGGGAAGGAAGACGGAGTCCAGCACCGAGGTGGCACCGATACCCAGACCGACGCCGAGCGCCTCGTCGACGCTGGCGGTATCCCCGCTGACGAGGACCAGGTACTTGCCGGGGTGCACCGTGCCCGCATAGATCGAGCCGAGCGGCGATGCCTTGATCATCGCATCCCCCGAGGTGATCCCCACCGCGATCGAGGAGAACTCGATCATGGCTACGGCTGGGTCTGCGCCGGGTGCCTCGCTGCTGAACTCAGACATAGTTCAGTGCCCCCACCACGGTGACTCGCCGCACTCTCGAGAAGGTACGCGGCCTGGTGAGACCCTCCCCGGTAGGAGAAGCAATCGAGAAAGACGTGAAGCCCTCACCGCCTTCACCGAGCCCGGCGTAGTTGGGCCCGTTGGCTACGAAGATGCTGCAGTTCATCGCCCGCGCCATCTTTGTGATCGTGGCCACGTTGGTCGAATGGATCGATGCGGTGTGCCGGAACTTGTGCTCGGACCGCACCGCCAGGTCGATGGCCACATCAACGTCCTTGACTCGGACCACGGGCATCACCGGCATCATCTGTTCGGTCCATACGAGAGAGTGCTCACGCGGTACCTCGGCCAGAAGCAGCCGGATCGACGGATCGGTCGTTACGCCGATCGCGCCGAGGATCTTGTCGGCGTCTTTGCCGATCCACTCGGGGTTGATCAGGCCCGGCTTCGACGGCTGGCCCAACTCCTTGAAGATGACCCGCTCCAGCCGCTTCAGTTCGTGCTCCTTGAGCCGGTAGGCCCCGGCTGCCGTCATTGCCTGGATGAGCCGATCGGCAACGGTGTCGACGACGATGGTCGTCTTTTCATCCACACAGATGATGTTGTTGTCGAACGAGGCGCCGTTGACGATGTCCCGGCCGGCCTTGGACACGTCTGCGGTCTGATCGACCACTGCAGGGGGGTTGCCCGGGCCGGCGGTGATCGACTTCTTCTGAGTCTTCAGCGCTTCTTTGACTACACCCGGGCCTCCGGTAACGAGCAGCACACGAACGTCGGGGTGGTACATGACCTCGCGGGCGCTCTCGAGCGTCGGGTTCGGGATGGCTGTGATCAGATCGGGTGGGCCGCCTGCCGACACGATGGCACGATTGAGCAGCTTGATGTTCTCGACCGAGACCCGTTTTGCGCTGGGATGTACGTTAAAAACAACAGCATTGCCCGCAGAGACCATTGCGATCGAGTTGTTGATGATGGTCGAGGTCGGGTTAGTGGTCGGCGAGATCGACCCGATGACACCGTACGGCGCCCACTCGGTGACCATCATCCCGTCGTCGCCGGTGACCGCATGCGGTTCGAGGTCCTCCGGACCAGGGGTGCCGATGGTGACGACCCTGTTCTTGATGATCTTGTCGTCGGCGCGGCCGAGCCCGGTTTCCTCCCGGGCCATGTAGGCGAGTTTCTCACCCTCCCGCAGCATGGCCGATCGCATTGCGTCGACGATCGTCCGGCGTCCGTCCAAGCCCATGTCGCGGAACTGGACGAAGGCCCGCCGGGCGGCGGCGACCGCCGAGTCGATGGTCGGGAAGATGCCCTCGCCTAGTTGCTCCTCGTAGGCGGCGAGTTGGTCACCCGCCTGGAGTGCCGGGCCGGCTCTGCCGGCGATGTCGGTGGCGGCAACACGACCCTTGACCCGCTCGATGATCGCCTTGACGTCCTGTTCATCGATCATGCCGGCTCACTTCTGATACTTCGTGTCGCCGTTGACTTCCCAGGTGTCGACGATTGCCATGATGACGGCATCGCAGGGCTTGTCCTTGGTCAGCCCCGTCTGACGGGCGGAGCTTCCCGAGGCGTACATGACCACCTCGTCCACCCCGGCGCCGACTGCGTCGACGGCGACCACGTAACCGCCCGTCTCCTCGTTGTTGACGTCGATCTGACGCACAACGAGGAACTTCATGCCTTCGAGCAGCTCTTCTTTGCGGCTGGCTACGAGAGTTCCTGCCACCCTTCCCAGAAGCATGGATTACCTCCTTGACCCGGGCTTGCGACCAGGATGTCGCACGCCCGCGGTTTGCGTCCGGTGGGTTACCCGAGCTCCTGCTCGGCCTCCTCGTTGCGTCCCAACGGGAGCACCAGGTCGATGTTGAGATGCGGACGGGCGATGACGTGGGTAGCGATGACCTCGCCGACCTTCTCTGCACCGCGCACGCCGGCGTCGACCGCCGCCTTCACAGCCGCAACGTCCCCGCGCACAATCGCCGTGACGTAGCCGCCGCCGGTCTTCTCGTAGCTCACGAGCTCGACCTTTGCCGCCTTCACCATCGCATCAGAGGCTTCGACCATCGCCGCAAAACCCCGAGCCTCGATCATTCCAAGAGCTTCAGCCATCGAAGCTTCTCCTTTCCGTTTCCCTTAAGACTTGTCGCGTCCCGAGACGCCTTCGAGCGCAGCAACCGCAGCTCGCCAGCCGACGTCGATGTCCCTCTCCTCGCCTGCAAGGTACATGCGGCCCATCGAGCCGAATGACCGTACCTCGAGAATGTTGATGTCGGCCGCCTTCTCTGCCTCGTTGGCTGCCAACGCCGAGTAGACCGCCGGTTCACACTCCAGCACGTAGAGGGTCTGCCCGGGGATGATCATGTGGCCGTGCCGGTCGCGGTTGACCAGCTGCGCGTGATGATCGTCGATCCGGCGGATGATCTGGCTCGACAGCAGCCGCGGCTTGATCCGATCCTGTTCGGTCAGGCTGATGGCGTCAAGGATCGCCTCCCCGGCCGCCCGTGTCTCGGCCTGGTCCGGCGAGTGGAGCTCGAGAACGCCGTAGTAGCGCTCGATGATCTGCATACCCGGCCACACCTTTGTCGCCTTGAGGGCGACATCGGTGAGTCGGTTGATCTCAATCCCCGGCGCTACCTCGACCCACAGCGATGCATCGTGGGCCAGCGGGAGGAAGCCCTTGGCGACCGTACCCAGAAAGGCTGCGTACTGCGGCTGCAGGCTGTCCAGGAACGCATAGGACCTGAGCTCAATACCGGTCGCCATTGGAATCTCCTTGATCTCCGCTCACAATCTGCACACCCGCCGAGGCGCCGATACGGCTTGCCCCGGCGGCAATCATGTCTTCGACATCCTCGAGCGTGCGCACCCCGCCCGAGGCCTTGACCCCCATGTCCGGGCCGACCGTTTCGCGCATGAGCGCCACGTCGTACACGGTTGCCCCACCCGAACCGAAGCCGGTCGACGTCTTGACGAAATCAGCCTTTGCCTCCTTCGAGAGCGAAGACGCAACGACCTTCTCCTCGTCGGTCAGCAGCGCCGTCTCCAGGATCACCTTGCACAGCCCGCCGACCTCGTGGGCGGCTTCGGCCACCTTGGCGATGTCCTCGCGCACGTGGTCGTACTCACCCGACTTCAAAGCGCCGACGTTGAGCACCATGTCGACCTCGCGAGCTCCGTCCCGAAGCGCCCGCCGCGCCTCCATCGCCTTGATCGCCGTGGTCGTCGCCCCGAGCGGGAAGCCGATCACAGTGCAGGTGACTACCTCGGTTCCGCGCAGGTTCTCCGCAGCACGTTTCACCCAAGTGGGGTTGATACACACCGAGGCGAAGCTGTACTCCTTGGCCTCGGCGCACAGCTTGTCGATGTCGCTCGCCGAAGCCTCCGGCTTCAGCAGCGTGTGGTCGATGTACTTGGCGAGGTCCATCGGCACGTCTGCCGCCTCGCCGTGGAAGCTGACCCTGTCGGCCCCGTTGGCAACGACGTTGCGCACCGCCTCCGGTGATTCGCAGACGTCGTAGCGCATCGTGAGCGCCGTGAGTACTTCCTGAGTTACGGCCTCGATCAGTGTTTCGCGGTCCATTGTCATGCCTTCAGATAGCGTCGTTCGATTTCCATGATCTTGTCTACGCGGCGGGCGTGGCGATCGCCACCCCACGGGGTGTTGAGCCACTCCTGGACGATCTGCCACGCCAGGTTCTCGCCGATCAACCCGGCGCCGAGGGTCAGCACGTTGGCGAGGTTGTGCTCCCTGCTGTTGCGGGCGCTCGACAGGTCGTAGCAGAGGGCTGCTCGCACCCCGGGGACCTTGTTGGCCACCATTGCCGATCCGATCCCGGCGCCGTCGACGATGATCCCCCATCTCACCTTCCCTGAGGAGACGGCACTGGCGACGGCATGTGCGAAGTCCGGGTAGTCGACGGACTGCGACGAGTCGGTACCGCAATCGAGTACCTCTCTCCCCTGCTCTCGCAAGCGGAACGCCAGACGCTCCTTCATCGGGAAACCACCGTGGTCGGCGCCGATTGCGATGCCCTCCCCGGACCCGGCAGTGGCCACCGCAGAAGCTGCGGTCTCGGCTGCAGCAGCCGGTTGCTCGGACAGAACCCCGTCGACGATGCGGGACACCATCTCGCGCACATCTTCGGAATCGGGGCTGCCGGGGATCCGGCTACGAGGCGTGGTCATCGGGGGGAATCCTACTTTGACAATTCGTCTCGGTTCCTGCACACCTTATGATGGCCTCATGACGGACCGCGACCCAGCCTTTCTGTGGGAGACAGAAGCGCTTCGTGCGGCGACACATCGTGTCGTCGAGGCGGAGCTCGACACCGGCGATGGAGAGGAGCCGGACGGACGCTGGGTGACGTTGCGCGAGGCCAGCCGAGCGACCGGGATTCCCGTCGAGACTCTGCGCAAGTGGGCGCGCCGCGGAACAATCCCCAGCTACCTGACCCCGACGAACCGGGGGACGAGCATTCGCATGGTGGATCTCGACGGTGTCGAGGTGCGGGCCGCCGAGCTGGGGCGCGTGACCACCGACGCCAGTGCCGCGCCGCCCCCAGCGCCGACCGACGCCGATCCGGACCAGCCGCCGCCGGGGACGATGCTCGTGCCCATCGACGCGTGGAACAAGATGCTCAACCAACTCGGCAACCTGCATGAGGCGGGACAGCAGCTTGCGGCGGCACGGGAGAGAGCGGTAAAGGCCGAAACCGAAGCGGAGTTCCTGCGCGAGCGACTCGCCGAGATGCGCCACGAGCAGCCCGTCACACCATCGCCCGAGCCTGCGCAGCAGCGCCAGGAACCTGTTGAGCCGCAGCCCTCGCCCGAGAAGGTCTGGCAGTACCTCGTGCGCCGCTATCGGCTGCGGAAGCCGGGGTAATCCCCGATTCACGATCAGGGACTGCCGGTATTAGCCTCGCCTCAATGACGGCTGCCGCACTCACTGCACATGGTCTCGGTCACGCCTACGGCGACGTCGTAGCGCTGCACCACCTCGACCTGGAGGTGCCTCCGGGGCGGATCGGGCTGGTTGGAGCCAACGGCGCCGGCAAGACGACGCTGATCAAAGTCCTGCTCGGCATCCTCACCCCCACCGTCGGCAACGTCCAGGTGCTGGGCGCCGACCCGGCCGAAGACCTCATCACCGTTCGCTCTCGCATCGGCTACATGCCGGAGGGAGAGTGTCTGCCGAAGGACCAAACCGCGGCCGATTTTGTCTCCTATGCAGCCGAGCTGGCCGGCGTCCCTCCCCACGAATCGCGGCAGCGGGCCTCCGACATCCTGACCATGGTCGGTTTGCACGAGGAGAGGTTCCGCTATCTCGGCGACTTCTCGACCGGCATGAAGCAGAGAGCGATGCTCGCACAGGCGATAGTCCACGACCCGGAGATGGTCTTCCTGGATGAGCCGACCGCCGGTCTCGATCCCAGCGGCCGCGAGGAAATGCTCGATCTGATCAGCAGGCTTGGGGGCTTCGGCATCAACGTATTGGTCTCCTCGCACGTTCTTCCCGACATCGAACGCACCTGTGACTGGGTCGTGATGCTCGATGGAGGCCAAGTCCTCCGCAACGGCCCGCTGTCCGGGCTGACAGAGACGGGCGTAGTGGAACTCGAGGTCGTCGATGGGGCCGAGACCGTTGCCGCAGAACTGCGCCGGATGGGGGCACAAGTCGAGACAAGCGGGGAAACGGTGACGATCACCACAACTTCCGGCGATCCGTTCGTCGCAGCCCGGGACGCACTGGCGGCCACGGGTGTCCCGCTGCGCAGGCTGGGCGCTCGCTCCACAACGCTCGAGGACATCTTCCTCGGGGAGGCGCCTGGCGATGAGTGACAAGACCGGCGTTGTCTACGACCTCGGGTACAAGCCCTACGAAGGCGAGCGGCTCGGCCGGTCCGGCGCCATCAGGGCGATGCTCAGGGATGGGCTGAGGCGAACGTTCGGCATACGCCGCAAGTCACGCAAGAAGGTCTATCCGTGGGGGCTTGTGTCGCTCGCATTCCTCCCTGCGATCGTCTTTGTCGGGCTCGCCTTTGCACTGAGCTCCTTTGCCCCCGAAGCGGAGAGCCCGTTCGGCGGCCACGCCCAGTACATCAGCCTGGTCGGTACCGTGATCATCCTCTTCTGCGCATCGGCGGCCCCCAATCTGCTCATCCCGGATCGTGAAGAAGGGGTACTGGCGGTCTACAGCTCGCGACCGATGACGGCGTGGGACTACATCTGGGGCCGAGTCGGCGCCTTGGCCCTGGTGTGCTCCGCCTTCTTCCTGCTCCCCAACCTGCTCATGTACGTGGGTTTCGCCGCGCTCGACGATGCCGGTCTCGCTTCCGCCCTCATCGACAACCTCGACGATCTCGTCAAGATCCTCGTCACCATGGTGGCGTACGTGGTCGGCTACGGGGCACCGGCACTACTCATCTCGACGTACGCCAAGCGGGTCGGGCCTGCGGCCGGGACCTATCTGGCCATCGTTCTGATCTCGCCCGCGTTCGCCGAGCTGTTCCGAACGCTCGACTTCCCCGGATCTCGCTACGGCACCCTCATCGCCGTGCTCCAACATCCGGAGGTCATACGCAACTGGGTCTTCGACGAATCGCAAGGGTCCGTCCCCATGTCGGCGGTCGGCTTCGAGCCTTGGGTATCGGTGCTGTCCATCGCCGCCATGGGTGCAGCAACTATCTACCTGATGGCACGCCGGTATAGGCGGGAGCTATGACTCTGAATCCCGCACTCGTCGCCGACGCCACCGTCGAGGTCACCTCGGTCTCCAAGTGGTTCGGGCAGAAGGTCGCTGTGTCTGATGTGACGTGTTCCTTTGGACCCGGCCTCACCGGCCTGCTTGGACCCAACGGAGCCGGGAAGACGACCCTGCTGCGGATGCTCACCGGGCTGACACTGCCATCCCAGGGAGAAGTTCTGGTCAAGGGAGCGCTGCCCAGAGCGAGCGTGGATCGGTATCGAGAGATCGGGTTCGTGCCGGAAGAGAGCGCGTTGTACAACACCCTCACGGCACACGAGTACGTCACGTATGCGGCAACGCTCAGCGGGCTGGGCGATCCCGGCACGGCTGCCGATGGCGCTCTGGCAACAGTGGAACTCTCCGCCGACGCGGACCGGGCCATCGGCGGCTTCTCCAAGGGCATGCGCCAGCGCACCAAGGTCGCAGCCGCCCTGGTTCACGATCCGGAGATCCTCGTGCTCGACGAGCCGCTCAACGGCACGGACCCGGTGCAGCGAGCTCACCTCATTGCATTGCTGGCCAAGCTGGCGGGTGAAGGCCGCACGGTCATCGTGTCCTCTCACGTCCTGCAGGAGGTGGAGAGGATGACCGATCGTGTCATCGCCATCGTCGACGGCAAGCTCGCCGCTGCCGGCGACATCGCCGCGATCAGACGAGCGATGTCCCACATCCCGTATCGGGTTCTCATTGAGTGCAACCGGCCCCGCGACTTCGCTGCTGCGCTACTCGACAACGATGCCGTCTCGAGTGTCACGATCGATGACTCGAGAATCCTCCTCGAGACCACAGATCTGATCGCCTTGGGTACCGCAGTTTCCCGCCAGGCGCGCGATCTCGACGTGCGCCTCTCCAAGTTCGCTCCCCAGGACGAATCGCTGGAGAGCGTGTTTCGCTATCTCGTGGGGGGAAGATGAACGCTTTCCTCGCCATCGTTCGCGTCACCATCAAACAGACCCTGCGGCTGCGCCGTGCCCTCGGGTTGCTGCTCCTGTCCGGATCGGTTGCGGGCATGTACCTCCTCTTCATGATCGCCACCCGCAACAGCACCAACACGCTGGCGCTGCAACGGGAGGAGGCGATCGAGGTCTCGATTGGGATGACGATCGGCGTCTTCATGAACATCGTCGTGCCGGTGGTGACGCTGATCATCGCCACCTCCGTCATGGGAGACGAGCGTCGGGACAACACCATGTCGTTCTTGGTGCTCCGGCCGATCAGGCGGGTTGTGATCGCGGGAGCCAAGGTCACGGCCGCCTTCCTCGAGGCGCTGGTCCTCACCGGGATCGGCGCTGCAGCATTCGGCATTCTCGTCGGGATCAAGATCGAGACGTTCTCGTACTTCGTGCCGCTGCTGGTCGGGACGACCATCGCCACGGCGGCCTATGCCGCGATCTTCGTGCCGCTCGGTTATCTGCTGAAGCGGGCGACACTCATCGGCCTGACCTACGTCTTCATCTGGGAGAACGGGATTGCTGCTGCGGTGCCGGCCCTGTCCAGCCTCTCGCCGTGGCGGATCGGGGCGAGCGCCATCGCCGGGCTTGCTCCCCCCGAGTTTCAGGAGTTGGTCGGGAGCGAGTTTGGCTTGGGCGCCATCGATCCTGGAGCCGGTGGCGCCGTCATCAAAGCGGTTGTTCTGATGGCCGTGTGCTCCGCAATCATGGCCTCCATCCTGCGCCGGCGCGATCTGGCCACCTGATCCGCGGAAAACCCGGCGCGACCGCTACCTTGGCAGGGTGAGCACGGAAACCTCACTCGGCAAGCGCATGGGGGCGGCGGCTCTGATCGTCTCCGCCGGTGTGCTGATCTCCCGAATCCTCGGTCAGTTGCGCGAGATCATCTTTGCCTCGCTGCTGGGGGCGACCGGGTCGACCGACCAGTATGTCGCCGCCTTCGCCATCCCGGACTTTCTCAACTACCTGCTGGCCGGCGGCTTCCTCTCGATCACGTTCATCCCCATCTTCTCCCGCTACCTCGCCCACGACGACGAAGAGGGCGGCTGGGAGGCGCTCAGTGCGATCATCCGCCCTGTCGCCGTCGCCATCGTCGGGTTGGTGGCCATCGGCTGGGTCGCCGCCCCGCAGATCATCGAAACGCTGTTTCCCAGCTTCAGCGCCGAACAGATCGAGAATACGATCCGCTTCACACGGATCATCCTCCCCGCCCAGGTCTTCTTCGTCCTCGGGGCGCTGTTCAGCGCCGTGCAGTACACCAAGGGTGTATTCACCATCCCCACCCTCGCTCCCATCATCTACAACCTCGGGATAATCACCGGCGGCATCGCCTGGGCCGTGGTCAACGAGGCCTCACCGGAGGGGTTTGTGTGGGGCGCTCTGGCCGGCGCCTTCCTCGGCAACTTCGCTCTGCAATGGTGGGGAGCGCGCCGACTCGGCATGAGGCTGCGCTTTGGGATCCCGTGGCGAAATCCCGTGGTGCGGGAGTACGCGCTCCTTGCACTCCCGCTGATGATCGGGCAGTCGATCGTCGTGCTCGACGAGACGTTCATGCGGGTCTTCGGGCAATGGGTGAGTGAGGGAGCCGCCACCGAACTCAACTACGCACGACGGACGATGCTCGTCCCGGTAGGCGTCATCGCCCAGGCCGCAGGCGTCGCCGCGTATCCCTTCCTGGCCAGGCTGTACGCAGAAGGACAGATCCAGCGGATGAACAGGACCGTCGACCGGGCCCTGCGCTATGTGCTCGTGCTCTCTGTG
>JASJBC010000087.1 GCA_030066715.1 Acidimicrobiia bacterium
GCAGCTGGGGCAATTGGGGATTCGCCACGTCGCTCGGGCCCACCATCTACGGCTTCGATCCCGATGGGGTGCAGACCCGGACGATCGATGGTGTCTTCTTCGACGCAGCCGCCGACGGGATGCTGTTGCTCGCAGACCAGACAGAGGAAGGAACCGTGCCCTTCCTGCTCAACACCGATGGGACTCGCAACGAGCTCCCCAGCTTGGATATCGGCGCCGCCGACTTCCGGATCACATCCGACGGCGAATGGGTATTGGCAACGACGATTCAGCAGGATGGCCATACGTCGATCCTGGCCCGAACGGTGCGTTCTCGGTCGACCCGCATCACATCGATTGACGAGACGGCGCAGATCGTCAACATGACATGGGGAGATCGCCTCCTCGTGCTGCAAGACGTCGAGTCGAACGACCTCCTGTTCAAGGACTGGAACACGGGTGCCGAATACCGGGTGGCGACCGAGGATCCAGTTGCGGCCGTGTTCCTCCGCAACGAGCTAGGTGAGTGACCGGAGAGCGGGTGCGAGATCCCCGTTGGCGGCAACTTCGATGTCTCCGAGCCCGAGCCATGCGCACATGCCTCTGAGCTCGGGCTCGAGCCGGGCCGCCACCTCCGCGGGGTCGGCGCCGCTCTCGTGGAACGAGCCCTTGACGAGCAGGACACCGTTCTTGCGATCTGACTTCAGGTCGACGCGCGCCGCCAAGGCGTCATTCATGAGGAACGGGAGCACGTAGTAGCCGTAGACCCGCGCGGGTTCGGGGACGTAGATCTCGATGCGGTAGCGGAAGCCGAAGAGACGCTCGGCCCGATCTCGTTCCCAAACCACGGGGTCGAACGGGCTCAGCAGGGCGGCCGTCTTGATCGCTCGCGGGAGCTTGGCCTCAGGGTGTAGGTACGCCGGGTGGGACCATCCCTCGACGGCAACCTCTTCGAGCTCACCGGCGGCGACAATCTCGGCGAGTACCTTGCGCGCAGTCGGCTTGTGCAGCCGGTAATAGTCGGCAAGGTCGGTGGCGGTGCCGACTCCATGATGCCGGGCACTGAGAAGCAACAGCTCGCGGAAGGCCTCCTGCTTGGTTGGTGTCGGCGAGTTCAGATGTTCTGCCCCGATTACGTTCTCGGGGAGGTCGTAGAGCCGTCCGAAGTTGCCGTTGCGATAGGCCGTGATCTGCCCTTTGGCAAAGAGCCAGTCCAGTGCAGTCTTCCCCTTCCCATGTCCCCACCAGGGGCCGGTCCTCGACCCGGGGTCGGACAGGTCGGACACGGTGAGCGGGCCCCGCTCGCTTATCTCGGCGAGCACCGAAGGCACGTAGTCCGGATGGCCGCCGATCATGTCCTTCACCCGGCGCCACGGCTCCAGCTCTTCCATCCGCCACCGGAACAACCGATGCACCCCGACAGGCAGCAAGGAGGCTTCGTGTCCCCAGTACTCGAACATCTCGCCGCTGCGAGCAGTGAATTGGTCGAGCGCAGTGGTCGAATACGGACCGAGCCGCGACCACATCGGTAGATAGTGCGATCGCTGCAGCACATTCACCGAGTCGAGTTGGAGCAGACCGATGTGGTCGATGACCCTGCGGAAGTGGCGACGGTCGACTCTGCCGCTCGGCCGTGGTGTCGAGAAGCCTTGTGCGCCGAGCGCAATGCGACGTGCCTGACTGATGCTCAACTGGCGCATCCACCCTCCTCGATCGACCACAACGCTCGCCGGCGCTGCACTACGCTAAACGCGATGCTCCGCAAGATCCTGCTCGGTGTCCGCTCGGCGATAGCCGTGCCGCTGTTTTGGCTGTTCACGATGATCATCTCCGCCCTCTTCATCCTGGTCATGACCCTGCGGTTGCGCAGAGTGGGCGAGTTCTTCGTCCAGTTGTGGAGCCGGGTATTTCTCTGGGTGCCACCGGTGAGGTACACCGTCTCCGGCACCGAGAACGTCCAGCCCGGCACCCAATACTTCTTCCTGGCCAACCACCTGTCCAACTTCGACATCCCCCTGCTCTTTCGGGCAATTCCCACGCCGATTCGCTACCTCGCCAAGAAAGAGCTCTACAAGATTCCCGTGTTCGCACAGGCGTTGAAGGTCGCCGGAATCGTCAAGATCGACCGCACTGCCGGCGCATCTTCTTATGCGGCGATCAACGAGGGCGTGGCTCGGGCCAAGGCCAACGGGTACTCGCTGATCGTCTTCCCCGAGGGGACCCGCAGCCGCGACGGTGCGCTGCATCCGTTCAAGAAGGGCGCCTTCCGCATGGCGATCTCGACGGGCTTGCCGGTGGTGCCGGTCACGGTGAACGGCACCTGGGAGGTGTGGCCCCCGGGGTCGAAGCTCTTCTATAGAGGCCACGCCGACGTGGTCATCCACGAACCCATACCCACTGCGGAGCTGACGGTGAAGGACATCGACACCCTGCGCGCCCAGGTCTACGACGTCATCGATGAGCAGTTCCACGAGCTTCATCAGTCATAGACCCCTGCCATGTAGGTCCTTCCTTCGATCACCGCACAGAGAAAGGCACCGGCTGACGTCACCAGCTGATAGCGGTCGGCCGGGTGCTCGCCGTCCCACCACCGTCCCACCTTCCGCCAGGGCCCGGCCCACGACAACACCTCGACCCAACGGCTTCCCAGCCTGATCCGGGTCGGTATCCCGTTCTCCCACTCCACGTCCAGCGGGTAAGGGTCGGGGGGAACCAGTGCCGGCATGGGAGCGGGGATTTGCCCCGGCCAGGGAGCGTTGGGATCGCGTTGTGGAGCCGGTGGAGTCTCGCCCCAGCGATACCACAGGGCCTTCTCGCCGGGATCCCTGCCACCCTGCGGTATTGCCTGCAGCACGTCGTCATTACCAACTATCGCCTGGGTTTGGGCAAATGCTCGCTGCGCCTCTGCCGCCGACAGAGCATCCTCATCCAGGGCGAGCTGGCGGCCCTGATCGGACAGGTCGGCGGGCATGATGCGGAGTCTGACCAGCCCGCCGCGAATCCCGGGCCCGCTGCGCATCCGGGCGGTATCGAGCCAGGCTTGTAGCTGCCAGCGGACCCGCTCACCCAACATCTGCTCATTGAACGGGTCGGCACTACGCCAGGTGCGGGTGCGGATTGCGCCGTCGGCTGCTTCGGCCTCGACTTCGATGCGGTGGGGTGTCGCCCCCTCCAGGACAGGGGCTGCGAGCAGTTGGTGGGCGATGGATCTCGCGACAAAGGCGACCTGCTCCAGATTCTCCAAAGGTGGGTCGAACTTCTCCTCGATGCTCAGATCGTCTGCGATGACCCGGTCGTGGGTATCACGATCCTCCCCGCAAGCCAGACGATGGGCTCGCAACCCATCAGGGCCAAAGCGAGAGACAACGGCCTCTCGGGGCAAAGCGGCGAGTTCGCCGAGCGTGCTTATCCCCAGCCAGCGGAACACCGCAGCCATATCCTCGCTACCCAGCGCGGTGACATTCAGCGTCTCCCGGAAGGCATCGTCGTCGGCCACGATGAAGATCGGATCGCCGTCTGTGGCCATTTCCGCCGCCCGTCGCGATGCGAACGGGCCGGCGGCCAAACCGATCCGATAGCCGGGGCCGGTGACGTTGTCTATCTCCTTGGCGACTCGGTCGAGCAGCGGCTCCTCACCACCGAAGTAGCGGACGGCTCCGGTGACGGGAGCGAGGATCAAACCTGGAGCGACCACTTCGATCCGGGGGATCAGGGTCTCGACAACCACAGCCACCCGCTCGAAACGAGCCATCTCCGCGCCTGGGTCGTGTTCGATGGTTGTCACAGTCGGGCAGACAGCCTCCGCCTCACGGCGGCGCATCCCCACCTGGATGCCGGCATCCATCGCCGACCGGTTGACGGCGACAACCAGATTCTTGTCGTCAATCGCCTGACAGGGCTCAGCCGGTGGCACGTCCGGACGACGCAACGGCCAGTCCGGGAACCAAACGCATAGCGTTCGTTCCATCATCCTCCACCTCGATGAGCCGTGTCATGCCTCGCATCGCCTTCCCCGACGCGGCGAAGACCAGCTTGCGATGCTGGAGACGACCATGGCCACGATCCGTTCCCTCCCATATCACCCGGCGAGCTTCGAGCCGCAGATGCGCCATTCCATTGGGTAGATCACCCTGGAGGGGACGCAGCACCAGCGGTGTCTTGCGGTTGCGGGCCAGTGCGGTCAACTTGTGCAACTGCGCCGGCTTGATCCGGGTTGGTATCTCGGCGTAGACGGCGCTGACACCCTCGAGCAGATGTGAGGCGACCCGCGCCCAGCGCACTGGGTCATCACACCGCACCACCACCAGCCGTTCTGGTGATACTCCTGCCTCCCAGGCCGCGGGTGGGCTCAACCAGCCTCTCACGTCCAGATAGGCAACGGTGCCCAGTTGCTCGCGGGAAGCGAGCATCGTCAGCCCGAGGCGGGTCAAGCCAAAGCCGGGGTGACCGATGAGCCCGGTAACACGCCCCGGTTGCAGCGAAAGCAGATCGACCGGAGCAACAACGTTGCCTTTGAACTCTTCCAGCCGTATTGCGTCCGCCACCGTCTCCGCCTCTTTGGGCTCCCCACCCTATCGAACATATGTTCGATAGGCAAGGGGCTGGACCGCACCCGCGTCAGCGTCGCTTGGCTACTCCTCTTCGGTGTCTTCGTCAGGCTCTTGCGGCCACGGTGGAGCCGGCTGCGGCTTGGCCGCTTGGCGTCGCATCCACCAGCTCCCCGCCAGCACCAGCAGCGCCACGAGGATCAGCACCGGGAGCAGACCGGCGGCGAGAACGAAAATGCCGCCGACGAAGAGGAACACCTCGACGCTCGCATCGAGGGCGTCCTGGAAACCGGGCAGACCCCCGGGGTCGACAGCGTCGATGCTCATCGCAGCGGTAGCGGCGACCTCGCGCCCTTCGACCCGGTTGCCGTCCTGATCGACCGGCTCGGCACTGACCCGGGTTTGGGTGCGCAGATTGCGCTCGACCGTGATTTCGTGAGCGAGGACCATTGACTGGCCCGGCTGGAGAATGCCGGCGACGTCACCCCAGACAACGATCAGATCACCCAACTCGACCTCGAGCACGGCGTCTGTCAGCTCGAACCCGGCAAGTGGAGTATCGCCTGTGTTGATGATCTCGAAGCACACGGTGGCGTCCTCGCCCTCCTCGACGCGGATACGCTCTTCGGTGGGGCAAGAGACACCGTCATCATGGCCGGGGAAGCCACTGACATAGACGTCGAGAGCAGGGCGGCTCAACGCCTCGGTGAGAGTGAGATAGATCGTGGCGAGATCGACACGATCCTGCAGAGTGCGCAACTGGCCCCGCATGGTCTCGAGATCAGTTTCCCGCTGGAGCAGTTGATTCTCCAGCTCGGCGATGGTCTCGATGTCGCCGGCCTCATCGAGGAAACCCTTGAGACGGTCGACACTGGCCTCGGCCGTGGCAATGCGGGACTCGAGGTCGACAACACGTTCGGTGACATCGTCGGCCGACACGGTCTGATTGCGAATCTCGCCGACCGAACCGAGGCGCTCCAGAGCTATCTGGAAGTCGCCGGGCAGGACCTTGAACGTCAGCACGCTGTACGGCTCCGGGGCTCCCTGGGTCTCCTGGCCGAACAGAAATCCACCCATGTCCTGGATGATGCTGGTGGCCTCGGCCCCCGCAGCAGCTACATCGGTTACGGCCACGGTCATGTTGGCGGTGAAGATGATGTCGCGGCCGAGGGTCGCCGTCTGGAGAACGGCGCCGTCGACGCCGCCACTGCCGAGGGTGTCGTCGCCGTCGCCACGGTCGGCGGCTGGAGCTTCCGCCTCAACGCTCGCAAAGCCAGCGTCTGACGGAGCCGCAGTCGTTTCGGTCGCAGCGTCCAGACTTTCGAAGTCGGCGTCGCCGGCACAAGCGGCAAGCACCAGGAGTAGGGACAGGAATAAGAAGACAATTCGCTTGAAGGGTTGATTGCTCATGATCGGGTCTCCCCTGTTGTGTACCGGTTGGACGGAACACATCCAGCCAACGGTTCCCAGAACAGCCTAGGGACGCACCCAAGGCGCACAGAATCCGCAGCGGCCTACGATGGGTATCAGGAGGCACGCATGGAAGAGCAGAAGCGCCAGGGCCGCACCAACTACGACTGGGTCAACGGGATGCGGGTGGGCATCATCGCCGGCGGAATCGTCGGGCTCGTTGTCGGCTGGGCGGTCGGCTGGGCTCCGTTTGCGATCATGCTGATCGGGGCCGCCGCAGGCGGGGTGCTCGGGGCCCAAATGGCGCAGCGCTGGTGACATTCATCGACTAGTTACCGAATCGGCGACGCGGTACCCTGGAGCAACGACACTCCCAACGAGAGGAGCTCTAAGTGTCTGTTGCGAAGGTGATTGAGATCACGTCTACCTCACCCGGGTCCTTCGAGGATGCCATCCGCAAAGGCATCGCCAAGGCGCAGCGCACCATCGACGGTATTCGAGGGGCCTGGATCTCTGAGCAGAAGGTAGTGCTCTCCGACGACGGGACGATCAAGCACTTCCGGGTAGATATGAAGCTCACCTTCGTCCTCGAGGACTGAGGCTCGGTCCTACAGCTGGAGCGTATCCAGCAAGGTTCTGACGCGACTGAGGCCCCCGCGGTGCGGGGGCCTCGTCACGTTCCCGAAAGGCTCTAGAGGCCCTTCTCGAATTCGTCCTCGAAGGACACAACCGTGCGGTTCGGAGTTTCCCGACGCTCCTCGCGTCGATCCCGGCCGCCACGGTCACGGCTGCGGCTGCGGCCCCGATCCCGGCCTCCGCGATCGCGACCACCACGGTCGCCGTCACGGCGCTCGGAGCGGTCGCCGCCACCCTCCTTGACGGGCGTGTTCTCGTCGACGAGTTCCACACCCTCGGCGAGGTCGAGGCTGACCTTGCCCCGGTCGTCGATCTCACGAACGAGCACGTTGACCGAGTCGCCCAGAGCGAGGACGTCCTCGACCTTCTCGATGCGCTTGCCGCCGCCCATCTTCGAGATGTGCAGCAGACCGTCACGCCCGGGGAGGATGTTGACGAACGCCCCGAACTTGGTGATGTTGACAACCTCACCCTCGTAGGTTTCGCCCACGTTGGCCTCCGGCGGGAAACCGATGGCGAGGATGCGCTCGCGGGCGAGCTCCATCGAAGCCGTGTCGGCGGCGCCGACCCGGACGATGCCTTCGTCATCGATCTCGATCGTGGCACCGGTCTCTTCCTCGAGCTCGCGAATGGTCTTGCCCTTGGGCCCGATGACCTCGCCGATCTTGTCCTTGGGGATCTCGATCGCCTCGATCTTCGGAGCGTTCGGAGCCAGTTCCTCGCGCGGGCCTGCGAGGGCCTCAGCCATCTTGTCGAGGATATGGTGCCGCGCCTCACGCGCCTGTCCCATCGCCTCGATCAGCACGTCGGCGGGAAGGCTCTCGATCTTGGTGTCGAGCTGGAGAGCGGTGATCATGTCGCGGGTCCCCGCCACCTTGAAGTCCATGTCGCCGAGATGGTCCTCGGCGCCGAGGATGTCGGTGAGGGTGACGTACTTGCCGTCCTGCTCGATGAGCCCCATGGCGATACCGGCAACAGGCGCCTCGATGGGAACACCGGCATCCATCAGCGACATCGAGGAGCCGCACACCGACGCCATCGAGCTGGAGCCGTTGGACATCAGCACCTCGGACACGAGACGGTAGGCGTACGGGAAATCGTCGACCGGCGGAATAACCGGAAGCAGCGCCTTCTCCGCCAGGGCACCATGCCCGATCTCGCGCCGCTTCGGGCCACGCATGAATCCCGTTTCTCCTGTCGAGAACGGCGGGAAGTTGTAGTGGTGCATGTAGCGCTTCGACTCGTCGAGGCTGATCGTGTCGAGCATCTGCTCCATGCGCAGCATGCCGAGTGTTGTCGTGTTCAACACCTGCGTCTCGCCACGCTTGAACATGGCCGAACCGTGAGCCTGGGCGAGCAACCCGACCTCGATGTCGATCTGGCGCACCTCGGTGAGGTTGCGGCCATCCATCCTGGTACCGTCGCTGACGACCCGGGACCGCATGACCTTCTTCTGCACGGCCTTGATCGCCTTCCCCGCGGCGACCAGCGTCTCTTCGTCGTCCTCAGCGATGCCGAGTGCGGCGATGGACTCCTCGGCCGCCCTCGCCTCGGCTTCCTGACGCTCCGTCTTGTCGACGATCACGCCCAGCGCCTCGAACTTGGGCTTGGCGATTGCCTCGACACGCCCGTACAGCTCTTCGCTGTAGGCCTCGATCAGCGGGAATTCGGCCGCCTTGATCTCGCCGACCTGGGCCCGCAGCTCGACCTGGAGATCGATGATCTGGCCGATGTACTCCTTGGCCAGCTCGAGACCACGGGTGATGCTGTCTTCATTGCTGGGCGGCTGCCCGCCGTCGACCATGCGATGCCCATGCTCGGTAGCGCCGGCCTCGACCATGGCGATGTCGACATCGCCGGCAGCGTTGCGCTTGCCGGCAACGACGATCTCGAACACGGAATCATCCAGCTCTTCATACGTCGGGAACGGAATCCACTCGCCGTTGCTGAGAGCGAGCTTGACCGCGCCAATCGGTCCGAGGAACGGGATCGGGCTCACGGTGAGCGCCGCCGATGCTGCGTTGAGAGCCGGCACGTCGTAGTCGTTCACGAGGTCTGCCGAGAGGATCGTTGCCACCACGTGGGTTTCGTAGAGGAACCCGTCGGGGAACGACGGACGCAGCGGCCGGTCGATCAACCGTGCCGTCAACGTCGCCTTTTCCGTTGCTCGCCCCTCGCGGCGGAAGAAGGAGCCCGGAATCCGCCCAACGGCGTACATCCGCTCCTCGACATCCACGGTGAGTGGGAAGAAATCTGCACCCTCGCGCATCTTGCGGCTGGAAGTAGCCGTAACGAGGACGTCTGTCTCGCCAATGCTGGCGACGACAGCGCCGTCTGCGAGGAGAGCCAACTTGCCCGTCGAAAAAACGAGCTCTTTGTCGCCTATGCGACCGCGTACTGTGGTTTCTGCCACGCGCGTCTCCTTGTTGTGTGGAGGAGAGCGAACAATTGGCAGTGGTCGGGCTTCGCGGCGGATCGAAACCCGGCCACTGACAACTGAGGGCTATCCCCCGTTGCTATGTCGTGAGAACCTGTGGTTCTCGGGAGAACGTACAGAAGGCGGCACTCGTGCCGCCTTCCGGAGTTCTCTATCGCCTCAGTCCAAGACTGGCGATCAGGTTGCGATACCTCTCGACATCCTGGTTCCTGAGGTACGTGAGAAGTCGCCGGCGCTTGCCGACCATCATCAGCAACCCCCGCCGGCTGTGATGGTCTTTCTTGTTGACCTTCAAATGCTCGGTGAGATGGCCGATGCGCTCGGTGAGCAGCGCAACCTGAACCTCGGGCGAACCCGTGTCAGAGTCGTGCAGCCCATGTTCTTCGATAATCGTCTTCGTGTCTTTCACGCAGAAGTTTCCTTTGAGAAAAGAAAGCGCGGACGAACGTCCGGCGAGGATTGTAACACGCAATCCGGCCGTGCCAACTCGGACCTAGGCCCCGGTCACAAAGGTACCCGCGGCGTGATCCTTGCGGACACCGGGAAACCGCAACACCTTGTTGTGCATGGCGACATAGACGCCGGGAGCCAGGATCCGTACCGCCAGCATCGCCTCGGTCAGGTTCTGCATCGCATCGGTGTTGCGCAGCTCATAGGGGCGCATTGCCCCCGTGAACACAACCGGTGTCTCCGGCATGCCGTGTGCGTAGGCGACCTCGCCGCTCTCTGCGAGCCGGTCCGTCCCGTGGACGACGATGACCCCGTCGACCCGTTGCGATGTCTCCAGGGCGGTGGCGGCGATGCGAAGGTGGTCGGCATCAACCATGTCGAGGCTATCGACATTCATGAGCGGGATTCGCTCAATACGCATCTCCGGCAGTTCCAGTTGAACCAGCATGTGGTCGAGCACGCTGGTTTCGTTGCGCAACTCTCCGGACCGCGGCTGATAGGTCTTTTCGATCGTCCCGCCTGTCGATATCAGCGCAAGATGGAACCTCATCCCCACCGGATCAGCCCCATGCGGTGCGCGTTGACCAGATCCGGGTGATCCGGGAGGACGCGGACGGTGAAGCCATGCTTGCCGCTGGTGCCGAAGCTGACGGTCTTCGTCTCGAACCAGTGGTTGTCGCCGGTTGACTCCACCGGCTCCATCACCTGGGTCCGTCCGGCAACGATGTTGCCGTCGGCGTCAACCGTCCCCTGGTACAGCTCGACCGTCACCTGGTCCGGCGCCATCCCGGCGAGATGAACCTGGGCTCGCACCGCCATATCGTCCCGCACGACGATCTCTGGCTGGGGTTCGGCGTCGACGTCCATGACTCGGATCTGCGGCCAGGCAGAGCGGACCCGCTCCTTCCAACCGGCCAGATCCCGGGCTCGGGCAGCCCCCTCCGCACCCATGATCAACTGCCTTGTCCCCGCCGGGAGGTAGTACTTCTCGGTGTACTCACGGACCATGCGGTGAGTGTTGAACTGGCTGTTGAGCTTGCTCAGGGCTTTTTGCATCGTGGCGAGCCAGCCGCGCGGCAGCCCGTCGACCCCACGATCGTAGAAGAGCGGGGCAACGTCCCTTTCCAGCAGATCGTAGAGAGCATGCGCCTCAAACCGGTCACGCTGGGCGGGGTCGGGGTGTGTCTCACGACGCCCGATCGCCCAGCCCACTCCGTCCTCGTATGCCTCGTCCCACCAGCCGTCCAGGGTGCTGAGGTTCAGCACCCCGTTGACTGCGGCCTTCATGCCACTGGTCCCGCTGGCTTCGAGGGGTCGCACCGGGGTATTGAGCCAGACGTCGGCCCCCTGCACGAGGGCTCGAGCGACGGACATGTCGTAATCGGCGATGAACACGAGATGCCGCCAGATTTCCGGATTGCGGGTCAGGTCGATCAGTTTCTGGATCAGCCGCTTCCCGCCGTCGTCCGCAGGATGGGCCTTGCCGGCAAAGATGAACTGCACCGGGCGCTCTGTGTTCTGCATCAGGGCCAGAAGCCGTTGCGTGTCCTGGAGAACGAGGTCTGCCCGCTTGTAGGTGGCGAACCGGCGAGCGAACCCGACGGTGAGAGCATGCGGATCGAGGACGACGTCCGCCATCTCGACCTCCGCCTGCGGCGCCCCCCGCATAGCAAGCTGCCGGGCCAGCCGGCGCCGGGCGAAAGCGACAAGGCGTTCCCGACGTCGCTCCCTGGTCCGCCACAGCTCGGCCGGCGGGATGTCGCGCACCCGCTTCCAAACGGCGGCATCCGCCGGTTCCTCCCGCCACTGCGGTCCGAGGTACCGGTCGTACAGGTCCTTCATCTCCTGGGAGACCCACGACTTGGCGTGCACCCCATTTGTGATGGAGGTGATTGGGATCTCCTCCACAGGGTGCTGGGGCCACAGCTCGGTCCACATGTTGCGGCTGACGACGCCGTGCAGCTTGCTGACTCCGTTGGAGAACGCAGCGGTGTCGAGCGCAAGGATGGTGTTGCAGAACTCCTCCAGAGAGTCGCCCGGGTTCCTCCGCCCCAAGCCGACGAATTCGTGCGGCGACATCTGGTACATCTCGGCATAGCGGCCGAGGTAGCGAGTGACCAGGTCGGGGGGGAAGTAGTCGTGGCCGGCGGGGACCGGCGTATGGGTGGTGAACACCAGACCCGATGCGGCCTCCTTGGCCTCGGCGAACGTGAGCCCGTTGCTCGCCATCAGCCGGGCGATCCACTCCAGAACGAGGAAGGCCGAATGCCCTTCGTTCATGTGATAAACCGTCGGTTCGATGCCGAGTTCCTCGAGGGCGCGGAACCCTCCGACGCCGAGGAGCAGCTCCTGTTTCATGCGCGTCTCGCGCGAGCCTCCGTAGAGCTGGTCGGTGATGCGTCGGTCGTCCGGGGTGTTCCCTTCGTGATTGGTGTCGAGAAGATAGAGCTCCACCCTCCCGACCTGCGCTTTCCAGATGAGGGCGGTGACATCGCGACCCGGGAAGGGAACGCTGACCGAAAGGGGACTGCCGGAGACGTCCGTCACGAGTTCGACGGGGAGGTTGTGGAAGTCGTTCGGTTCGTACGTTTCCTTCTGCCACCCGGCCTCGTTGAGCTGTTGGCGGAAGTAGCCCTCTTGGTAGAGGAGACCGACCCCCGTCAGCGGCACACCCAGGTCGCTGGCCGACTTGAGATGGTCCCCGGCCAGGATGCCGAGACCGCCGGCGAAGATGGAAAGACACTCTGTGATCCCGAACTCCAGCGAGAAGTAGGCGACGCGCAGGCCGGAATCGGCACCGTGGGTGCGCTCGAACCAGGTGGAGCGGGACGACCGATAGGTCTCAAACTCATCAACCACGCGCTCGAGGTGGGTGAGGAACGCCGGATCTGCGGCAGCCGCATCGAGCTTGTCCTGCGTGATCGAACCGAGCATCAGCACCGGGTTGTGCCCTGTTGCCTCCCACAGATCGCCATCGAGCCGCCGGAAGAGCCCGATCGCAGCGTGGTTCCACGCCCAATGCAGGTCATAGACGACACGACGTAGTGGTTCGAGCTCAGCCGGGAGTCTGGGGACAACGGTGTAGGTCTTGAGCGGCTTCATGCTTCCCCTTCCGAGTCATCGGCACCAACCTACGCCCCTTGTGTCGACCGTTCCCAGAGGCCAACGGTCCCCTTTCGCCGGGGAAGGGCGCAAGCATCGGCCTCCGCCGTCACTTCATCACACGCTGTCGATGGTCAGGGCCTCGACCTCGAGTTCGACCTTCCATGCAGGATCGAGCAAGCCGGCGACGACGACCATTGTCGCCACCGGGCGGGCAACGCCGAAGAGCTCGCCGTGCGCCCTTCCCACCTCGTCGGCGTCGGCAGCGTCGGTGATGTACATCCGCGTCCGCACGACCTCGTCGGCCGAGCTTCCCATCTGCTGGAGAGCTTTGGTGACGATCTCCCCGCAACGGCGCATCTGCTCGTAGGCCGTTGGCGCCACGGCATCGCCCGGCTCTGGGATCGGTGCGGTGCCTGCGATCTCGACCCTTCTCCCCCGCCGCAGGCCGCGGGAAAACCCATAGAGCTTCTCGTACGGTGAACCGGATTCGACCTGCATCCTCGTCATTGCCCCTCCAGCAGTTCCCTCGTTCTCGCCACGTCATTGTCGATTGCGGTGACCAGGTCTGCAACGCCGGAGAACTTCTGCTCAGCCCGCAGCCAGGCTATGAAGTCCACATCGAGCCGTCTCCCGTAGAGGTCACCGGAGTAATCCAAGACGTGGGCTTCGACTACGGACTCGGCTCCACCGAACGTCGGGCGGTTGCCGATGTTGACAACGCCGGGGCGAAGGACTTCGTCCCATCCAATCCGAACTGCGTAGACCCCGGAGCCCGGCACGACGAGTTCGTCGGCGACGGCGAGATTGGCAGTAGGGAAACCGATAGTCCTTCCCCGCTGATCCCCCGGCACAACCGTCCCGGTCAGACGGAACGGCCGGCCGAGCAGCCTGGCGGCCGCCGCGGTGTGGCCATCGGCGATCAGAGCGCGGATCACCGTCGACCGCACCGGCACGCCTTCCTCCAGGATGTCGACATCGTCGATCGCAAATCCATGTTGCTCACCGAGGGCGCGCAGCAGCGCAACGTCGCCGAGCTGCCGATACCCGAAGCGAAATCCCTGGCCGACGGCCACCCGTCGCGCCCGCAGCCCCGTCACGAGGATCTTCTCGACAAACTCGTCGGCAGCAAGCCGGCGGAACTCGTCGTCGAAGTCGAACAGCGCAACTGCGGCGACGCCGTACTCCTCGAGCAGCTCGAGCCGCCGCTCTACGGTCATCAGCAGCTGCGGCGCCGACTCCGGGTCGATGAGGCTCACCGGATGCTGGCGGAAGGTGGCAACCACCACAGGTAAGCCGAATGCCTCGAGGGAGCGGAGAACGTGCTGGTGGCCGAGATGGACCCCGTCGTAGACACCGATGGTCACCGCCGTCGGCCCCTCGAGCGGCTCCCATGTGCGGTGATCACCCTGCAGCACCCTCATGCGATCACCACCTCGGGGAAGGCCTTGCCGTCGTCGATCCGGTAGACGGCGATCAGCCTCCCGGCCTCGTTGACCACGCGCAGCGGCCCGGCTTCCGGTGCGGGCTCACCTAGCGCCGCGGCCGGGAAGGAGAGCCCGCGACCCACCCCGATTCCGAGCTCCGCCGTGACAACGACTTCGGGGAGGTCGGGGAGACCGTCACGGGCGCCGAGAACCAGGTCGTAGGCGCGTTCCTCAGCAGCAGCCACCTCGAGTTCCGTGATCGCTACGGCATCTTTGACGTGCAGCGAACCGTTGCGCACCCGCCGCAGCGCGCTCAGGTGTGCCCTTCCCCCGAGTGTGCGCGCCATGTCGTCGGCCAGCGTGCGCACATAGGTGCCGGTGCTGCACACAGTGCGGAACGTGACCTCGGGATAGGGCGATGGCGCAAAGTCGATCAACTCCAGGCTGTAGATGTCGACGTCCCGTGCATCGCGCTCGATCTCGACTCCTTCACGCGCCAGCTCGTACAGCTTGCGCCCACCCACCTTGCGTGCAGAGACCATTGGGGGAATCTGTGCGATCGTGCCGACAAACCGCTCCATGGTCTGCTCGACTTCAGCCTGGGTGACGTCCATCTCCGCACGCTCCAGGATCGCACCGTCGGCATCGAGGGAGTCGGTTGCAACACCGAACACGGCCCGGGCAACGTACTCCTTGGGCGCAGCTTGCACGAACCGCAGCAACCTCGTGGCCCGGCCCAGGCCGACGACGACCAAACCGGTAGCCATGGGGTCCAGGGTCCCGGCGTGTCCTACCTTCTTGATCCGCAGCAGATTGCGAATCTTGGCGACGACGTCGTGCGAGGTCCACCCGGACGGCTTGTCCACGAGCAGGAACCCGGCTTCGACTCGCCCGCTCACGACAGCTCGGCCCCGATCCTGGCCATGATCGTCTCGACCGTGCCCTCGGCTACGAAACCGGCCGCGTTGTGGTGCCCGCCACCGCCGAAGAGCCCGGCGATCCGGCTCACATCCACCCGTCCGCGCGACCGCAGGCTTCCCTTGAACTTGCCGTCCCCGAGCTCCCGCAGCAGACAGGCAACGTCGGACTCCTCCGCAATCCGGATGAGGTCGATGAGACCGTCTGCATCCTCGTAGCGCAGCTGCTCCTCCGCCAGGTCTTCACGGGTGAGCAATGACCAGACGAGACGCCGCTCGGCGTCCAGCTGAGCTCGGGCCAGCACGGCACCCGCAACGTGCAGGTACCCGAACGGCGACTCTTCGTAAACGTGTCTGCCGACGACGGCGGGTTCGACACCGGCTTCGAGGAGCGCAGCCGTGATGCGATGGATTTCCGGGCTCGTTGCGGAGTACTGGAACCGACCTGTGTCGGTGACTATGCCCGTGTAGAGAGCGGTGGCGATGTTGCCGTCGAGCGGCCAGCCCAGCTCGGTGAGGAGGCGGTACACGACCTGGGAGGCCGCGCCCGCACTGGTGTCGATCACCAGGATGTCCCCAAGCTCGCCATCCTGGGAGAGGTGATGATCCACGACGATCACAATCCCGGCTCTCGTCACGATGGGCAGCGCACTCCCGAGACGATCGGGCACTGAGGTGTCGACGACGACGGCCACGTCGACTTCCTCGGGTACCTCGGTGGGGGGCACGAGCAACGACTGGTCGAGGTACGCAAACTGCTTGCCGACAACAAAAGGCTCACCGAAGGTGGCGTAGGCCCTCTTGCCTGCGTTGGCGGCGCCCGCGGCGATCGCCAGCATCGAGCCCAGCGAGTCTCCGTCCGGGCCGATATGACCCATCGTGACCACCGTCTCGGCCGATTGCAGCGCAGCCGCAGCCTTCCGCAGAGCCTCACTCATCGCTCGTATCCTCCTCATGTAACTGTTGCAGCAGAGCGTCGATGCGGATCCCTTGCTCGATCGAGGGATCGACCCGAAACTCGAGGACGGGTGTGTACTTGAGGCGGGTCTGCTGGCCGATGGCGGCCTGAAACCTCTTGGCTGCGCCCTTGAGAGCAATCGCAGTCTCCTTCTGCTGCTCGTCGTCACCGATGACCGAGTAGTAGACGCGCGCAGTCCGCAGATTCGGGGCCGTGTCGACGCCGGTGATGGTCAGGAACCCGATCCGGGGGTCCTTGAGATCCGCCGATTCTTCGGCGATCAACTCGCGCAGCAGCTCGTTGACTTTGCGCATCCTGGAAGACGGAGGCTTGCTCACTCTGGACTCTCCAAATGGCTGATGCTCACACCGATCAGCTCCGCATCGCGGCGCTCCCGCATGTGCTTCTCGACAGAGTGCAGGATACGGTCGAGCTGTGACGCTTGTGGCGCAACGGCGGCCACGCCGAGCGTCGCCCGGTTCCACAGGTCCTGGTGATCGACTTCCGAGACGGCGACGCCAAAGGTCCTGGCCACATGGCTCGACACGGACTTGACGACGTGCCGTTTCTCCTTGAGGGAATGGGCGTCCCGAATTCTGAGATCCAGGCGCATCACCGCCGCATACATCGGCTAGACGCGAGCGATCTCGCGCACCTCGAAGGACTCGATGGTGTCGCCCTCTTTGATGTCCCTGAAGTTCTCGAGACCGATGCCGCACTCGAAGCCGGCCGCCACCGTAGGCACGTCGTCCTTGAACCGGCGCAGCGAGATGATGCGGCCTTCGTAGACGACCACGCCGTCTCTGACGACCCGGGCGCGAGCGTTCCGGTTGATTTCACCTTCTGTGACGTAGCAGCCTGCGACCCTGCCCAACCGGGGCGCTCGGAATACCTCACGCACATCTGCAACACCGAGGAACGACTCGACCTCCTCGGGAGCGAGCTCGCCGAGCAGCATGCCTTCGATGTCGTCGAGGAGTTCGTAGATGATCGAGAAGGTGCGGATATCGATGCCGGCATCCTTGGCTGCGGCGCGGGCCGCAGCGTCGGGGCGGGCGTTGAAGCCGTAGATGATCGCATCCGACGCCTCGGCGAGCATCACGTCGTTGGCGGTGACGCCACCAACCGCGCCCTGGATGAGCGACACCTTCCCGTCCTCGCGCGTGATCTTCCGCACAGAGTCTCTGATCGCCTCCAGCGAGCCCATGGCATCGGCGCGGACGATGATGCGGAGCTCCGCATGGTCGGCGGTACGCAGGTTCTCGAGCAGCGTTTCGAGACGTTCCGTCGCCGTCGGCACGATGTGGGTGGCGGAGCGGAGGTCGTGCTTGCGCTCGTCCGCGAGTTTCCGCGCGGTGCGATCGTTCTTGACGATCTCGAACATGTCGCCTGCGGTCGGCACATCGTCCCAACCCATCACCAGCACCGGTGTTGACGGCCCCGCCGTCTTCACCTGGTTCTCCTGATCGTCGAACATTGCCCGAACTCTGCCGGAGACGGCACCGGCGACGATGGAAGCGCCCTGCTTGAGCGTGCCGCGTTGCACCACCACGGTTGCCACCGGCCCTCGTCCAACTTCGAGACGGCTCTCGATGACGGTGCCGACGGCGGCTGCGCTCGGATTGGCCTTGAGCTCCTCGACCTCGGCAACCAGCGACACCATCTCGAGGAGGTCATCCACACCCTGTCCGGTGAGGGCTGAGATCTCTGCCGAGACAACTTCGCCGCCCAGATCCTCCACCACGATGCCGTGCTGGGTCAGTGCGGCTCGGACCGAATGCGGATCTGCGGTCTCCAGGTCCATCTTGTTGATGGCGATGATGACCGGCACCTCTGCGGCCTGGGCGTGTGCGATTGCCTCGGCGGTCTGCGGCATGACACCGTCGTTGGCGGCAACGACGATGATGGCGATGTCGGTGACGTTGGCGCCACGGGCGCGGAGGGCGGTGAACGCCTCGTGACCGGGGGTATCGATGAACGTGATCTTGCTGCCGTCGCGTTCCACCTGATAGGCACCGATGTGCTGGGTGATCCCGCC